>JBMNUI010000001.1:0-78465 GCA_050946195.1 Eubacteriales bacterium
GTGGTTTTTCCGGTCCCGGGCGGCCCGTGAAAAATCATATTCGTCACCCGCCCGGCCTCTACCATCTGACGAATCACTCCCCGCTCGCCGAAAAGCCGCCGCTGCCCGACGATTTCATCAAAGCTCGTTGGGCGCAGTATATCGGCCAGCCGGGTGTTTTTCATTTTCTGGGGCTCCCGTCGGGGTTGACGTAATCGCTGTTTTCTGTTGAGGTGTCCGCGTTTTCGACCACCATTACAAGCGCGTCACGCGACATGGTAAGCGCGTGCCACTCGGCGCGCCGCACATTGTAAAGTATTCCGCGCTCCATTTTATGCTGAGTGACATTCATCGCCTCATCCGCGACATAGAGGACGGCCTCGCCGCAGAGCAGGACGAAGACCTCATCTGTCAGATTGTGCCGCTCAAAGTAGTCAACCTTTTCAAAGCGCTCGGCCCAGCGGATAAGCCCGACGCGCCAGCTTTCATAACTGATGACGGTCGAATAACCCTCGCCATCATATTTTACAGTATCCATATCATTCTCCCTGCAGCCAAAATGTTTTGTTTTATTATACCATCATGTAAACTCATAATCAATAGTAAAAACAAACCCTATGGTACATAATTCCCCCGAATTGTATTCATTGTAGAAAATTCGTCGGAAATATTGAAATCCGATTATGAGGTATGGTACAATAATAGTGCTAACCATTTTTGTTGATAATCTAGAGAAAGGAACATGTAGTGATGAAGATTCCCAACAGGCTTTTATCTCTTCTCCTTGCATTGCTCGTTGTGGCGACGATGTTCGTTTCATGTCGGGTAAATGATGACAAAGATGACACAACCGATAAAACACCGGCAGAAACAACGACAGAAACAACGACAGAAACGACGTCAGAAACAACAATGCCGGAGCCAAACGACCTTCCAATAGTAGCAAATAAACAGTCAAGCTGCTATGTGGTTCGTGCCGATAATCTTACCAACGAATCGGTTTCGGTGACCTGCGCTATTGACATTTACAATGCAATCAAGAATGCCACCGGAACTGCCCCCGAGAAGATAACCACCGACTGGACCAAAGACGGCACACACGATCCCGATAGAATTGAAATCCTTGTCGGCCTGACCAATTATGATGAATCCCAATATGTCTACTCGCAAATCGGCTACGGCGACTATCTGATAAAGATAATAGGGAACAAGCTGGTGGTTGCGGCATACTCGGATTTAGCGCTTAAAGTCGCAACAAGCAAGCTGATAGACTTTATCAAGAACAATGCAGAGGAAGGCTCGCTCACTATTACGGCCGACACAGTTATAAGCGACACTGTCGACACCAAACTGGCGGCTATCCCGGTTTACGAGGGCGGCACTTTCTCGACTACATATCCCTGCAGCAACAAAGGCATTATGGTGTATGTGACAAAGACCAATGCCGACGAATATCGCGAATACCTTGAAAAACTCGAGGATTCGGGATATGTCGAATACACGACGAATGAAATCGTCGGCAACCTGTTTGCTACATATAATAACAGCAACTATACCGTAAACGCCGGGTATTACAATTATGAAAAAGCGGCCCGTATCATCATCGAACCTCTTGCCAAACCCGTAGGGCTCAAATCCGACAATGTTTACACCGCGGTTACCACCTCTCAAATCACTGGTTTCGGCCTTGAATACAAGAGCGGCGGTTCATATGTCGGCAACGGATTGAGTATTCTCATCCGCTTGACCGACGGGAGGTTCGTCGTCATCGACGGCGGCTTCGATAGAAGCGACAACGCAGCAAATCTTGTAAATGCAATGAAACAACAGTCGGCCGGATATTTAAAGCCGGGCCAGAAGCCGACGGTTGCCGCCTGGATAATAACCCACGCTCACGGCGACCATATGGGTGTGCTGAAACGTTACAGTTCTTTCTCGGGGATCAAGGTCGAGAAATTCCTTGTGAATTTCATAGCAGATTCCGAACGCACCAAGGCGATGAATGCGTATTCCTCAAACTGGAGCTCGGGGGAAGGCGGCGGCTATACCAATACCTTCACGGCGGCAAATTATTTCGGTGCCGACGTCCAGTGGGTGCATGTCGGTCAGGTGTTCTATATCGCTGACCTTACAATGGAGATTCTCTATACGATAGAGAGCTTCGGCCCCAAAATCTGCAACGCTTTAAATACAACCTCGCTTGTTATAAAAATGACGTTCGGTGAGGGGGATAACAAAACCATATTTATGATGACCGGAGACGCGACCGGAAACGCGCTCGAGATATGCGCGCGCATGTATGGCGATTATCTCAGGTCGGATATCGTTCAGGTGTCGCACCACGGCTACTCGACATGGGGCAATGATAATGGCGTAATAATGGCATACATGTATATGTTGCCAGAAACCCTGCTTTGGCCGCAGGGGTCTAATGCTTACCCGAACTACAAGACCAAAAAATACAACGTGGTGTTGTTCTCGCCTGAGTATGTTTCCGGAGGGCAGAATCCCAACTTCAAGGAAGTGTATGTAACAGGAGTGCAGGGCGACACGGTCATACTGCCGATACCTTACAGCGTCGGGTCAGGCATAGTGACCAGAAAATAAACCACAATTTTGCGGGGCTGCTGCAGAAAGATCTGCGGCAGCCCCGTATTTTTTGTTTTTTGCATGTGCAAAGAAACACGCTCAGATATTAGCTATATGTCGCGTGAAATAAAGCGCGCGTTTTTTTGCGAAATAGAGTTGTTAGTTTTTGAGGATTCTTAAGGAACTTTTTTCTTACTTAAGTGGGGGTACGGGGGCAAAGCCCCTGAAAAAAGCGGGGGTCCGGGCGCGGAGCCCCGGAGTTAATACCCCTTTTTTCCGACAAGGGCGCGCCAGAGCAGCTTGCGGAGGAATTCGGCAGGGAAGACTAAAAGGGAAATAAACATGGTTGTCAGCATTTCGGAGGGGAGCAGCGGCATGGTCCGCAGGACGCTGCCGCCCAGATAGACGAAAATCAACTGCACAGCCAGCACCGAGAACACAATGAAAATAAAAGTGCGGTTTTGGCCGATCCCGGCGAGAAGCCGCAGGCGGTCGGTGCGCGCGTTGAAGCAGTTGAACACAGAGGAGAAAATAAAGAGCGCAAAGAAGGCGGTCATAAGGCAAAGGTTGTCGGGCATAACTCTGAAGCGCGACACAATGACAGGCATTTTCAGGAAGGCAATGCAGAGCGCCACCGTGAAACCGCCGAGGATGACGATTTGGTTTATCATGTAACTGTTGAGTATCGGTTCGTCGCGGCGCTTGGGCTTTTCCTTCATGTATGAGGACAGCGCCGGCTCACCGGCGAAGGCCAGCCCGCCGAGGGTGTCCATCACAATATTGATCCAGAGCATCTGCACCACGGTGACCGGAGCGTCGACGCCTATAAAGGGGCCTATCATAGACACACCTACCGCGCAGAAGTTCATGGTAAGCTGAAGTGTGATGAATTTCCGTATATTCTTGAAGATGCTTCTGCCGTAGAGCACGGCGCGCGATACCGAGGCAAGGTTGTTGTCGAGGATGATTATATCCCCGGCCTCCTTGGCTACCTGCGTCCCGCAGCCCATTGAAAAACCGATATCGGCGCGCTTGAGAGCCGGTGCGTCGTTGATTCCGTCACCGGTCATCCCCACGACGAGGCCAGCCTCCTGAGCGACTCTCACCAACCGGCTTTTGTCTGAGGGCAGCGCCCGCGCGAGCACCCCGAGCCGGGGCAGTATTTCCTTGAGCTTCATGTCCGACATTCCGGCAAGCTCGCTCCTGTCAATGCAGAGGTCAACGCCGCCTCCGAGTATGCCGCAGCGCGCGGCAACAGAGGCGGCGGTCTCACGGCTGTCGCCGGTTATCATCACCACGTGAATTCCCGCGCCCCGCAACTCGGACACCGCGGCGGCAGCCTCTCGGCGCAGCTTGTCGTCAAGAATCACAAGGCAGACCAGCGTCAGCGCGCCAAAATCCTGCGGCTTTAGCCCCCCGGTGCCCTCGGCGAGCAGTATTACACGGTTGCCGGCTGAACTGAGTTTTTTTATAAGTCCGGAAATGCCGCGGATATTTGCCGGGGTAGTGCTGCCGTCGGGGAGGTATGTGCTGCGGATGTAGGGCAAAAGCAGCTCGGGTGCGCCTTTTATCAGGGTGAGCCTTTTGTCGCCGGTTATCTCTGCTGCCGAATACTTGCGTACGCTGTCAAAGGGCAGTCGCCGGAGGGTCCGCCAGCCGGAAGGTTTTCGGTTTCCCGCTACGGCGGCAAGCAGCGCGCGGTCGGTCGAGTTGCCGCCTGAGAGTTGGCCGCCTTCAAGGCTTGCCGAATTATTAAGGTGTGCCGAGATGCAGAAGCGGCTGTACAAAAAGCCGCTTTTTTTTCGCAGGTCGCTAACCCCGGAGAATTTTGTGCCGTCGCCTGCATATATGTCGCCCACGCTGAGCCGCCCCTCGGTCAGAGTTCCGGTTTTGTCGGCAAACAGAATATTCATGCTGCCCGCCGCCTCGATTCCGGCTGGATTGCGGACCAGCACATTGTCGCGCACCATGCGCCGCATGTTGGCCGCAAGGACGACGGCTATCATCATGGGCAGCCCTTCGGGCACCGCTACGACGATCACCGTCAAGGCAAGTGTGAGCGCATGGAGCAGGGACGAAGCCATAAAGCGCCAGTCGGCTAGCTTTTGTAGGATTATATCGTACTTAGAGCCGCTGTCTATCACCAGTATGTCAAAAAGATATACCGCGGCGACCAGAGTCGCCATGACATAACCAAGCCTGCTTATCTGCCCGGCCAGCTTTGCCAGACGGAGTTTTAAGGGGCTGTCGCGCTTTTCCTCCTGAACCTCGCGCGAGATTTCTCCAAGGAAGGTGGAATCGCCGACGGCGCAGATGAGCGCCTCGCCCTCGCCCGACATGACAGCGCACCCCCGCAGCACTGCCGAGGGCGCCGCAGGATCAATTCGCCGGTTTGAGGACGGCCTTTTTTCAACCTCGCGGTTCTCACCGGTCATAGCCGACTGGTTGACAAACACGGCCCCGCTTATCATAAGCCCGTCAGCCGGGACCTTGTCCCCGGGGGAAAGCAGGACAATATCGCCGACGACCACGTCAGCGGTTTTGATTCTTTGAATTTTCCCGCTCCGCCTGACCCGGCAGTATTCCTGACCGGCCTCGGCGTTGAGTCTTTCAAATGCGGTCTCGCTGCCGTATTCCGAGATTGTTGAGATAAAGGTGGCAATAAGGACGGTCACTGCAATGCCGACGCACTCGACCCAGTCGCCGCCGCGCAATTTTACGATGAGGTTGACGGCAAGCGCGGCAATAAGTATTCTTGTGACCGGGTCCCACATATTTATAAGAAAACGTCTGAAAAAGCTTTTCTTTTTCCTTTTGCTGAGGATATTCGGGCCGTAAAGCGCTCTTGATTTGGCGACGGCCGCCTCGTCAAGGCCGCCCGGCGAGCCCGCCAGCGCGGCTGTGCCGGCGGGCTGCCGCCCCGCCCCGTCAATCCCGGCGGGGCGGGGTATACTGTCCCCCGGGGGGCGGCCGGGTCTGCCGGCTTCCGTTGCGGAACAGACCCCCCGGGGGGCAGCGCCGGGCGGCCACCTGTAGCATTTTTCGTCGTTCATTTTTTCTCCCGTCAATTCTGCTATCCGACTTTGTACAGAATATATATTCACACCGACAGCACGAAATGACAGGCTACACGGCCACCTAATCAGCCGAAGCAAACAAAACGACCAAAAACCGGGCTAACACCATGTTATAACTCTTACAATATATGGCTGTTGTTATAACTACTGAAATCAATAGACAAAACAAGCCCGCAAACGGAAATTTTCAGCCGGCTGACAGATAAAATTCACACGCAGCCAACACTCCGGCATTGACAAAAGCAAAATGTCGCGATAGAATTATGAAAAAACAAAGGATAATTAACCAATGAAGCGAATTATAACAGCTATTGTTGCCCTCATTCTGCTGGCGTCGCTTGCGGCCTGCCGGGGGAATGGCGGCAAAGACGAGACCACCACGATGAGTCCCGAAGAAATAATCGAGAGCATCTCAAGGGCACTTGAGGACGGCTCATACTGGACGACTATCAGCAGCGAGCCGGAGCTTTTGGTTGAAGCATATGACAATTACGCCGAAATTACCGGCTGCAAAAACGCAATAGGCAGCATTGTAATCCCGGCCGAATACGCCGGCAAGCCGGTAACAAAGATCGCAAACGGCGCATTTGAGGGCATGCTCAACATCACCTCGGTACTCCTGCCCGACAGCATAATTGAGATAGGCAACCGCGCCTTCATGAGCTGCAGCGGCCTTACCTCGATAAACATACCCGATTCGGTCAAAAAAATCGGACAGGCTGCGTTTTACGGCTCCGGACTGAAAACCATAAATATCGGCGCCGGGGTGGATGAAATCGGTCAGAACGCCTTCGGCAACTGCACAAAGCTTGAGTCAATCATAGTCTCGGACGCCAACACCGCCTATGCCGACGAGTCGGGTGTCCTCTACTCGTTTGACCGGACCGAGCTTGTAAGGTACCCGGCCGGCCGGACCGACGAGAGCTATACCATTTACAGTACCGTGACACATGTCCGGGAATTTGCTTTTTCGTATTCGCAGCATCTTAAGTCGGTAACCGTCGGTAATTCTGTTGTCTCGCTCGGCAACTACACCTTCCTGTCCTGCCAAAAGCTTGAGAATATAAGCCTCAGCCAATCCCTGACATTTATCGGTGCAAATACATTCGACTCCTGCACTTCGCTGACCTCGGTGACAATCCCCGAAGGAGTAAAGACCATCGGCTACTTGGACGGCGAGCTTGAATGCGGGGGCAGCTTTATAGGCTGCACGGCGCTGACCGAGGTGAACCTGCCCTCAACACTTGTCGCTATATACCAGCGCAGCTTTGAGGGATGTACAAACCTTGCCAGGGCAAACTTCGCCGGCAGCGCCGCAGCCTGGGCCGCCATTACAATCGGGGAACACAATGAACCGCTGGCCGGGGCTGAGATAAAATTTAAATAATCGGTTTTGGACAATAATAACACAGTACCGCCTTAATCTGATTCAAGTAAACCTTATTTAGCTTTTCGGGGCAGACCGACGGCGAAATTTCTGCTCGGATCGGGTGTCGGATACCGCCCTGTGGCGGTTGGTTTCGGGTTTGTATAACTTATTGAATTTGCCGCTTTTCATCCTGTGAAAACAGTGCGAATGTCCGAAATTTAAGTAAATGCCCCGAAAAGCTATTGCCAAACATGGTATAATAATATATAATACATCAAATAAAACTGTAAGCTTGTTAAGAATCTCTTTTCGGAGGGCATAATGGCATATTATTACAACGAACCGTCCCGTACCTTCAGTGAGTACCTTCTCATTCCCGGGCACACTTCGCCGGAGTGTATCCCTTCGAATGTTTCGCTCCGTACGCCGCTGGTAAAATTTAAAAAAGGCGAAGAGTCTTCGTTATACCTCAACATCCCGCTCGTATCCGCGATTATGCAGGCTGTCTCGGATGATAAAATGGCTGTTGCACTCGCGCGTGAAGGCGGGCTTTCATTTATTTACTGCTCACAGCCCATAGAGGATCAGGCTGCAATGGTCGCCCGCGTCAAGGCATACAAGGCGGGCTTTGTAGTCAGCGATTCCAACCTGCGGCCTGATGACACGCTTGCCGACGTCCTGAAGCTGGTCCAGAAGACCGGACACAACACGATTGCGGTTACCGATGACGGCACGGCGCACGGCAAACTGCTCGGCCTCGTTACCAGCCGGGACTATCGTGTAAGCCGTATGGCTCCGACCCTTAAGGTCAGGGAATTCATGACCCCGCGCGAAAAGCTTATCACGGCACCCGAGAACACAACCTTAAAGGAAGCAAACGACATAATCTGGGACAACAAGCTGAATCAGTTGCCGATAGTCGACAGCGAGGACAGGTTGCTCTATCTCGTTTTCCGCAAGGACTACTCGCAGCATAAGGAAAACCCGCAGGAGCTGCTCGACTCGAAAAAGCGCTATTTAGTGGGAGCCGGTATCAATACCTACGATTATGAAAAGCGGGTTCCGGCGCTGCTTGAGGCAGGGGCAGACGTGCTCTGCATTGACTCCTCCGACGGGTACACCTGCTGGCAGAAGCATACGCTTGATTTTATCCGCGAAAAATACGGCGACAGTGTCAAAGTAGGGGCAGGGAATGTGGTCGACCGCGAGGGCTTCCTTTTCCTCGCCCGCGCCGGCGCCGATTTTGTCAAGGTAGGCATCGGAGGCGGCTCTATCTGCATTACCCGCGAGCAAAAGGGCATCGGGCGCGGACAGGCCACCGCTCTGATTGAGGTTGCCGCCGCCCGCGACGAGTATTTCAACGAAACCGGCATATACATCCCGATTTGCTCGGACGGTGGCATCGTGTACGACTACCACATGACGCTTGCCCTTGCCATGGGTGCTGATTTCCTTATGCTCGGCCGTTACTTTGCCCGGTTTGACGAGAGCCCTACGTCAAAACTCATGATTAACGGCACATATGTAAAGGAATACTGGGGCGAGGGTTCAAACCGTGCCCGCAACTGGCAGAGATATGACCTCGGCGACAAGGAAAAAGAAAACCTGTCCTTTGAGGAAGGCGTCGACTCTTATGTCGTCTATGCCGGTCCGCTGCGCGACAACGTGGCAAAGAGCCTGTATAAGGTCAAATCGACCATGTGCAACTGCGGCTGTACAAATCTGGCTGATTTCCGTAAGAACGCCAAGATCACCCTGGTATCCGCAACCAGCATTGTCGAAGGCGGATATCACGATGTAATACTCAAGCAGACAAGCGGGAGCATGACATAATCTTTTTTTGGCAGGAGGCTGATATTTTAATGGACAACTTAAAATGGGTGGCCGGCTGGGGTGCTTCAATCTCATACATCGCTCAGAACTATGCCGACCATATTGAAGACCAGACCTTCCGTTATGTGATATTCCCGACCATGAACGCCAAGGCCCTGCGGCTGCACTTCTCCAACCAATACGGGGCGGAGAGCGTGACGGTCGACAAGGTTTACCTTGCCCAGAGGACGACCGGCGAGTATGTAGACCCGGCGACAAATGCAGAGGTGACCTTCGGCGGGCAGGGAAGCGTGACTATCCCGGCGGGTGGCGAAATTGTGAGCGATGAGGTCCCCTTTGCCGTTGAGGCCGGGCGGGAATTCTGTGTGAGCATGTATATTGCCGGCCTCACACAGGTAATGACCGGCCATTCAAACAGCGGACCTTATATTACAAAGTATTTCGGTAAGGGCGACTGGGCGGCAGAAGCCGGCATGCCGCTTGAGGAGTACGGCGAGGGCGGCCCGTATCTCTTCCTGCACACGATTGACTTTCTGACTTCAGCCGACTGCGCGGCAATTGTTGCCTTCGGCGACTCGATAACCGCGCAGCCCTGGCCCGACTGCCTGGCGCGCAAGATCTATTCGCTGGGAATTACCAACCGCTCGATAATCCGCAAGGGAATCGGAGGCAACCGGATTTTGCGCGAGTATAGCTACCGCATAAAGAAACATTGGGGCGAGGCCGGAATAAAGAGATTTGAGCACGATATTACGCAGGCCGGCGCCGACCGCGTCTTTGTGCTCCACGGGATAAACGACATCATCCACCCCGGGTCAAGATACTGCCCCATGAGCGAGTTGCCCGACGCCGACGAGATGATTGAGCGGGGATACAAAAAGTACATAGAAATTGCCCGGCGGCAAGGGATGAAGATTTATCTGGCGACACTGTTGCCCTGCCCGCGCTGCCTTGCCGGCGACGGCGTGCGCGAAGAAACCCGCTGCCGCGTCAACGAGTGGATAAGGGCCACCGACCTGGTCGACGGGGTAATAGACTTTGAGCGCGCGGTAATGGACCCCCATGACCACAAGCGTATTGCGCCAGAGTATGACAGCGGCGACCAGCTCCACCCGAGCCTCGCCGGTGCCGAGCGCATGGCAGACTCTATTCCGCTGGAATTCGTGACCGGCTAAAGGCCTCAAAAAGCTATTGACAATTTATGCTCTTTGTGATACAATAACGAAATAATGGCGCTGATGAGAGAAGTAACCCTTATTGTTTGGTTTCAGAGAGCCGCGGGGCGGTGCGACGCGGTACCGGCAGAGGGCGAACAACAACTCGGAGCCGGCGGAAGAAAGCATCTGGCAAGTAGAACCGCCCGTAGGCAGAGCGTTAATCTGCAAGAGTGAGTTGGCAGACTGCCGGCTAATTTGGGTGGCACCGCGGAAGTCGTCTTTCGTCCCAACAGGGAAAAGACGACTTTTTTGTTGCCGCTATTGATAGAAATACTTGCAGACGTGGACCCTGCGAAACCGAGAAAGCAAAAGCCCTGCTGCAAAAAGCATCGGGGCAGACAAGCCCTCAACCGACAAGACAAAATATATTGACGGAGGTATACAATGCGGATAACCAAAGAGTATGTGGAATATGTAGCCGAGCTGTCAAGAATAAAGCTTGACGATAGCACAACCGAAAAGATGAAAAAAGAGCTCGGGGCGGTCATTGAATATATTGATATTTTGAATCGGCTCAATACCGAGGGCGTCGAGCCGATGTCGCATGTCTTCCCGATTACCAACGTCATGCGCGAGGATATAGTCAAACCTTCGTATGACCGGGAGGAGATTCTCAGAAACGCTCCCGCGCGAACAGACGAAACCCTGGTAGTTCCAATAACTATAGAATGAGGTGTCGGAATGAACGATATACTGAACATGTCTGCGCTCCAGCTCGGTTCTGCCATAAAAAAAGGAGAGATAAGCAGCCCCGAGGTTGTCGGGATGCTGTTTGATGCCATTGAAGCAAATGACAAGGCCATAAACGCATATATCACCCTCAACCGCGAGGCGGCGACAGCGCGCGCCCGTGAGGTCCAGAAAAAAATCCAGAGCGGCGAGCTGACCTCTCCGCTTGCAGGCGTGCCGGTTGCAATCAAGGACAATATATGCACAAAAGGGCTCAAAACCTCCTGCGCCTCAAAAATCTTAGGGGACTTCACGCCGCCCTACAACGCAACTGTCATTGAGCGGCTTGAAGCGGCAGGGGCTGTGATAGCCGGAAAACTCAATATGGATGAGTTTGCGATGGGCTCGACAAACGAGACTTCGTATTACGGCCCTGTCAAAAACCCCTGGGACACAAGCCGGGTGCCGGGAGGCTCCTCGGGCGGGGCGGCGGCCGCGGTTGCGGCGCGCGAGGCGGTCTTTGCCCTCGGCTCGGACACCGGCGGAAGCATCCGCCAGCCGGCGGCCTATTGCGGGGTGACCGGATTTAAGCCGACCTACGGGACCGTGTCGCGCTACGGGCTTATTGCCTATGCTTCCTCGCTCGACCAGATAGGCCCGGTTGCAAAAGACGTCGCCGACTGCGCCGCGATTATGAATCTTATCTGCGGCCGTGACCCTGCCGACTCGACCTCGCTTGACATAAGCCACCCTGACTACCTCGCCGCGCTTGACGGGGAAGTCAAGGGCATGAAAATCGGCCTGCCGCGCGAATGCTTTGAGGCGGGTCTGGACGACGATGTTGCCGAGAGAGTCAGGGCGGCTGCCGAAACCCTGCGCTCTGCGGGGGCTGTGGTCGATGAGGTAAGCCTGCCTTTCCTTGACTATGTGGTGCCGACCTATTATATCATCTCCTCGGCAGAGGCCAGCTCGAACCTCTCGCGCTTTGACGGAATCAAGTACGGAATCCGCAGCAAGAACTACGACGGGCTCACCGATCTCTATAATGCCACGCGCAGCGAGGGATTCGGCGACGAGGTCAAAAAGCGCATCCTGCTCGGCACCTTCGTGCTCTCATCCGGGTATTATGACGCCTATTACCGCAAGGCATTGCAGGTAAAGGCAATTATAAAAAACCACTTTGACACCATATTTGAAAAATACGACCTTATAATCTGCCCGACCTCCCCGCGGACGGCTCCGCTGCTGGGCGAAAGTCTTTCGGACCCGCTTAAAATGTATCTGTCCGATATTTTCACGGCCTCGGCCAATATCGCGGGGCTACCCGGCTTGTCGGTCCCCTGCGGTTTTGACCATGAGGGTTTGCCGGTCGGCATGCAGATTATCGGCCAGCGGCTCGGCGAGGTGAAGGTGCTCAGAGCCGGATATGCATACCAGCAGCTGACAAGCTATCACAAAACAGCTCCCGGAGGTGACCTGAAATGAAGTGGGAAACGATAATCGGGCTTGAGGTTCACGTCGAGCTTGCCACAAAATCAAAGATATTCTGCGGCTGTTCCACCGAGTTCGGTGGCGCGCCTAACACCCACTGCTGTCCGGTCTGCGCCGGCATGCCCGGCACGCTTCCGGTGCTCAACAAAAAAGTTCTCGAATACGCCCTGATGGCCGGCATTGCGCTGGACTGCAAAATCAACCGCTACAACAAATTCGACCGGAAAAACTACTTTTATCCCGACCTGCCTAAGGCTTATCAGATCTCCCAGCTCTATCTTCCCTTTGCGGTCGACGGGAGGGTCGAGTATACCACGTGCTCGGGCGAGAAAAAAGTCGTCCGAATACGCGAAATACACATGGAAGAGGACGCCGGAAAACTGATTCACTCGTCCTATGGCGACTACTCCTACCCGGACTACAACCGCTGCGGGGTTCCGCTGATTGAAATCGTATCCGAACCGGACATGAGGTGCGCCGAGGAGGCGGTAGGGTACCTCATGTGGCTCAAATCCACCTTTGAGTATATCGGCATCTCGGACGTCAAGATGGAGCAGGGCTCAATGCGTGCCGACATAAACCTGTCGGTACGCCCGGCCGGCTCCGATAAGCTCGGGGTGCGTACCGAGATGAAAAACCTCAACTCATTTAAGTCTATCGAGCGGGCGATAATCGACGAGTCGCAGCGGCAGATAGAGCTGCTCGAGGCAGGCGGGACCGTAATTCAGGAAACCCGGAAGTGGGACGATAACAAGGGCAGGAGCTTTTCCATGCGCACAAAGGAGAACGCGCAGGACTACAGGTATTTCCCCGAGCCCGACATACCGCCGGTCCTGATTGAAGATGAGTGGCTGAAATCGCTTGCCGGGAGCATCCCCGAGCTGGCGCATGAGAAGCGCGAGCGCTATATCAGGGAGTACGGGCTCACGGAATACGATGCGACGCTTCTGACCGAGAAAAAACAGCTTGCCGAGCTTTTTGAGCGCACCGTCACGCTTTGCAATGACCCCAAGGAGACCGCAAACTGGATGCTTGGCGACATGATGTATCTGATGAACAGGGATTCGGTCACCGCCGAGGAGCTCAATATTGACCCTGCTCAGTTTGCCGACTTCGTTATAGCGGTAAAAAGCGGGGTAATCAACCGGACGGTCGCCAAGCCGGTGTTTGAGAAGATATTTGCCTCGCATGACTTTAATGTTGCAAAATATATTGAAGAAAACAACCTAAAGCAAATCGACGACGCCGGGCGCATCAGGGAGGCTGCGCTCGAGGTAATCGCCGGGAACCCCAAAACCGTCGAACAGTATAAAAGCGGCAAGACCAAGGTGTTTGCCTTCTTTATCGGGCAGACCATGAAAAAGCTGCACGGCAAAGCCAACCCGGCGCTGGTCAACGAGATAGTCACGGAACTGCTGAACAAAGCCGATTAAATACAGAAAGAAGGTAGGACAATGGAATTCCTTGATATCAGCAAAAAGCCCGATTTGACAGATATTTCGGCTGTTTTGGAAAAATTCAGAAACGGTGAGATAAAGAACGGGTCCCCGATTACCGTCAGGGGCACGCTGTACAGGATAAAGGAGATGAGCGGGTTTGCCTTTGTCATTGTCCGCTCGCCCCGCCTGGTCTTTCAGTGCATCTGGGATGCCGAGAAGTCGCAGTGCGATATTAAGGACTTTTCGGTTGAGGAGTGTGTGGAAATCGAGGGCACCATAGTCGCCGAGCCGCGTAGCCGGCTGGGGTTTGATATTCATATCAAAACAATGAAGCGGCTCTCGGGCCGGGCGGCAGTCCTGCCGGTTGAGATCGGCAACGACAGGAAAATCGAGAAGCTGAATCTCAACACGCTGCTCGACCACAGGGTGCTCACCCTGCGCAACCCCAAAGTCAGAGCGATTCTGAAAATCTGCGACGGGGTCATGTATGCTTTCAGGACCTTTTTGCGCAGCGAGGGCTTTACCGAGTTTGTAGCTCCGAAGCTGGTCAGAGCCGGCGCGGAGGGCGGCGCCGATATGTTCGAAGTGGATTACTTCGGCCGCAAGGCTTATCTTGACCAAAGCCCTCAGGTATACAAGCAGATAATGGTCGGCGTGTTCGGCAGTGTCTTTACGGTAGGGCCGGTTTTCAGGGCAGAGAAATTCAGCACCAACCGGCATATAAACGAGTTTCAGGGGCTTGACCTTGAGATGGGGTTCATCGACTCCTTCGAGGACATCATGGCTCTTGAGGCACGCATGTTTAAGTTTATGTTCGAGACCCTAAATGAGCAGTATGCCCCCGAGCTTGAGATGTACCTCGGGCAGGGAAAGAGGCTGCCGGAGCTTAAAACATTCCTGAAAATAAAGTTCATGGAAGCCAAAAAGCTCTTTGCCGACGCCCATCCCGGCGCCAAGGGGCAGGCAGTCCTGCTCGAGCCCGACTTTGCCCCCGAGGAGGAGAAGTGGCTCGGCGAATACTTCAACCGTGAATACGGTTCCCCGATAGTCTTCGTGACCCACTACCCGACCGTCAAGCGCCCATTCTATACCATGGAGGACCCCGAAGACCCGACCTACACCCTGAGCTTTGACATGCTGCTGAACGGCCTTGAGGTCACGACCGGCGGCCAGCGCATACACGACTACGAACAGCAGGTTGAAAAAATGAAGCGCCGCCGCATGAATATCGAAGATTTCTCGGACTATCTGACAATGCACAAATACGGCATGCCGCCGCACGGCGGGCTGGGGTGCAGCCTTGAGAGAATTACGGCAAGCATCCTTGGTCTTGACACCGTAAAACGTGCCGCAGCCTTCCCGAGAGACCGCGACAGGCTCAATCCGTAGAGTACGCATACGCCGGACGGGAAAAGCCCGTCCGGTAGTTGTAATGTTGCGAATACATATCAATGAATAATTATACAATAGGGAATTACACACAGAACCGCCAAATGGACGATGCAACTCACAGAAAACGGGGTTCACAGAGCAAAATATATGTGCAAGCAGGATAAACATGCACAACAAGTAGAGTCTGATGTCCGGTCAAATGCAATAAATCCCACAAACATTGAGAAATTTCAATAAAGCTATTGCAATATTATGCAGGATAGTGTAATATATATTCATTATCAATACACAAACGGAGAGACTTGAGATGGATAAGAGCAAAATAAAAAAGGTTGTGCTGGCCTATTCCGGCGGGCTTGACACCTCGATTATTATCCCGTGGCTGAAGGAGAACTACAACAACTGCGAGGTCATAGCCGTATGCGGCAACTTCGGGCAGAGTGACGAGCTGGTCGGCCTTGAGGAAAAGGCGCTCAAGACCGGCGCCTCCAAACTCTACATTGAGGACCTTGCCCGCGAGTTTCTCGAGGAGTATGTCTTCCCCTGCGTTCAGGCCGGGGCGCTTTACGAGGACTACATGCTCGGCACCGCGCTTGCGCGCCCGCCGATTGCCAAACGGGTGGCAGAGATAGCGCTGGCAGAAGGCGCCGATGCGGTCTGCCACGGCTGCACTGGGAAGGGAAACGACCAGGTGCGCTTTGAGCTGGCGATAAAGGCCTTCGCGCCCGATATGCCGATAATTGCGCCGTGGCGCGAGTGGAACATCAAGTCTCGCGACGAGGAAATAGACTATGCAGAGGCGCACGGCGTGCCGCTGAAAATCAGCCGCGAGACCAACTATTCAAAGGATAAAAACATCTGGCACCTCTCGCATGAGGGGCTTGACCTTGAGGACCCGGCAAACGAGCCGCAATATAACAAACCCGGCTTTCTTGAAATGGGGGTATCCCCCGAGGCGGCGCCCGACAAGCCGACATATGTCACGATTCACTTTGAGGCCGGCGTGCCGACTGCGGTCGACGGGGAAGTGCTCGACCCGATATCGCTTGTCAGGAAACTCAACAAGCTCGGTGGCGAGAACGGTATCGGACTGCTTGACATTGTTGAGAACCGTCTTGTCGGCATGAAGAGCCGGGGGGTTTATGAAACCCCCGGCGGTACAATCCTCTACCGCGCGCACAAGGTGCTTGAGACCATCTGCCTTGACAGAGAGACCGCCCACTACAAGGCACTGGTCGCACAGAAGCTCGGCGAACAGGTATATTACGGGCTGTGGTTTACCCCGCTTACCGAGGCGATACTTGCCTTTGTGAAATCGACCCAGAAGTATGTCACCGGCGACGTCACCCTCAAACTCTACAAGGGCAACATGATAAATGCAGGCGTAACCTCGCCTTACTCGCTCTACGACGCAGAAATAGCCACCTTCAACGAGGACAACGTCTACAACCAGAGTGACGCCACCGGATTTATAAATCTCTTCGGGCTGCAGTCAAAGATAATCGCCAAAAAGAAGAAAGGAAACAACATTAAATAATCGCAGGTTTTGATATTGCTACCCCGCGGCAAATTGAATGGATATATGACCCGCGAAAACTAAAAGCAAGAGGTTTGTGAAAGTTTTTTGAAGATTCTTAAGGAACTTTTTTGAAAAAAGTTCCTTAAGCAGGGGTTCGGGGGCAGAGCCCCCGAAGAAAAAATGGGGGTTTGGGGGCAATGCCCCCGAAGAAAAAATGAGGGCCCGAGGGCAGAGCCCCCGAAGAAAGGATAGAGACATTATGGCAAGTGAAAAGCTTTGGGCCGGGCTCACGGCGGGCAGGCCGGAGCGTGCGGCTGACGACTTCAACTCGTCAATTCGCTTTGACTGCCGGATGTTCAGGCAGGATATTGCCGGCTCAAAGGCGCACGCGGCCATGCTCGCACAGCAGGGATTAATCTCACAGGATGAATATCAGAAGATAAAAAGCGGACTTGAGGGTATTCTTGCCGACCTTGAGGCAGGGAAGCTTGAGTTTGACCCGCAGGCCGAGGACATACACATGTTCGTCGAGGCCGAGCTGACCCGGCGGATTGGGGAGGCCGGGAAAAAGCTGCACACCGCGCGCAGCAGAAACGACCAGGTAGCGCTTGACCTGCGGATGTACCTGAGAGATGAGGCCGGAGAGATAATAAGCCATATCAAACGGCTGATGAGAGCGATACTCGCGCAGGCCGAGGCAAACACCGACGTGATTATGCCGAGCTACACACACCTGCAGCGCGCCCAGCCGGTTGTCTTTGCACATCACATTCTTGCATATACGAGCATGCTCAAGCGGGATATTGACCGGATTTGTGATGCTACAGGGCGCATGAATTACTCGCCGCTCGGCTCCTGTGCGCTTGCCGGAACGACATATGACATCGACCGCGAGATGACGGCAGAGCTGCTCGGGTTCTCGGGAATAATCAGAAACAGCATTGACGGCGTGTCCGACCGCGATTTCTGCCTTGAGATGATGGGTGCGCTCTCGATACTGATGATGCACCTCTCAAGGCTGTCCGAGGAGCTGATTCTCTGGTCGTCATGGGAATTTAAGTTCATCGAGCTTGACGACGGCTACACCACCGGCTCCAGCATCATGCCGCAGAAGAAAAACCCCGACATGGCAGAGCTGATACGCGGCAAGACCGGGCGGGTATACGGGAACCTTATCGCGCTGCTGACCACCATGAAGGGTCTGCCGCTTGCCTACAACAAGGATATGCAGGAGGACAAGGAAGCGGTCTTTGACAGCATCGACACGGTAAAGGCCTGCCTTGGCATCATGGCGCCGATGGTCGCGACAATGAAGGTCAACCGAGAGCGGATGCACGCAGCGGCGCAGGAGGGCTTTATTAACGCCACCGACCTGGCCGACTACCTTACAAAGCGCGGCCTGCCCTTCAGGTCCGCATACAGAACCGTCGGGGAAATAGTCGCCTATGCGATAAAGAACAAAAAGGTGCTCGAGACTCTGACGCTTGAGGAGTATAAATCCTTCAGCGATTTGTTGGAAGCAGACCTTTATTCTGAAATTGACCTTTCAAATTGTGTTGCCAGGCGGATATCGGCCGGAGGGACCGGACCCGATTCGGTCGCGGCACAGATAAAATGGCTCAGGGAGTATCTTCGCGAATGAAAAAGATTTTTATTGACGGAGAAGCCGGCACGACCGGCCTGAGAATACACAAGCGCCTCTCGGAGAGAAGCGACATACAGCTGCTTGCAATAAAACCCGAGTTAAGAAAAGACCCTGCCGAGCGGGCAAAACTGCTCAACGAAGCAGATGTTGCATTCCTATGCCTGCCCGACGCTGCGGCGGTCGAAGCGGTGGCGCTGGTCGAAAATCCCAACACCGTGATAATCGACGCCTCAACCGCACACCGGACCTCCCCCGGCTGGGCATACGGCTTTCCCGAACTGTCAGAGCGACACTTCGAGGCTATAAGAAAATCAAAGCGGATTGCGGTGCCGGGCTGCCACGCTGCCGGTTTCATCGCGCTTGTCTATCCCCTGATTGAGGCTGGCATACTGCCGAAGGACAAGAGGCTGACCTGCTTTTCGCTGACCGGCTACTCGGGCGGCGGCAATAAGATGATAGCCGGGTACGAAGCCGAGGGCCGCGCGCCCGAACTTGACTTCCCGCAGGTTTATGCCATCGAGCAGTGCCACAAACACCTGAAGGAAATGATGGCGATATCCGGGCTTGAGAAGGCGCCGCATTTTTCGCCGATTGTAGCCGATTACTACAGCGGCATGCTGGTGACAATCCCGCTTTTTGCCGAAATGCTGAGCGATGCCGATGTGTCTGACATCATAAAGATATATAAAAAGAAGTATAATGGCGAAATTGTACGGTATTGTGATGCGATTGACAAGGCCGGCTTCGTGTCGAGCGGGGCGCTTTCGGGATTCGATTATATGAACATATGTGTCATGGGCAACGAGGACAGAATAACACTATGTGCCCAGTTTGACAATCTCGGAAAGGGCGCCTCGGGCTCTGCGGTCGAGTGCATGAACATCGTGCTCGGACTTGACCCCAAAACCGGGCTTGTACTGTGAATTTACATCACAAAATGAAAAATGCTTAAAAATCTGACAAGTCTTTAATAAAAATAATAACGAAATAATCGGAGTATTTGCACAAATGAAGATGATTGACGGCGGCGTCTGCGCCGCCCGGGGTTTTACGGCAAGCGGCATTCACTGCGGAATCCGTAAAAACCGCACTAAGCGTGACCTTGCCCTGATATTCAGTGAGAAACTCGCTTCGGCTGCCGCGGTTTACACCACGAATCTGGTTTGTGGCGCGCCGATAACCGTAACAAAACAGAACATATCCGACGGGTATGCGCAGGCAATAATCTGCAACAGCGGCAACGCCAACACCTGCAACAAAGACGGAGTTGAAATAGCCAATGAAACCTGCCGGCTGCTGGCTCGCGAGCTCGGCATATCCGAAAAGGACGTGATTGTGGCCTCTACCGGTGTAATAGGTCAAAAACTTGACATTACCCCGATAAAAGAGGGCATACCCGCGCTGGTAAAGTCGCTCGGTAAAAACAGCTCGAATGCCGCCGAGGGGATAATGACGACCGACACCACAAAAAAGGAGGTCGCGGTCGAGTTTGAGTTAGGCGGGAAAGTCTGCCGGATGGGTGGTATCGCCAAGGGCTCGGGCATGATTCACCCCAATATGGCAACAATGTTGGTCTTTATAACCACCGACGTAACGATTTCGCCGGCGATGCTTCAAAAAGCCCTCTCGGAAGATGTCAAAAACACTTTTAATATGATAAGCATAGACGGCGACACCTCGACCAACGACATGGTCGCCATACTTGCCAACGGCATGGCGGGCAATCCCGAAATTCTCGACGAAGGCGAAGATTTTGAAACCTTCAAAAAGGCGCTGGGTGCCGTGACGCTGCCGCTGTGCAGAATGATTGCAGCCGACGGCGAGGGAGCCACAAAGCTGCTTGAATGCCGGGTTACAGGAGCCGCCGACGAGGAGACCGCCCGGGTTGTGGCCAGAAGCGTTATATCCTCAACGCTTGTCAAGGCTGCGATGTTCGGGGCGGATGCCAACTTCGGGCGCGTGCTCTGCGCCATAGGCTACAGCGGTGAGCAGGTTGACGTGAATAAAATTGACGTCTCGTTTTCATCTGTTGCAGGGACGGTCAAGGTCTGTGAGGACGGCGCCGCAGTCGATTTCTCCGAGGAGAAGGCCAAGGCGGTTTTGCTAAAAAAAGAAATAAACATTTTGATTGACCTAAAGAGCGGCGGCGCCGGGGCGGTTGCCTGGGGCTGCGACCTCACATATGATTATGTCAAAATCAACGGTGCCTACAGGACTTAAAGGAGGCAGGGCAATGACCGACATTGATAACTTCAAGCGCGCAGAGGTGCTCACACAGGCGCTGCCGTATATCCAGAAGTACTATAACAAGATAATAGTCGTCAAATATGGCGGGAATGCCATGCTCAACGAGGACTTAAAGCGCCAGGTCATGGACGATATAATCCTGCTCGGGCTGATAGGCGTCAAGGTTGTTGTGGTGCACGGCGGCGGCCCCGAGATTACCGAGGTGCTTGATAAATTCGGCAAGAAATCTGTATTTATCGACGGCCTACGCGTGACCGACAGGGAATCCGCCGAAATCGTTCAGATGGTGCTGGCCGGCAAGGTCAACAAAAATCTGGTCAACCTGCTTCAGACCAAGGGCGGCAATGCAATTGGCATCTGCGGCATTGACGGCCGGCTGATTGAAGCCAGACGGCGCGACGAGGTGCACGGCTTTGTCGGCGAGATTACCCGGGTCAACGTAAAGCCGATTATAGACCTGCTCCAAAACGGCTACATCCCGGTGGTCTCGACGGTGGGCTGCGACAAGGAAGGGAATATATACAACATCAACGCCGACACCGCTGCGGCATATATCGCCGGGGCGATGAAAGCCGAGCGCCTCATGACCCTGACTGATATCGCCGGGGTGCTGCGTGACGTGAACGACCCGTCCTCGCTTATTAAATTTATGAATGTAAACGAAGCAAAGGAAATGATAAAAAGCGGAGCCGTGTCGGGCGGCATGATTCCTAAAATCCAGTGCTGCATTGACGCTATCGAGCTTGGAGTCAGCCGGGTCACCATCATCGACGGGCGGGTGCCCCATTCGCTGCTCATCGAGATGCTGACCGACGAGGGCGCCGGAACCATGATAGCCGCCGATGACGAGTAAGTAAGCGGGGGAAGAGAGCCATATGGATATAATTGCAAAGGATCATGAGTATATCGCCGCTACATACGACCGCTTTCCGCTCAGAATTGTCCGCGGGAAGGGCGCGCTGGTCTACGACGAGCAGGGAAACGAGTATATCGACCTGGGCAGCGGGATTGCGGTCAACTCCTTCGGGGTGAGTGACGATGAATGGGTTGAGGCAGTCACAAAACAACTAAAAACCTGCCAGCATACCTCAAATTTATTCTATAGCGACCCGTGCGTCCTGCTTGCAGAGAAACTCTGTGAAATCTCGGGAATGAAGAAGGTCTTCTTTTCAAACTCGGGGGCCGAAGCTAATGAGTGCGCAATCAAAGCCGCAAGGAAATATGCGGCGGCAAAATACGGCACTGAAAGATATAATATTATCACGCTGAAAAACAGTTTTCATGGCCGCACGATAACCACTCTGGCCGCCACCGGGCAGGAGACTTTCCATACTGATTACCGGCCGCTCACCCCCGGATTTATTTATGTCGATGCCGGCGACCTTAATTCAATCGAGGAGCAGGCAAAGACCGGCAGGGTCGCGGCGGTGATGTTTGAGCTGATTCAGGGCGAGGGCGGAGTTTTGCCTCTTCCGCAGGATTTTGTCAGCGGTATTTCCCAGATTGCCGCCGAATACGGGCTTCTCATGATTGTTGACGAGGTGCAGACCGGCTGCGGGCGTACCGGAGAGTATTTTGCCTACATGAATTACGGCATCACCCCGGATATAGTCACCTTAGCCAAAGGGCTTGGCGGCGGGCTGCCGATAGGTGCGACGCTGCTCGGCGAAAAAGTGAAGGATGTCCTCACCCCCGGCTCGCATGGCTCGACCTTCGGCGGCAATCCGGTGGTATGCGCCGGGTCGCTGAATATTTTATCGAGAATAAATAAAAACCTACTTGACAAAGTTAAGGAAAAATCGGATTATATTATGAAGGAGCTTCGCGGCGCTCCGGGGGTTGAGAATATCACCGGTATGGGGTTGATGGTAGGCATTAAAACTGCAAAGCCGACCGCCGAGGTCATCAGAAGATGCCGCGAGATGGGTGTCATAGTTATCAAGGCCAAAAACAAAGTCAGGCTGCTGCCGCCGCTGAACATCCCTGAGGATTTGTTGAAGAAGGCAGTAGCTGTGATAAAAGCGGCCTGTGCAGAATAGGAGGGCGACAATGGTTAATCTTACCGGAAGGAACTTTATCACGCTCCTTGACTTTACCCCCGAGGAGATACTGGGCCTTCTTGACCTTGCCGCAGAATTTAAGGCAAAGAAAAAGGCCGGCATACCCCACAGACTTTGCGAAGGTAAGAACATCGCCCTGATTTTCGAGAAAACCAGCACCCGTACCCGCTGCAGCTTTGAGGTAGCCGCCTACGACCTCGGTATGAACGTCACCTACCTTGACCCGCAGGGTTCGCAAATAGGCAAAAAGGAGAGCATTGCCGACACGGCGCGCGTGCTCGGCAGGCTTTATGACGGAATCGAGTACCGCGGTTTTGAGCAGTCGATAGTCGAGGAGATAGCAAAATATGCCGGCGTGCCGGTCTGGAACGGGCTTACCAATGAATTTCACCCGACACAGGTGCTCGCCGACATGCTCACAATAAAAGAGCATTTCGGATATCTTAAGGGACTGAATATGGTCTATTTCGGCGACGCACGCTATAACATGGGCAACTCGCTCATGGTGGGCTGCGCAAAACTCGGGCTGAACTTCACGGCCGCCGCCCCCGCCGAATATTTCCCCTCAAAAGAGCTGACAGAGAAGTGCAGGGAAATAGCCCGCGCCACCGGAGCTAAGCTGAATTTCATTTCAGACCCCGAGGAAGCTGCGCGCGGGGCACAGATTGTCTACACCGACGTCTGGCTGTCAATGGGCGAGCCCGAGTCGGCTTGGGGCGAGAGAATAAAGGCGTTGCTCCCATATCAGGTAAACGGCAAAATCATGAGCCTGGCCGACCCGGAGGCGATTTTCATGCACTGCCTGCCGGCTTATCACGACAGGAAAACTATTATCGGCCGGGAAATCGGCGAGAAATACGGGCTTTGCGGACTTGAGGTTACAGACGAGGTCTTTGAGAGTCGACGGTCGGTGGTGTTTGAGCAGGCCGAGAACAGGATGCACACCATAAAAGCCGTAATGGCGGCGACGCTGATCTGAATACCATTGAAAGATGAGTCACTGCCATTTGGCAAACGCTCATCTTTCAATATGCAAAAAACTCATTTTGGGTTGGTCAAGTCCGGCGGCAATGGTAGATTCGTGCCGTCGGGGAAAGGATAAAAAAGAATGAAAAGAGCTTATTTGGTGCTGGAGGACGGAACGGTTTTCCCGGGCGAGAAGTTCGGCGCGGATACCGAAAATGTCGGCGAGCTGGTCTTTACCACCAACATTTGCGGCTACATCGAGACACTCACCGACCCGAGCTACTATGGGCAGATCGTACTGCAGACCTTCCCGCTCATCGGCAATTACGGTATCATCGAGGAAGACTTTGAAGGTTCCTGCTGCGTGCGCGGCTATGTCGTGCGCGAGTGGTGCGATTTCCCGTCAAACTTCCGCTGCCAGTATGACCTTGACAAGTTCCTCAAAGACCACAATGTTGTCGGGCTGTGCAGTATTGACACCCGGCAGGTGACAAGAATCATACGCAAGCATGGGGTCATGAACGCGGCTATCTGCGACAGTGTCCCCGAGGACCTCTATTTTATCAAAAACTACAGAATAAAAGACGCCGTGCTGAATGTGAGCCGCCGGGAAAAGACGGTCTACCCGGCAGAAAACGAAAAATACAGGGTTGCCCTGATTGACCACGGCGCCAAAAACTACATTATAAAATCCCTGCAGCTCCGAGGATGCAGCGTAACCGTGTTTCCTGCAACGACATCGGCCGAGGAGATTCTGGCCTTTTGTCCCGATGGTCTGGTGCTGCCCAACGGTCCCGGTGACCCGGCAGAAAACAAGTACCAGATAAAGCAGCTTGAAAAATTACTCGGCAGGCTACCGATATTCGGCATCTGCCTCGGCCACCAGTTGTTGGCGCTTGCAGCAGGGAGCAGGACGATTAAGCTGAAATACGGCCACCGCGGGGCAAACCAGCCGGTTCGCGACCTTTTTGGTACCCGGACCTATATAACAAGCCAAAACCACGGCTATGCCGTCGACAATTCAAGTATAAAATGCGGGGTGCTGATGTTCCAGAACGCCAACGACGGCACCTGCGAAGGGATAGATTACCCCGACCTGAAAGCCATCTCGGTCCAGTTTCACCCCGAGGCAAGCGCCGGGCCGCTTGACACCTCGTTTTTGTTCGACCGGTTTACCAGGATGATGGATGCGGAAGGGGGAAGCAGGTAATGCCGCTTGACAAAAGTATTAAAAAGGTGCTGGTTATCGGCTCCGGCCCTATTGTGATAGGACAGGCCGCCGAGTTTGACTACGCCGGCGCGCAGGCCTGCCGCGTGCTGAAGGCGGCCGGTATTAATGTGGTATTGATCAACTCGAACCCGGCAACTATAATGACAGACAGCGCGCTGGCCGAAGAGATATACCTTGAGCCGCTCACCGCCGAAACTGTCGCAAGGATAATAGAGAAGGAGAAGCCCGACAGCCTTCTCGCAGGGCTTGGCGGCCAGACCGGCCTGACGCTTGCCATGCAGCTGAATCGTCAGGGAATTCTCAAGAAATTCGGCGTGCGGCTTATCGGCACCAACACCGAAGCAATAGACAAGGCCGAGGACAGGCAGCTTTTCAAAGAGACCATGCGCTTGGTAGGCGAGCCTGTCGTGCCCTCGGATATTGCGACAGATATTGACACCGCGCTGAAAATTGCCCATGATATCGGCTATCCGGTAATCATCCGCCCGGCCTTCACGCTCGGCGGAAGCGGCGGCGGGGTGGCATACAATGAGGAGGAAATGTACTCGGTGGCCACAGCCGGAATAGAAGCCTCCCCGATAGGCCAGATACTTGTCGAAAAGTATATATACGGCTGGAAGGAAATCGAATTTGAAACCATGCGCGACAGCAAGGGCAACACGATAGCGGTCTGCAGCATGGAAAACGTCGATCCCATCGGCATTCATACCGGCGACAGTATTGTGGTGGCGCCGGCGCTCACCCTGTCCGACAAGGAATACCAGATGCTGCGCTCCTCGGCGCTCAATATCATCGAGGCGCTCGAAATTGTCGGGGGCTGCAACTGTCAGTTCGCACTCAATCCCAACAGTTTTGAATATGCGGTGATAGAGGTCAACCCGCGGGTCTCGCGCTCCTCGGCATTGGCCTCAAAGGCTACCGGCTACCCCATCGCCAAAATTGCGACCAAAATAGCGCTTGGCTACACGCTCGATGAAATAACCAACGAAATTACCGGAAAGACCTGCGCCTGCTTTGAGCCGGCGGTTGACTATGTCGTCGTGAAATTCCCGAAGTGGCCGTTTGATAAATTTATCGGTGCCTCAAGGAAGCTCGGCACCCAGATGAAGGCGACCGGCGAGGTCATGGCAATTGCCCCGTCGTTTGAGATGGCGCTGATGAAGGCAATTCGCGGCGCCGAGCTCTCACTTGACACGCTGAATGTCGAACCGATAAACGACAAGGACATCACAGAACGCTTAATAGTTCCGGATGACAGGCGGATTTTTACGATATTTGAGGCCATAAAGAGCGGAATGTCGATTGACCGGATTTACGAGCTGACAAAAATCGACCGCTTTTTCATCAAGAAAATCAAAAATTTAGTCGACTATGAAGCCGAAATATCAAAAGGGCTGACCGAAGAATTATATCTGAAGGGCAAAAAGCTCGGATACACCGACACCGCGCTAATGCGTATTTCGGGCTGCCGAGAGCTGCCATATAAAGCTGACTGCGTCTATAAGATGGTCGATACCTGCGCCGCCGAGTTCGACGCGGTCACCCCGTACTTTTACTCGACCTACGACATCGAATGCGAGTCCCGCAAAATGAAGCGGAGCGGCAAGCCGGTGATTCTGGTGCTCGGTTCGGGACCTATCCGCATAGGGCAGGGAATTGAGTTTGATTACTCGTCGGTTCACTGTGTCTGGACGCTCAAGAAGCTGGGTTATGACGTTGTTATCATTAACAACAACCCCGAGACTGTTTCCACCGACTACGACACCGCCGACAGGCTGTATTTCGAGCCTCTGACCCCGGAGGACGTGATGAACGTCATCAAGGTCGAAAAACCTGTCGGCGTTGTGGTGGCTTTCGGCGGGCAGACGGCAATCAAGCTCACCCGGTATCTCGCCAAATGCAATATTCCCATTCTCGGGACCTCGGCAGAGGGGATTGACATCGCCGAGGACCGCGAGAAGTTTGACAAACTGCTTGAAAAATTCAATATAAAGCGGCCGCACGGGATGACGGTCACAACGCTGAAAGAGGCGATTGACGCCGCCAAGACCCTCGGCTACCCGGTGCTGCTCCGGCCCTCATACGTCATCGGCGGGCAGAACATGAAGATAGTCTACAACGAGGACGAAGTCAAGACCTACATGAACCGCATACTGGCCGAGGGCATCGACAACCCGGTCCTCATCGACAAGTACATGAGCGGCTCCGAGATTGAGGTCGACGTCATCTCGGACGGCGAGGATGTGCTGATTCCCGGCGTCATGCAGCACATCGAGCGGGCCGGCGTTCACAGCGGCGACTCTATAGCAGTCTTCCCGCCATACAACATCAACGACAAGATGATGAAGCTGGTGGTCGAGAGCTCCATCAAACTCGCCAAATCGCTGGGTACCAAAGGGCTTGTGAATATCCAATACCTCATATACAACAACGAACTTTACGTTATCGAGGTCAACCCGCGCGCCTCGCGGACAGTTCCCTACATCAGTAAAGCCGCAGGCATTCCTATGGTGGATATCGCCGCCCGGGTCATGACAGGAAGCAGGCTGCGCGACCTCGGCTACGGTACCGGGCTATACAAGGCCCCGCCCTATTACGCGGTCAAGGTGCCGGTCTTCTCCTTTGAAAAGCTTAGCGACGCCGACTCATATCTCGGACCCGAGATGAAGTCGACAGGTGAGGTGCTGGGAATCGGCAAGAACCTGCAGGAGGCGCTCTTCAAGGGCATGACCTCGGCCGGCATGCTGCTCAAATCGACTGCAAACCACAGAGAGGTCGGAGTCTTGCTCAGCGTGGCCTCTCAGGACCAGCATGAGGTTGTCTCAATCGCCAAAAAGCTTGACGACCTGCATTTCAGAATTTATGCCACGCCCGAGACCGCGGTCACCGTCTCAAAGCTCGGTATCGATGTGCAGATTGTAGTGAGTATTCGGGACCAGCGGGTCTACAAGCTGCTTGAGGATGGCAAAATCAACTTTGTGATTTATACCGGGGCGCTGATAGATAACACACTTGACGATTATATTGCATTCCACCGCCGCGCGCTCCAGCTTTCGGTCCCCTGCGTGACCTCGCTTGACACTGCAAACGCCTTCGCCGACACTATCGCAAGCCGATACAACCAGCAGAACACCGGTCTTGTGAATATAAACAAGATGCGCACCTTTCGCGAGAAGCTGAGGTTCACCAAAATGCAGGCCACCGGCGATGACTATATATGCATCGAGAACTTCGACGGCAGGATTGAAAGCCCCGAATCTCTCTGCGTCACCCTCTGCGACCGGCGGCGGGGAATCGGGGGAGACGGTATTGTCCTGATTGAAAAATCGGATATAGCCGACGTCAAGATGCGGGTTTACAACCGCGACGGCAGCCGGGGCAAGCTGGCGGGGAACTCAATCCGCAATGTCGGTAAATATGTCTATGACAACGGGTATATCAGGCGCGACACCATCACTGTCGAGACCGACAGCGGCGTGAAAACCTTAACGCTATATACCTCGGACGGTAAGGTAACTTCCGTGAGCGTCAATATCGGCCATCCCGATTTTTCGACCGCCGCACTCCCGATGCTGACAGACCTCCCCGAGGCGGTAATGATGCCGCTTGAAGTGGGGGGCAGGGAATACAAGGTCACCTGCCTGTCGGTCGGGAACCCTCACTGTGTGGTATTCTGCGACCGGATTGACCAGATTGACATCGAAAACGTCGGCCCGCTCTTTGAATACCACAAGGTGTTCCCCGAAAGGGTCAATACCGAGTTTGTGAGGGTGGTCAACCAAAACACTCTGAAAATGCGGGTCTACGAGCGCGGAAACGGCGAGACTCAGGCTTGCGGTACCGGCGCCTGCGCGGCGGTGGCCGCCGCCATCAAAAACGGCTTCTGTAAAAAAGGCGAGGATATCACCGTTAAGGTGCTCGGGGGGGATTTGATTGTCAACTGGACCGAGAACGGCATTATCCTGACCGGCGACACCGTCAAGGTCTTTGACGGGGAGATTGAAATATAATGTGCAACGGGGGCTCTGCCCCCGAACCCCCGCTCATGGGTCTTGAGAATCTCCAAAACTTTCAAACCATATTGCAAGTCAAGAACCGTAATTTATCAGTAAAAACAATAAAGGGCTGTCACAATTTGTAAGGTTTGTGACAGCCTTTTAGTTTATGCAAAGCAATTGGTTGTCAACAGGCGCGTCTTCGTAAATAGTATAGAAGGGAATAATACCCCGGCGCGCAACTCAGCCGGTATTATAGAAAACCTGACTTACTTGTTTGTTGAGACTTCAACCCCGGTTATACCAAAGTACTCCATTACTCCCTCAACCGTAATGACCTCAACGCTCTCAAAATATGAAAGCAAACCGATGGCAGCCAGCTTTCCCTTGGCAATTGAGAGCGAATAGTTGTAACTCTCGGCCGTGCTGACAATTTTGTTGGCAAGAGAGGTGACCCGGCTCTCATAGTCAAGCCCTTTGGTTGAGTTCAATTCTTCCTCAAGCGCTCTCTTCATTTCGTCATATGCTCCGGTTTCCTCTGCCGGAATGGTGGTAATGCCGTATTCCTTTATCAGATCCGAGCCGATCTGACCCACCGCCTCTATTACCGGGGCCATGTCATCGTTATTGCCGATGACTATCAGCGAGTTTGCCATAAGCTCTATCGATTCGTCTGAAGTTGCTTCAACATCATTCCCGGTCAGGCTAAGAATGTTCTCCATCACCGAAGCTGTTCCCTCGTTTTTGCCGACCAGGGTATTCAGGATACCTCCGACATTTTCGGAGGTCGCGTTTTTAAACGACTGCATCACCGCACCTACGATTTTGCTCGCCGGACCGGAGTCCTTATCAGGCAGCTTCATTCCTAAAAACGCCTCATCGTTTTCCCAGGAATCGGCCGCCGCATTGAGCAGCTGCGAGGAGATTTCGGGAAGCAGCACCGACTGTTCCATGTAGGGCAGCAGGGCAGAAAGCGCGTTGACGGCCGCCAGCTCGGTTGATATTCCGGACCCGATGTTTTCGTTGTAGACCTTCAGAGCTTCGCCGGCAGCGTTGAGAATTACGGACACCTCGTCGGTCAGGCTTGTGTCATATCCTTTAATGGTGGTGAGCGCTTCGGTCAGCAGGTCGGCGAAAAATCCGGCAAATGAAAAGCCGCTTGCCGAGAGCTTTTTATGTACTGCTGTGATATCGGCCCTCCCGCGCGAGATCGAATCTTTTGAATAATATACACCGGCAGTGTCGGTTTGCCGGATTTCGTAACCCGGCATGCCGAGCGCCTCAAGCGCTTCGGGGTCAACCGAGCGCAGGATAACCACCGCACAGGAGATCGGAGCGAGCAGGACCGCGGCAATGAGCAATCCCTGAACCGCGCCAAGGCCGGCGCCTATCCAGCGGCTGGCCGGATTCATCGGATCGCCGTCTTTCTTCACCAGCCGGGTCAGCTTCTCGGAGATGACCTTAAGCTTTATCAGCGAGAGGAGCTGAAACACCGCAAAGATGAGCGCGAAAAATACCGGGGCGAGCATTGCTGCGATTATTTCGCCTAAAAGTTGTTCGGTCTGGGGCGACTTGAGCAGCAATTGCTTTATCGGCTCAGTGTAAAATCGGGCGGCAACACTTAAACCGAATTCGGAAAGGGAGCCTGAAATCCACTTGGCAAGGAAAAATGATAATACCGCGAGTAACGAAAGGTAAATCAGCCTTACAACCGAACGGCCGGTACCGCAGCGGTAGCCGAGCCAGATGCAGATGGCCAGAATCACCACCTGAAAGGCCAGAAATGTCACAGACAATAGTGTAACCAGATTCATAAGCCCGCCTCCTGTGTGTTTTGTCAGCTCTATTCTATTACATTCGGCATTAATTGTCAAGAAAAAGATAAATTTTATAAAAATGGCGCGCCGTGGTCGTAGTGAAACCACAGGTCGCCAGCCTCACACCAATAATTACTTTGTTTATTCGCTCCGATAATAAGTAAACTATTATTGATAATATAACCACTCACGGCAAGGTGAATAAAATGAACAACAAATTGATGTCTATTCTCATTATCGCATGCTGCGCCATGATGATTCTGACCATCTGCACCGACGCTGCAGGAGAAACTTTAAACTGGTACTGCAAGCGGAACAAAAACCACCTGCAGCCCCGCTGCGACCCTGACATGCAGTTCATAGAAAAATATGACGGCTACTATGTCGATAAGAATCACGGCGACACAGCTTCGAATCGCGTGGTCTATCTCACCTTTGACGCAGGATACGACAACGGAAATGTCGGCAAGGTGCTTGATGTTCTGAAAGAAAAAGAGGTCCGGGCGGCATTTTTTATTCTCGCCCACCTTGTAAAAAAGAACACCGACCTTGTGCGGCGGATGGCCGACGAGGGACATCTTGTATGCAATCACACGGCAAGCCACAAGGATATGACAAAATTCCAAAGTCTTGAGGAATTCGGTGCTGAACTGAAGAAGCTCGAAGACATTTACACCGAATATACCGGTCGCGAAATTGCACGTTATTACCGGCCGCCGGAAGGGAAGTTCAACGAGGAAAACCTGAAATTTGCCCAGCAGATCGGTTACAAGACTATATTCTGGAGCCTGGCCTACGCCGACTGGGACAACGAAAGACAACCCGACCCCGAGGAGGCCTATAACCTTATAATGAGCAATATCCACAACGGCGCAATAATCCTTCTGCATCCCATCTCAAGCACCAACGCTAAAATTCTCGGACGGCTTATAGACCAGCTCAGGGGTGAGGGTTACAGCTTCGGCACTCTTGACCAACTGACCAACGGGGAAAAATGAAACGGCTTGTCTGTCTTGTTACTGCAGCCCTGCTTGTGGTCCTGGCTGTGCTGTCGGCCTCGGCGCAGGATTCTTCAATCGTGGTTTTCAAGAAAAAAATTGAGAATCCGAAGATAATCGCCCTGACCTTTGACGACGGACCGCACCCGCGCCACACAATGGAGATTCTCGATATCCTGCGCAAATATGATGTGAGAGCGACCTTTTTTGTTGTCGGGGAAAAAGCCGGGTACTATCCCGACGTGCTCAGGCGGATAGTGAAAGAAGGACACGAAATCGGCAACCATACATTCAGCCACAAATGCTTTAAAAACCTGACTGCCTCCCAGATGAAAAGCGAAATCGAACGCTGCGACAACTTGCTAAATGAAATATGCGGATATAAAACAAAGCTGTTCCGCCCGCCCGAGGGAGTGCTGCCGGGCTCGATATACCGATATATCAAGGATGAAAACTATACCGTAATCCTCTGGAACATCGACACGCGCGACTGGGCAGGCACACCAGCCGAAGCTATGTTAAAAAATATCAAGGAGAATGTTTCATCCGGGGATATTATTCTCATGCATGACTATACGCGCAGGGGCCATACGGTTGAAGCGCTTAAGATGATAATACCTTATCTTATTGATGAGGGGTACAAATTTGTGACAATTAGTGAGCTTTTAGGGTATGATTAGTCCGTTACCGGCAGTACCCGTGGGAATTGCTGTTTTGTGCAATTATCCCTCCGTCCCCTCATTAATATCACATTCCACTAATGTCAAATAACTAAAAAGGCGCGGGTATTGGACCTGCGCCTTTTTATCAGCGATATAGGTATTAAAGTTTTTAGGGATTCTCAATACCATTTTCTCGAAAAGGGTCTTGAGCGGGGTGTGGGGCGGAGCCCCGCGAAGAAAAGCAGGGGTTCTGGGACATTGCCCCCTAATAAAACCGGGTTACTCCGCCGGCTCGTCGGCAGACGGCTCGGTGTCCTCGGGCGGCGGCTCGATCATATATTTTTCGATAACCGGGTAAGCGGCGTATGTCGCGATATAGCCCGAGACCGCCATGAAGTAGAAGAAGGGAAGTATCAGCGGAAAGATAATGTTAAAGGGCGCTAAGATGTAGAACAACAAGTAATTCAGGGCCAGCACGGTCACAATTCCGAGGGCCGCCATAGTATTGCGCTTAATGCCGAGCACCGTGAAAATCAGGGAGTTTTTGATTATCTTCCAGGTTTTCAGGTCAAATGTGATAAGCTGCAGATACACATAATAACGCATTGTAAAATATACTAAAATCAGGGCAATCACGGCCACGTAGAAGATGTTCATCAGGTAGGAGCCGCTGTTCTGGGAATAGAACATGAGATTCCAGAAAAGCAGGAAAATCACCGAAATGTCAATAAGTCCGACAAAAAAGCCCTGCCGGAAATTCTTTTTTATGGCATAAAAGTAGTCCGAAACTATAAAAACAGGGTCGCCCCGCACCAGCCCGCGCAGAAGGTAAGTTCCGCCCACATTTTGCCACCCAAAGGTCAGCACGTAGACTAAGGCTATTGCTCCGATGACGTAATAGACATAGGAATTGTAAACCGGAACGCCAAGCTGTTGGCTGACCGTGGCGAGCAAGAGGTCGTTTGCCGGCGACGGCGACATGAAGGCAGCACCGTAAGCGGTGGGATAGAGCACATCTATTGCCGTACTTCGGGTCGGCCCGGTCAAAAAGACAAAGACCGCCGCGATAATCGGCAGTATTTGAAACACCATGAGCAGGTTCACCGAGATCAGCTTGCCGAATTTCCTTTTAAAATACTTAAAGAAATTTCGGAAATTCTTTGGCCCGTCTTCGCCTTTCTCGACGCCCTTGCCGTCCCGGTTCATGTCAAAGAGTTTGAACTTCCTTTTTTTTGCTTCCAAGTCAGGTAATCCTTTACAAAATCATGTTGAGCAGAAATCTGTATCCGAAATCGGCCAGTATTACATAGCCGAACAAAATCAAAAAAATCAGGTTGTATTTCCAGAAATACCAGGATTTCAGCAGGGAATAGATGTTTCTGTAATACCTCCAGCGGTTTGAATACAACTCGGAGACAACCCCGCTCGAGATAATAACCGAGCACAAAACAAGCATACGCAAAAGAAACAGGATTGTCACAAGGATCCTTCCGCCCCCGGCTTGCTGCGCGTGCAACAGGTCAATGCACATTGAGGATGACAGGCCGTAGAACACGCCCGAAAACAGCAGAATAGTGCGGTCGATAAGCCCCGTTATGTATGTAAATCCTGCTATTAATATTATAAACGATATTTTAAAGATGTCAACCGAATTATAAACAATATCGTAGATAAGCCCGGTTGAGAGCGAGCCGGCAGGTGGAGGGAGGAACATCGTGCTGATTCGGGCTGTCATCACCTCCGGCAGGCTGTCAAGGAGAAAAAGATTGAGAAGCGCGCCGAGGCAGGCGGCAAAAGCAAAAAGGATTGTATAAATCACCGCCAGCCTTGTCCGGGCATATCCGGGACGGTTGAGCTGCCTGAGCCTCTCAATATCAATTCCGCCGGCCGTCTCCATGCCAATTTGTCCTCGCTTTATGTTCTATACTTAATGATATGAGGACAAGGCTGAAATTATCCGTGCGGCAGGTCAGAAGATATTTAAATGTCAGCGACCCCGGCGCATAATTCCAAGTGCATTGTTTTGTATAATTTGTATAATTTCCATTTAGTGTTTTTGCTTCGGCGAATTATTAAGCAGGCTTATAATATTTGTTCGCCTTATGTCATAAGATTAAGTGAGGACTTGTACCCGGCAACTGTAGCACGGGCTTTTCCAAGAGACCTCATCATTTATTTTATCAAATATTATTTTAGCCGCTCCGTGCGGCACGGGAGTAATATTATGATGTATATATCCGGGAACAAGGAGAGATGCGTCCAGATTGCCGCATACATGATAGAAAACAACGCGACGGTAAGGAGCGCCGCGAAAAAATTCGGGATAAGCAAAAGCACGGTACATAAAGACGTAACCCAGACTCTGCGCCAGATCAACAAGCCTTTGTACTTTGAAGTTAAAAAGGTGCTTGAAATAAACAAACGCGAAAGACATATCCGGGGCGGCGAGGCGACCAGAAAAAAGTATTCGGCAATGGCCGGTAAGGACACCGGCAACACGGGCGGCAAGCCGCAAAATCAGGCGCAATAGTGTCTTTTTGTTAATAAAGGGAACCGTGGGCCGAGTGTGTAATAATTATACAAAATGCAAATTTTGTATAATAAGGGAGAGCGTTCAGGGCATCAGGAGGCTAAACCGGAGGTTATCAAAGCAAAAACGGTAGGAACAAAAAAGTATAAGATGTCCTCGTTTATTGTAGATATTATACAATCCGGCACAATAAATATGTCAAATGAACACAAAAATTGATTACTGAAACAAAAAATATTTGCATGAAAGAACAATATATGATATAATTTAATTAGCTCTCTAATGTATAAAAAAATATTACGGGAGGAAGACTATGGCTATAAAGATGAGAGTGCTCTACTGGTCCAAAAAGGCCAAAATGAGGACAATAGCAAATGTAATCAAGAACGAATTCGGACTTGCCATGAATGCAGTGGACGTTATCCCCCCGGCCTATTCTTGCGACAAGGAAAGAATAGTGATCCTCTGCATCTCAAGCAAGGAAGAACCCGAAGACCAGCTGAGACTCTTCTGTAACGGGCTTAACAAGCAAAGGGCTCAGAACGTCGCTCTCATAATTGACGGAAATGAGAAAGGCGCAAAGTATATAAAGGATATGATCAATCAGGCCGGAGCCAACCTGATAGAAGACGTGCTGTTCGTAAAAGGCGGTCTGCCCTTCCTGTCAAAACTCAGCGATGAAGAGAAAAATGCGGTAATTGAATGGGCGCATAAGGTAGTCGACAATCTGCAGTAAAAATCAGGCTTTTTGGAGTTTTATTATACAAAATATTATTGGGGGTTCCCTTCTCAATTTTCAAAAACAATTATACAAAATTTAAGATTATAACGGTACCGGGCGGCCGGGCCGTTTTTTGTTATTAGACATTAGGTCTATAAACTATTCGGGGGCAGCGCCCCCGAAAAAATACATTACTTCATCGTTGCGTACTCGATTTTCTCAATCAAGAGTTTTCCGGTCTTGTTGGAAAGTGTGATATACTGCTTTCTTGATGCGTCACTGCCGATGTCGGTTCTGAAGGTTCCGTTGTTGTATCTTATCATGTATTCGAGCGTGAAGAGGTAGCCGTCGCCGGTTTCTGACATTTTTGTTATCATGATATTGTAGAGTTTCTGCATTGTGAAGGCTTCTTTTTTCTCATTTCCTTCTACCTCGAAATAAGCCTCCTCAAAACAGGCATTGTAAGACTCGGCATCCCCCGCAATGATATAGTTGACAAAATCCACCATGAAGCGCACGCCTTCGTCATAATTATCGTAGGTCTCGGGCTCGATTGCAACCGTCACACCGGTATCGAGTTCACGGTAGTATATGCTCCGGTCAAGCCCCATGTAATACTCGTCTTTGTATATGTCCTCGCTGTAGTCGGGCTTGTGGAATATTATAGTCTGCTTGGTTGGGTTATACACATCATTGTCGCGTTCTTCCAGCTTTTTGGCAATGAGATTTATCAGGGGCGCGGCCGAGTAATATAAAATGACAAAAAGCAGGATTGCCGCAAAACAGCAGAGAATTATCCTCTTTAATTTTCTGGTCTCTTCCCTTCCCCCGCGCCGCTGGATTTCGGGCGGGATTATCGGCTTATCGTTGTTATGCATGGCTCCGCCCTCTTTTCGTAGTGGTTATTACATTTCAATTTTATCACATTTAGACAAATAACGCAAGTGCCGGATAAAGGTAAAATGTTGGCATATTCTATTGATGTTTTGTCGGCCGTGTGCTATAATGAAATGAAAATCGGCGGCATTTGCGGCCTGAATCCGACCGCGGGATCATGTTTTCAGAATCCCGGCCGCAACAAACAAATTCCCGGAGAATCTATGAAATACCTGACACTCATCCCAGACGGAATGGCCGACCGGCCGATACCTGGGCTTGACAACAAAACCCCGATGGAAGCAGCCAAAAAGCCCTGTATGGACAGGCTGGCACAAATGTCGATAGTCGGCACCGTCCTCAACGTGCCGGACGGAATGGTACCCGAAAGCGACACGGCGAATATGTCGATACTCTCTTTTGACCCGGCGATATACTCGCACGGCCGCTCACCGCTTGAGGCTGCCAGCATGGGGATTGAAATGGCCCCTGAGGACACCGCCTACAGGTGTAACCTCGTCACGCTCAGCGACAAGGGCGAATATGAAGCAAAAGTAATGCTCGACCACAGCGCCGATGAAATCTCAACCGAAGAAGCCGACATACTGATAAAGGCGCTCGACCAAAAGCTCGGCAACCCCACGATGAAGTTTTACACCGGGGTGAGCTACCGGCATTGCCTTATCATCAAGGGCGGCAACGACAAATACGACTTCATGCGCCCTCACGACATCATAGGGCGCAAAATCAGGGAATACCTTCCCCGAGAGGACAACGGCGGCGGGCAGTTCCTTGAGCTGATGAAAAAGAGCTATGAGATACTCGCCGACCACCCGGTAAACCGCAGCCGCCGCGCGCGCGGCCTCAAGCCCGCAAACTCGGCATGGCTCTGGAGCCCCGGCAAAAAACCGCAGCTGCCGTCATTCACCGAAAAATGGAAGCTCAGGGCCGCGGTCATCTCTGCCGTCGACCTTATCAAGGGCATAGGGCTCTGTGCCGGGATGACGCCTATCAGCGTGCCGGGTGCGACCGGGAACATTCACACCAATTTCAAAGGCAAGGCCGAAGCCGCAATTGGGGCATTTTGCGACGGCTATGACTTTGTATATATCCACATCGAAGCCCCCGACGAATGCGGACACCGCGCCGAGATTGAAAACAAAGTAAAATCAATCGAAATCATCGACGAGGCGGTGCTCCGCCCGGTTTACGAGTATCTGCAGACCTGCGGGGACGATTATAAAATCCTCGTCCTCCCCGACCATCCAACGCCGATTGAGATCCGCACCCATTCCCGGGAGCCGGTTCCCTTTTTCATTTACTCCTCGACCAAAAAGGAACGCGGAGTGCCGGCTTTCACCGAAGAGGCGGCAAGGCAGACCGGCCTCTACATACCAGAAGGCCATCACCTGCTCGACTTAGCAATAAACAATCAAAAGAGGTAGCGTCAATGGAAATGAGCAATGAGGGCGGCGGGAGCGTCAGCCCCGAATCTACAAGCATCCAAGTCCCTGACAGCGCCCCGAGCCGGGAGAAAAAGACCTCGCTTGCATCGGAACTTTTTGATTACGTCGAGATTTTCGTCTATTCGGTCTGCGCGGTAATTCTTGTATTTACATTCATCATCAGGCTCTGCAGCGTCGACGGGCCCTCTATGAAGCAGACACTCCACAACAAAGAGGTTCTTCTCGTCTCAAATCTCAACTATACGCCAAATCAGGGCGACATAATAGTCTTCCACATGACCGGCAGCCCGGATCCCGACCTGAACAAGCCGATAGTCAAGCGCGTGATTGCCACCGCCGGCAAATATGTCAGGATTGACTATGACGCCGGGCTGGTTTATGTCTCAGACGACAATCTGTTTGAAGAGGACGACATACTCGACGAGAGCGGATATATTTATCTTTCAAACGGCAGATGGAATAAGTCCGGGGTATATGAAACCTATGTCCCCGAGGGGTATCTTTTCGTCATGGGCGACAACCGGAACAATTCCCGTGACAGCCGCGACTCCATGATCGACCTGCTCGACCAGCGCCGGGTATTCGGCAAGGTACTCCTCAGGCTGTTCCCGCTCTCCAAGGCGGGAAGCGTGTATAAATAAGAAATTTCAAGGAGCGTCAAATGGCACCGAAGGAGATACAGTGGTTTCCCGGCCACATGGCCAAAACCCGCCGGATGATAAAGGAGAATCTCCGGTATATTGACGCGGTGATTGAAATTCTTGACGCCCGGATTCCCTGCAGCTCGCGCAACCCCGAGATGGAAGACCTCATCGGCAAAAAGCCCGCGCTGGTGCTTCTCAACAAATCCTCGCTGGCCGACCCCTGGCAGACCGGGCTCTGGCAAAAAGATTACACCGGCGAAAACACGGTCTGCATCGCCACCGACTTTATCACCGGTCAGGGGCTCAACCAGATCCCCACGGTACTTCGCGAGCTTTGTGCCGAAACACTTGAGAAAAACGCCCGGCGGGGTATCAGCCGCCCGCTGCGGGCGATGGTGCTCGGTATCCCTAATGTCGGAAAGTCCACACTGATAAACAGGCTCAGCCGCACAAAGAAGGCAAAGGTTGAGGACCGCCCGGGGGTGACTCGGGACAGGCAGTGGGTATCAACGCCGCTGGGTCTCGACCTGCTCGACATGCCAGGCCTGCTCTGGCCGAAATTCAACGACCGGCTGGTCGGCGAGAATCTGGCAATCACCGGCGCCATACGCGATACCCTGCTTGACCCTGAGGAGATTGCCATAGCTCTCATCGCCCGGCTGCGCAGCTATTATCCGGAGCTGCTCTGCGGGCGCTTCGGGCTCGGGAAAATTGAGGATTACTCGGACATGAGCGATTTCTCCCTCATTGAAGTCATAGGAAAAAAGCGCGGATATCTTGCCGCCGGCGGCGAGGTCGACACTCTCCGCACCGCAGAGATGCTGCTCGATGAACTGCGCGAGGGGAAAATTGGAAGAATTACACTTGATTATAAAGAGGCAAAAAATGCTTGACTACACGCTTGAGGCGCTGGCTGTTGAGCGCGGCTACAGGCTTGTCTGCGGAGTCGACGAGGCCGGCCGCGGCCCGCTCTGCGGACCGGTCGTGGCGGCGGCCTGCATACTGCCGCACGGCCTTCTCATACCGGGGCTCAACGATTCAAAGCAGTTGAGCGAGAAGCGGCGCGAGGAGTTGTATTCGGTTATCACGAAAAAAGCGATTTCTTATGCGGTGGCGCTGGCGACGGTGGACGAGATAAACGAATATAATATACTTGAGGCCACTATGCTCGCAATGCGCCGCGCCATACATAACCTTCAACAAAAGCCCGATTATGCGCTAATTGACGGTAATGTCGCCCGCGGCTTTGACATCCCGGTCGAGTGCGTGGTGCACGGCGATTCGCTCTCCCCTTCAATAGCCGCGGCCTCGATTCTCGCCAAGGTCACCCGGGACCGGCTCTGCCTTGAGCTTGACCGCAAATACCCCGGCTACGGCATCGCCGAACATAAGGGCTACTGCACGAGGGCCCACGTAGAGGCGCTGCTGCGCCTGGGGCCGTCACCCGAGCACCGGGTGCGCTTTATCAGGTTTCTTGACGATGCGAAGTAAAGGGATCAGCACAACAGTATCCGGGCACCACGGCGAGCGTGCCGCGGCCGATTATCTAATCAAAAAAGGCTTTCGGATACTTGAGATGAACTACCGCAGCTCGCACCTGGAGATAGACATTATCGCCGAGGACGACGTGCGGTTGATTTTCGTCGAGGTCAAGTCGCGTACAGCCTGCCCCGAAAACCCCGGCAGGTTCGGCCGGCCGGGCATGGCGGTAACATATAAGAAACGGGCGCATCTGGTTGCGGCGGCACAGAGCTACCTGCGCACCCAAAGACCCGGAAAGCGCGTCCGGCTTGACGTCATTGAGGTCTATTTCAAGCCCACAGAATCCGGCCTGCCCGAAATAGCCAAAATAAAGCATATCGAAAACGCTTTCGGAGCCAAATAAATGTCTGGGGGTACATAATGAAGCTTATTGACCTGCATTGCGACACCGCAAACCGGATACACCGGAAAAATGCGATTCTGGCGAAAAACGATTTTCACATTTCGCTTGATAAAGTCACAAAATACGATAATTATGCCCAATTCACGGCATTTTATATTGAATCGCGACTATCGGATGAAGAAGGCTATCTGAAATTTTATGAAATGTACGGTTATTTTTCAGCCGAGCTGGCTGAAAATAAGGAGAGGATAGCCAAAATTACAGACGGCCGTGAGCTCACGGCGGTCTGGGAGAGCGACCGGGCGGCGGCAGTCTTCAGCGTCGAGGATGCCAGAATCCTCGCCGGGGATATAAGCCGGCTCGACACGCTATACAGGAAGGGTGTCCGCTCGCTGGTGCTGCTTTGGGGAGGCGAGACCATTATCGGCGGCTCGCACAACACCGATGTGGGTCTTACCGATTTCGGTCGCCGGGTGATGCTCCGCTGCTTTGAGCTCGGCATCATCCCCGACGTCTCGCACGCCTCCGAGCGGTCTGCCGACGAGATGATTGAAATAGCCCGGACCTGCAGCAAACCTGTAATCGCCTCTCACTCAAATTCATATGCGGTCTACCCGCACAGCCGGAACCTGCGCGACAGGCATTTTTCGGCGATACGCGAGCTCGGCGGGCTTGCGGGCATCAGCCTCTGCCGCTCGCACCTTGCCCCCGGCAAAGGAGCGAATGCCGACGATGTCCTGCGCCACATCGAGCATTATCTCTCGCTCGGCGGCGAGGACACAGTCGCGCTGGGCTGCGATTTTGACGGCGCCGATCTCCCCGACGGTATCAGGGATATTACATACCTTGATGTAATCGCCGACCGGCTGGCAAAGGCCGGATACAGCGATGAGATAATCGAGAAAATCTTCTGGAAAAACGCAAAAAGATTCATAGAGGAGAACATCCGGTAAAACTGAAGGAAAGTTAAAGCAAAGGAACGGACGAAAAATATGCTTTATAAGAGCACCAGAGACTCAGGTGATGCAAAGTTTACCTCTGCCGAGGTCATAAAGCGGGGTATTGCCGAAGACGGCGGGCTGTATGTCCCCGCGGAAATACCTGCTCTCGGCAGGGATGAAATAGAAAAGCTCCGCCAAATGCCCTATTCTGAGCGGGCAGTCTTCATCCTCTTAAAATTCCTCGACGATTACTCCTATGACGAGCTGCTCGCCGACTGCAAAGCCGCCTACAGCGCCGAATCCTTCCCCGGCGGCCCGGCCCCCCTCGCGAGGCTTGACGACAGGCTCTACTCACTTGAGCTCTGGCACGGGCCGACCGCGGCATTTAAGGACATGGCGCTGCAGCTCATGCCGCGGCTGCTCACCCGCGCGCTCAAAAAAACCGGCGAGGGCAGGACAGTCCATATTCTGGTCGCCACCTCAGGAGACACCGGCAAGGCGGCGCTTGAGGGATTTAAGGATATCGACCAGACCAGAATAACCGTATTCTACCCGGAGTGCGGCGTGAGTTTAGTCCAGAAACGGCAGATGGCCACACAAACCGGTTCGAATGTCGACGTCTGCGCGGTGCGCGGCAACTTTGACGACTGCCAGAACGGCGTCAAGCGGCTATTTTCGGACATAGAGCTTGCAGCAGAACTTGACCGGCGGGGGTATTTCCTCTCAAGCGCCAACTCAATCAACTGGGGGCGGCTTGTACCGCAGATAGTCTATTACGTCTCGGCCTATTGCGAGCTGTTGAACAGCGGCGCACTGAAGCTCGGCGAGAAATTCTGCGTCTGCGTGCCGACCGGGAATTTCGGCAACATACTTGCCGGGTATTTCGCCGGGCTGATGGGAATTCCGATAAAAAAGCTCATCTGCGCCTCAAACCTCAACAACGTGCTGACCGATTTCCTGCGGCAAGGCAGGTACGACCGTAACCGCACCTTCCACAAGACAATGTCGCCCTCGATGGATATACTGATATCGAGCAACCTTGAGCGGCTGCTCTATTATGTCGCCGGCGCCGAAAAAACCCGGAAATATACCGCCGAGCTCGGCAAGACCGGCTGCTATCAGATATCGGGCGAGGAAAAAGATAAAATCTCAGAAAAATTTATCGGCTATTTTGCCGACGAGACCGAAACCCCGGCGACCATAAGCAGCATTTTTGAGAAGTACGGCTACCTTTGTGACACGCACACCGCCGTGGCTTTTAGCTGTGCCGAAAAATACCGGCAGGAGACCGGCGATGACAGTATCATCACCGTAGTATCCACCGCAAGCCCCTATAAATTTGCAGGCGACGTATACCGAGCGCTGACCGGCAGCGACCCCGCCGGGGAATTTGAGGCCTTTGACCAGCTGCATAGCCTCACCGGCGTGCCTATTCCCTACCCGCTTGCCGGCATCGGTAGCCGGCCGGTCAGGTTCACGACTTCGGTTGACAAAGAAGAAATGAAAAAATACATTCTTGGTATGTAAATGCCGGCATTTTCATGCCGGCGGGCGGCGCCTCTTGCTGCGGCTGCCGCCTTATCCTCTCCGGTTATGCCCGGCTTATTCGGATTTTGGTCTGAAAGTAGTGCACAGAGTTTCGGCGCTGGTCTCGGCACTCCCGGGACCGACGTTTATCTGTTCGGCGGTGCAGTAATTGCTGCTGTCATGGTAGTAGCAGTTTTTGACGTCACAGCTGATACACTTCTGTATGCCGACGTTGCTGACTTCTCGCCCCTGTCTGTGCTCCTGCCTGTTTTTCTCTTTCATTTTTATGACCATTCCTTTTTCTTTTTTATATCCGCTGACCGGACCTGTTTTATTATATGTAAAACCATGTCACTTATTCGAAAAGACCACGAAAGGAGCCTCTTGTTTGCCTGTTTTTGTGATATCCGATCTTCACCTGTCCTCTGACGCCACAAAATCCATGGAGGTTTTCGGGCCCCGCTGGCGCAATTACATGTCGCGCCTTGAACAAAACTGGAACAAGGTGGTCGGGGACGGTGACACCGTGGTAATCCCGGGCGATATTTCCTGGGCGCTGACACTTGAAGGAGCCTTGCCCGACCTTATCTTTTTGGACCGGCTCCGCGGCAAAAAGATCATAGGCAAGGGCAATCACGACTACTGGTGGTCGACGCAGAAAAAGCTCAGGACGCTCTTTGAGAGTAATCGGATTTCCACAATTGACATACTCTATAACAACGCTCATGTTGCCGGGGACATAGTGATATGCGGCACCCGCGGGTGGTACAACGAGCAAGCCCGGCCGCCGGCCGAAAACCAGCCCGACTATGCCAGAATCATAAACCGCGAGGCCATCAGGTTCAGACTAAGCATAGCGGCGGCCGAGCCGCTTGCAAAGGAGTCCGGCTACCCTATCGTAGCCTTCTTCCACTTCCCTCCCGTGTGGAATGATTTTGTCTCTCGGGAACTGGTTGATATCCTCCATGAGCATAACATAAAAAAATGCTACTATGGTCACATACACGGATATTATGGCGCGGAATCCAAGTTTGTTTTTGAAGATGTGACTTTCCAGCTTGTCTCTTCGGATTTTCTTGATTTTATGCCTGTACCTGTCAGAATTTAGGATCGGTTGGCCGATATTTGATAAAACTATTGACAAAAGACGTATATTGATGTAAAATACAGAGGTTGCAAAAATTTCTTCCGGAGGAATTGTTCTAAATGAGTTTGGTCAAAGCCGAAAAAACCGATAAGAATTTATACACCCTTGAGTTTTCGGTTGACAAGGATGCATTCGAGGCTGCAATTGAGAATGCATACCGCAGGAAAGTTAAGAGAATCAGTATCCCGGGCTTCAGGCCGGGCAAGGCTTCGCGCAGCATAATCGAAAAGACATACGGCAAAACCTATTTTTATGACGACGCGATAAACGAAGTGCTGCCCGGCGCATATGAGGCGGCAGTAGGCGAGGCCGGTATTGAGGTAGTAAGTCGCCCCGAGATAGACGTACTCTCTACCGACAACGGAGTGCTCTTCTCTGCCAAGGTATATGTAAAGCCCGAGGTTTCGATTGAGGGATATAAGGGCATTGAGGTCGAGAAGCATGTCCACAAGACGACCGACGAGGAGGTTGACGCTGAAATCTCAATAATTCAAAGGCGCAACGCCCATGAAATCAGCATTACCGACCGCCCTGCACAGAGCGGCGATACCGTATATATTGACTTTGAGGGATTCTGCGACGGCACCGCCTTTGAGGGCGGAAAAGCCGAGAACCGCCCGCTCACACTCGGCTCGAACACCTTCATCCCCGGATTTGAGGACCAGGTAATCGGGCAGAGAATCGGCGACGAGTTCGAGGTCAACGTGACATTCCCGGAGGATTATCATACCAAAGAGCTTGCAGGAAAGCCCGCGGTATTCAAGTGCAAGCTCAGGTCGATAACAAAAACCGAGCTCCCCGCCCTTGACGACGAATTTGCCAAGGACGTATCCGAATTCGATACCTTTGCTGAATACAGAAACGACGTCAGGGCAAAAATTCAGAAAAGACACGAGACCGAAGCCGACCGCGAGGTTGACAACGCGCTCTCTGAAGCCTTGGTAAATAAGCTTGTCGCCGACATTCCGGAACCGATGTTCGAGGCCGAGGTCGACAGCTCGGTACGTGATTATGACAACCACCTGCGCATGCAGGGACTGAGTCTTGATTTGTACCTCAAGTACACCGGGCAGACGCTTGAGGATATGCGCTCAATACTCCGTCTCGGCGCCGAAGCACAGGTAAAGCTCAGGCTCGCACTTGAGAAAATCGCCGAGCTTGAGAGCATTACCGCTACCGAAGAAGAAATTAACGCCGAATACGAGCGGCTCCAGAAAACATATAACACCGAGCCCGAAAAGATCCGTGAAATGGTGAGCGCCGAGGTTGTCAAGAAGGATCTGGTGCTGCAGAAGGCCATGAAATTCGTGCGCGACAACGCGGTTATCAAGGAAACCGAATGTCACTGCGACGTCAATGACAAAACCGAAACGCAGACTGAAGCCAAATCCGAAAGTGAAGAAATGCCCTTGTACCCATTGTCGTCGAGCAGACCAGCAGGGGGGAAAGATCCTATGATATTTTCTCAAGGCTGCTCAATGACCGGATAATATTCCTCTCGGACGAGGTCAACGACACCACGGCCTCGCTGGTTGTGGCCCAGATGCTCTTTCTTGAGGCACAGGACCCGGATAAGGACATCAACTTCTATATCAACTCCCCGGGCGGTTCTCTCACGGCCGGCATGGCGATTTACGATACCATGAATTTTGTCAAGTGCGATGTTGCCACCATCTGCGTAGGAATGGCAGCAAGTATGGGCTCATTCCTGCTCGCCGCAGGCACAAAGGGCAAGCGCTCGGCGCTGCCCAACAGCCTAATCATGATCCATCAGCCCATGGGCGGCGCAAAAGGCCAGGCAAGCGATATTAAGATTCAGGCCGAGCTGATTTTGCGCATGAGAGATAACATCAACACTATTTTAGCAGAACGCACCGGCAAGTCGGTTGAACAGATAGCCCGCGACACGGACCGCGATTTTTATATGACCGCTGCCGAATCCAAGGAATACGGGATTATCGATACGGTGATGACCAAACGTCCCTAACCGCTACCCACAATTTTCCTATCACATGTCCTTCTTTGTCGCGGCAGGGCTGCGGCGGAAGGCACAGAACCCAAAGAGAGGCACTATAAAATGGCTGGCGCAAACACCACCAACCGCAACAAAACAACAACTCGCTTCTGCTCGTTTTGCGGCCGTAACGAGAATCAGGTCAATTTCCTGATTCCTTCGCCTACCGGCCTTTATATCTGCGACTTCTGCGTGGATGCCTGCGAGGAGCTGATTTACAACAGTCTGCCGCAGGAAAAGGATATCGGCTCGCTCACACTTGAAGCACTTCCCCGCCCCAAGGATATAAAACAAACCCTTGACCAGTATGTCATCGGTCAGGACAGGGCCAAAATTGCCTTGTCGGTGGCTGTTTACAACCACTACAAGCGGGTACTCAGCTCTGACCTCAGCAAGCGGGGGCGGCGGCGCTTACAGCGGCAACGGGCGCAGGAAAAAGCAGACGACGAGAGTGAAATCGAGCTTCAGAAAAGCAATGTCCTCTTGATAGGACCTACCGGCGTCGGCAAGACTTATCTGGCACAGACGCTTGCCAAGACCCTGAAGGTTCCCTTTGCCATTGCCGATGCCACGACACTCACCGAGGCGGGATATGTCGGCGAGGACGTCGAGAATATTCTTCTGCGCCTGATTCAGGCTGCCGATTACGACATCGAGCTTGCCGAACGCGGAATCATCTATATCGACGAAATCGACAAAATATCGCGCAAGAGCGAAAACCCCTCTATTACCCGCGACGTCTCGGGCGAGGGTGTCCAGCAGGCCCTTTTGAAAATCCTTGAGGGCACGATATCAAACGTTCCCCCGCAGGGCGGCCGGAAGCACCCTAATCAGGAATTCATTCAGATAAACACCGAAAACATCCTATTTATATGCGGCGGTGCCTTTGACGGGCTTGACAAAATCATCGAGCGTCGCCGCGGCAACAACACGGTCGGGTTTCTCGGTGAAATTAAGAACAAGGAAGAAAAGCGCGCAAACGGCATCCTCAGGGATATTATCCCCCATGACCTGATTAAGTACGGCCTTATCCCCGAGCTTGTCGGGCGCCTGCCGATAATCGTCACGCTTGACGAGCTCGACAACGACGCGCTTGTAAAGATCATCAGCGAGCCGAAAAACTCACTGCTCCGCCAGTATATAAAGCTCTTCCAGATGGACGGGGTCGAACTCCATTTCGACGAAGCGGCGCTGAGAGCAATCGCCGACCTTGCGATATCACGCAACACCGGCGCACGCGGTCTGCGCTCGATAATGGAGGGAATTATGACCGAGCTCATGTTTGAAATACCGAGCCGGCGGGATGTCGAGTCGGTCCGCATTACCGAAGGCTGTGTGAGGGGCACCGAAAAACCAATCGTGACCTTCAGAAGCGCGAATGCGGGGTAGTAGGAACAAACGATTTAAACGTTAAAGCATAAAGCACAATCGGCGACCGGATATCCGAAGCTCTGAGGCTAGGATATCCGGCCGCCGGTTTTTTTGTCTGTTACTTTTTTACCTCTTAGTTTCCGCATCTCTTATCGATGCTGCCGGGAATCATCATGGGCGGGCTGAACTCGCTTATCGGGAATGCCATCTTTCTGAACAGGCTGCAGGGGTCATCCTGTGCCGCCTCAACGCACTCCTTGTCGGGCACCGTGTATTCGGTCGCATTGATGAGGAACTGGTCCGGCCGGACAATCCTGACAATCGAGAAGATTCCGAGGGTCACGGCAAGATACTTCTCGCGTTTGCTGTCGTCGCTGAGATTACCGCTCAGCCGGTAGGTAACCGCTTCGGGGATGTCGCAGGCACAGCAGCAGCAATAACATTTACGCTCGTCGCAGGGGTCAATCACCTTGGTCTCAAGCACCACTGGGTCGACCACTTCGACAACCGCGCTGGGCACATTCTTGACGCAGCAAATCGGGTCGGGGTTATGACAATAATCATTCGGGTCGGAATTGCTCTTGAAGATGCAGACATTGCTCTCGCTGCCGTAGAGGACCACCTTCTTTTCAACTACGGCTACCCCGTCGAATTCCTGTGCCTTCCCTCCGATGCAAGCCTCACATACCAGCTTGATGTAGAACCTGATTGTGACGGTGTAGAACCCGCGGTTGAAGAGTACCGGCTCGATGTTTATGTAGGTCCATGCTATACACGCGCTTTTTGTTCTCACTACCGACGTGCGCTCTATGATATCATTTCCGAAATCGGTGAGTATTACCCGGACATTCTCGAAGCAATCGCGGTCACGGCATGAGTCAAGGATTCTGTTTGTCTCGATGCAAACCATTTCCCTGCCGGACGAACCACCCGGACATCCGCATGAAAATCGATTTTCTGCCATTATTTCTGTAACCTCCAGTTTTTGTGCGGAGATAATTCAATCTCCTATAATATGTTATGCGTTTTTCTGAAATTTGACATTGCTCGGGGATTTTATTTGTTTTTTTACATGCAGAATCGGCGTCCGGGGACCTAAAATTGAGCTTTTCCGGCGGAGGACTGTCCTGACACCGCGCGGGAGCGGGCTTTGCGAGTGTCCAGCGGCCTTTTTTGGCGATGGCGAAGCCCCACAAAAAAGAGAGAAGCCTCATGTTAGAAGCTTCTCCCAAAATCGCGCTCTATTATCTAAGTATCGCTTTATCTTTCTGCAGGATACCGACCACTTCGCGGTAGTTGACATCCCTCGGGCTGATGCCCTTATGCACGGCGCAGGCTGCAAGCGTCCCGGCGCCCTGGCCGACTGCCATGCAGGTCGGCATCACCCGCATGGAGGCGAGCGATTCGTGGTCCATTGAGATGCACCTGCCCGAGAAAAGCAGCCCGTCTATGTCAGCGCTTATAAGCGAGCCGAGCGGTATCCCGTAGGGCTCAACAACCTCCTTCAGGACGGTTCCCTCCCCCTTGCCGCTGTGGATGTCGATTTTAAATCCGCCAAGGGCAATAGTATTCTCGGGCTTGTAGCCCGCGAGCACCTGGTCCACGGTCAACTTTTCAATCCCGCGGAACCGCCGGGTCTCGCGCACGCCTATTGCCGGACTTATTGAGTCGAGAACCGCGTTTTCAAAACCAGGGAAATACTCGCGCAGGACCCGGAAAATGCCCTCGACCTGAAGCTGCGCCTTGACCTCGGCATCGGACAGGCTCTCGATATCTGAGCAGTCGCAGTTCGTGATACGCACAATGTTGAGAAATACCTTGCCGGGTATTGTGGAATTAATAATAATGATGTTCTCGCGTAAAATCGGGCAGTCGGTTTTTTCCCTGATTTCGTCAAGATATGCCTTCATGCCGACCAAGACATAGGTGTCGGTCGAGCGCCAGAGCTTTGTGTCGTAACCTTCCCCCACGCTGACAGTATCAATCTGCTTTTGATTCTCGGGGTGCGCTTCAATGAAGCTCATGAGTTTTTCTTTGTCAAATCCGATGACCGAGAACATGAGCGTCGGCGGCTGCAGCATACGGTCAGCAGCGCTGCCCTTCTCGTATTGCGCCCCCGCAATATATGCAAGGTCGCCGTCACCGGTGGCGTCTATAAACACTTTGGCGCTTATCTCTACCTGGTCACCCTTGCCGGTCACAATCGCCTTCTGAATCCTGCCATCTTTAACAACAGCGCCGGTGACCTCGGTGTGGAAGAGCAGCCGCACCCCGGCCTCAAGGCACTTTTTGAGCGCAAGCAGCCTGAACCTGTCGGGGTGAATCAGCGTCACCGAATTGTGGAGCGGGCAGCGCACATGACCAAAAGAATCGCCGCTCGCCATGAGATCGTCGATAAACTCCTGGGCTATCCCGCCGATAATCTGCCGGCCATCCTGCGCAAGGTACCCGAGCAGCGGCAGGCCGGTTGCGGCGCAGCCGCCGAGGTGGCCGTTTCTCTCGCACAAAATCACACTTGCTCCGTGTCTTGCAGCGGCTAAAGCCGCCGGAATACCGCCCGGCCCCCCGCCAAGGACCGCGACGTCACAAGACAACTCCCCTTTTCCCATACCGGTCAAACTCCTTTATTCTTATAATCGGATATACCCGGAAGCCGAGCTTCCGGCATATCCGTGCCGCGGTTCAATGGGCAAACACGCCATTATTATAACACCATATTCGCCGATATGTCAATAATACCAAATGTTTTTTCTAATACGTCCGGATTTGAGATAAAAAAGGAAATTTCGCCGGCCACTATTGATTTTTTCTTTATGTATTGATATAATTTACACTGATTTTAAACCGATAAAAAAGGAGATAACCATGAACTACGCCGAAGAATCGCTGAAAATGCACGCTCAATGGAAAGGCAAAATCGAGGTGGTAGCCAAAGTTCCGGTTTCGAGCAAACAGGACCTTTCGCTTGCATATACCCCCGGTGTTGCACAGCCTTGCCTTGAGATACAGAAGGATGTCAATAAAAGCTACGAGCTGACCCGCCGCTGGAATCTCTGTGCGGTTATAACCGACGGAAGCGCGGTGCTGGGTCTGGGCGACATCGGACCCGAGGCCGGAATGCCGGTTATGGAGGGCAAATGCGTGCTCTTCAAGGCCTTTGGCGACGTCGATGCCATCCCGCTCTGTATCAAGTCCAAAGATGTTGACACGATAGTCGAAACAATTTACCTGCTCTCAGGCTCCTTCGGCGGCATCAATCTTGAGGATATCGCAGCTCCCCGTTGCTTTGAAATCGAGCGCAAGCTGAAAGAGAAGTGCGACATTCCGATCTTCCACGACGACCAGCACGGCACCGCAGTCATCACTCTTGCCGGGCTTGTTAACGCCCTGAAGGTCGTAAACAAGAAGAAGGACGAGGTCAAAGTTGTAATTAACGGCGCAGGCGCCGCGGCCATCTCAATTGCCAAGCTGCTGCTCGCCGACGGATTTGGTGATATCATCCTGTGCGACAGGAAGGGCGCAATCTATGCCGGGCGCACAGAGGGTATGAACTGGATTAAAGAAGAAATGGCCCAGGTGACAAACCTCTCGGGCAAACGCGGCTCGCTTGCCGATATACTGGTTGGCGCCGACGTGTTTATCGGCGTCAGCGGCCCGGGCGTGGTGACTACAGATATGGTCAAGACCATGAACCGTGACGCAATTGTATTTGCCTGCGCCAACCCGGTTCCAGAGATCTTCCCCGATGACGCCAAGGCCGGCGGAGCAAGAGTCGTGGCAACCGGCCGCTCCGACTACCCGAACCAGATAAACAACGTGCTCGCCTTCCCCGGCATCTTCAGGGGAGCCTTTGACGTGCGGGCCTCGGATATCAACGACGAGATGAAGCTGGCTGCCGCGTACGCGCTCGCCGGGCTCATCTCCGACGAAGAGTTGAACGAGAATTATATCATCCCTGCCGCATTCGACAAGCGCGTCGGTCCCGCGGTCGCCAAGGCAGTCGCCGAAGCTGCCCGGAAATCCGGCGTGGCAAGGATATAAAGATTTTCGAAGCGTTGCCCCACACTCCGCTTAAGGAGCTTTTTGAAAAAAGTTCCTTAAGAATACTCAAAACTTTTAATCTAAATACAACCAAGCGCGGGTCCTACATCCCGCGCTTTTTAGTTGTTAGATATTATATACTATTAGTGAATGCAGGGAATTTGAGAGGTAGGCGTACTTGGTAGGTGCTTTGTGCGATATAGAAATGAACAAGATCAATAGAAACGAGACCTGTCATCATAACAGGTCTCGTTATGGTGGAGCATAGGGGACTTGAACCCCTGACCCCAACACTGCCAGTGTTGTGCGCTCCCAACTGCGCTAATGCCCCGGGAATATTTTGCCGGAAGCCCGGCTTTTTTGTTGCACACCGCCCGATATTCGGGCTGGTGGAGACAGCAGGGCTCGAACCTGCGACCTCACGGATGTGAACCGTGCGCTCTGACCAACTGAGCTATGCCTCCTCAACGCCGCCATTATACCATATTGGCGGCGAAAATGCAATAGTAAATTTAAATTTCCGGCAAAAATCGCTTTATTTTTAAAGAATCTTTTGCTATACCGCGCTTACGCGAAACTGAAGGTGAGCTGGTCGGTTTCGTCAAGCCCGTCGAGCACGCCGTTATTGCGTAGAATCTCAATCACGCTTTTGTTGAGCCCCGCGCGTACCCTCAGGTCCTCAACCGAGGAGAAGGGCTGTTTATTCCTCTCGTCAACTATGTTCTGCGCGGCGGCCCCGCCCAGCCCGCTCAACGAGCAGAAAGGTAGCCTGATAGCCCCGTTCTCGGGCAGAAAAGCGTAGGCGTCGGACTTGTTCAGGTCAACCTTAAGGAACCTGATTCTGCGCGCATAGCATTCGTTGATAAGCTGCAGCACCGGAACCATTCCCTGCTCTTTCGGCGAGGCATCCTTGCCGCGGTTTTCAATGTCCCGCAGAGTCTCGGCAACGGCCCTTTTTCCCTTCATGACCAGCTCGGCGTCAAATCCGGTCGGGGCAACCGTAAACATGGTGCAGTAAAATTCAAGCGGCCGGTGAACCTTGAACCACCCGAGCCGGATTGCCGACATGACATATGCGGCGGCGTGCGCCTTTGGAAACATATACCTGATTTTCCAGAGTGAATCGATATACCATTCTGGAACATTGTGCTCACGCATAAGGCGAACCATGTCCTCGCCGAGCGGCTTGCCGCGCTTGTTTTTCCGTACAAATTCCATGATGTTGAATGCGTCCTGGCTCTCAAGGCCGTAGCGCATCAGCGTGAGCATGATGCCGTCGCGTGTTCCTACAACCTGCGAAATGTCGCAGATATTGTTCTTGATAAGCTCCTGCGCGTTCCCGAGCCAGACGTTGGTACCGTGAGTAAGTCCTGATATCTGAATAAGGTCGGCAAAGTTTTTAGGCTTGGCGTCGAGCAGCACCTGCTGGATGAACCGCGTGCCCATCTCGGGCAGCCCGAAGGTGCCGAGCTTGCAATCGATATCATCGGGGCTGACACCGAGCGATTTGGTTGAGAGAAATAGTTCGTAGACCGCAGGGTCGTTCATCGGGACATCCGCAATTTTAATTCCGGTCAGATGTTCGAGCCACCAGTATTTTGTGGGAATATCGTGCCCGAGCGCATCGATTTTCAGGACGGTCTCATGCAGATATGTAAAGGCAAAGTGGGTGGTAATAATGTCTGATTTCGGATCGTCTGCCGGCCGCTGAACCGGTGTGAAGTCATACACATCAAACTGGCGGGGGATGACTATCAGCCCGCCGGGGTGCTGGCCGGTCGTGCGCTTTATTCCGACACAGTTCATCACAAGCCGATTAAGTTCGGCCCTCGGCAGCGATATTTCTTTTGATTCGAGATATTTTTTTACAAACCCGTAAGCGGTTTTGTCGCCAAGAGTGCCGATTGTCCCGGCCCGAAATACGTTGTCGGCGCCGAAGAGCTCTTCGGTGTATTTATGTACCTTTCCCTGAACCTCGCCGGAAAAATTAAGGTCTATATCCGGGAACTTGTCGCCGTGGAATCCGAGGAAGGTTTCAAACGGGATGTCCTGTCCGTCGATATTCATCTTGTGCGAGCAGACCGGGCAGAGTTTTTCAGGCAGGTCGAAGCCCGAGCCCACCGAGCCGTCGGTGATAAACTCGCTGTGGCGGCAGCCCGGGCACCAGTAATGCGGGGGCAGCGGGTTGACCTCGGATATCCCGGCCATGGTAGCCACAAACGAGGAGCCGACCGAGCCGCGCGAGCCGACGAGGTACCCCTCGTCCTCACTGAACTTCACCAGCCGCTGGGCAATAATGTAAAGCACCGCAAAGCCGTGCTTGATGATAGCATTCAGCTCCTTTTCAAGTCGTGCGGCCACAATCGGCGGCAGCTCGTCGCCGTACATGCTCCGGGCCCGCTCATAGCAGATCCGCTGCAACTCTTCCTCGGCGCCCTCCATGCTCGGGGTGTAGAAGCCCTCGGGAATCGGGCGGACATCCTCAATCATATCGGCGATTTTGTTTGTGTTCTTTACCACAACCTCATATGCCGCCTCATCGCCGAGATAAGAAAATTCCTTGAGCAACTCTTCGGTCGTGCGCAGATAAATCCGGGACTCGCGTTCGGCGTCCCTGAATTTCATGCCTGAGAGCAAGATTTTTCGGAAAATCTCCTCGTCCGCGTTTAGAAAGTGCGCGTCGCTGGTCGCCACCACGAGCTTGCCGAGCTTTTTTCCGAGGTTGTAGATTTTCCGGTTGATCTCCCTTATGGCATCCTCGTCGCGCAGCACTTCTTCTTCTATCAAAAACCGGCTGTTTGATACCGGCTGGATTTCAAGATAATCGTAAAACGCGGCGATTTTTTCAATCTCGGCATCCGGCTTGTTTTCAAGAATTGCCGAAAACAGCTCGCCTGAGCTGCAAGCCGAGCCGACAATCAGCCCCTCGCGGTATTTTTCAAGCAGGGTTTTCGGGATTCTCGGAGTCCGGTAAAAGTAATTCAGATAGCTCTCGGATATTATCCGGTAGAGGTTTTTCAGTCCGGTCTGATTTTTGACAAGGATAACCTGGTGATAAGTTTTAAGCCTTAAGGGGTCGGAATTCTCGCTCATCTCGCGGACAAGCTCAACAAAGCTGTAAATGCCGAGCGAGCGCATTTTCTCTGTCATGCAGAGAAAGATATGGGCCAGAATCTCGGCGTCCTCATGCGCTCTGTGATGTCTGAAATTGCCCAGCCCGAAGTAATCTGCCAGGGTGTCGAGCCGATGATTTTTCAGGTCCGTGTTTATGTATCGAGAGAGCGCAAGCGTGTCAAGATAGGAGTTGTCAAATGGTATTCCGGCGCGCTCGCAGGCAATTCTGATAAAACCAACGTCAAAGTCGGCGTTGTGCGCGACCAGCATCCGGCCCCCGGCAAACTCAAGAAATGCACTCACCGCCTCTGTCTGGGACGGTGCGCCGGCGACCATAGAGTCGTCAATCCCGGTCAGCCGGGTAATTTCATTTGATATCGGCTCCTCGGGGTCGACAAAGGTGTGAAACCTGTCGCCGATTTTGCCGCCCGAGACCAGCACGGCGCCGATCTCAATAATCTTGCAGCTTTGAGCCGACAGTCCGGTTGACTCGATATCAAAGACAACAAATTCTCCGTCAAATTCGGGCGCCTGTCCGAATACCGCGCTCGGAGTGTCGTTGACAAAATAGCCCTCGACGCCGTAGATCGGCTTTACACCCTGCTCCTTTGCGGCGAGCATGATTTCGGGGTAGGCCTGCAGGGTGGCGTGGTCGGTGACGGCTATAGCCTTGTAACCCCACTTCTTGGCGGTCTTAGTCAGGTCCTGCGGCGATATCAGCGCGTCCATTGTCGACATCGAGGTGTGTACATGCAGCTCGACACGCTTGTTTATGGCAGTATCGGTGCGCTCGATGCGCTTTATTTTAGCGGCATGGCTGAAGGACATATACAGCTCCTCCCCCGCCCCGCCGCCGCGGCGCCGCTCGCGCTTTACCGAGCCGTAGAGGGCAAGTGTGGCGCCGTCGCTTACAAAGGCCGAGATTTCGTCGGCCTCGTCGGGCTCGAGGCCAAAGCAACGGACGTCTATTGAGGAATTGTAATCTGTAATTGAAAAGGATATGTTTACTTTGTCGCCCGACCTTATTTCGGTTTTCTCAAAGCCGAAAACATCGCCGGCAATAAGGACCTTCTTCACCGGCGAGGTGATTTCGGCGATTCTGGTCGGCGTGACCTCGAATTCCCCGCCATACACGAATTCCGGGTTTGTGATGTCGAATTTTCTGCAACCCGAATTGTAAATTCCTCTTACCTGTTCAATTTCAACCTCGGGATAGAGCGTCGTTACACGCCGGAAGGAAGGCTGCTTGTCACTATCAGTCCCGTCGCGTTCATTGTCCCGCGAAAAGCCGTTGCGCGACTGGTATTCCTCATATTTCCTGTCGGCATAATAAAGCTCGCGGTCAATTTCCTCAAGCTTTTGGCGTATGCTCTCTGAATAGTCCCCCCCGCCCGAATTAACAAGTCTGACCTTTACCCCGACGCCGAACTCCCGCCTGATAATTTCTCCGATAATCCGCGGTGTTTCGTAGTCTTCAAGCAGATCAATTCCGGCCGGTGGTGTTTCAATGTCGACAATTAACTCCTCGCCGTCGAAGCTGTAGTTGTAATCAGAAAAGAAACCGCGTGCCACAGTGCCTGTGCGCTCGGCTTCCTTCAGTATTTCGGGTATATAATCTTCGGTCAGCAGCCCGGCCGGGTACTTCGGAATAATTCTCACACCCCGCATCCGGTAGGTTGACATGAGCTGTGTTTCAACCGCATAGAGCAGTGATTTTGGAATAATTTCATCAAAATCAAGCTCAACCTCAAGCAGACGCCGCTCGCGGTCGCATCTGACCGCACACCCGCCGGCTTTCTTCAAGCATCCAAAAGCCGCGTCGTCCGGCTCATATTTTGTAAATATATCAAAAAAGGTTCTTGGCATTTTTATTTTGTGATGTCCTTAATTTCTTTTATCAGCGTGTTGATGATTTCTTCTTCCTTGACTTTCCCGACTATTCTGCCGCGCTTGAACAGCAGCGCCTCGCCGACCCCGCCGGCAACCCCGATGTCGGCCTCTCTTGCCTCGCCCGGGCCGTTTACCGCACAGCCCATGAGCGCCACGGTCAGGGGCTTGTCCAGCAGCCCCTCGCGCCGGGCCGCGGCTTCAAATTCCCGGTGGAGCCTGATTAAATCAACAGAGGTCCGGCTGCAGGTGGGGCAGCTTATGATATTAAGCCCTCGCTGGCCTTCGATACCGAGGGCTGTCAGCAGTTCGCGCGCCGCGCTCACCTCATTCAAAGGGTCGTCGGTCAGCGAGATTCTTATAGTGTCGCCGATTCCGCGGCAGAGCAGCGCTCCGATTCCCACCGCACTCTTGACAAGCCCTATCCTGCCGGCGCCGGCCTCGGTCACCCCGAGGTGAAGAGGGTAGGCCGACCTCTCGAAGAGCAGGACGTTTGCGTCAATCATGGTCTTGACGTCCGAGGATTTGATTGACACCACAATGTCAAAAAAGTCAAATCTCTCAAGCAGGGCAATATTCCGCAGCGCCGACTCGCAGAGCGCCCCGGCACTCGGCGCGCCGTACTTATTTAAAATCTCCCGCTCAAGTGAGCCGCTGTTGACCCCGATTCTTATCGGTATGCCCCGCGCCCGGCAGGCACGGCAGACCTCCCTGAGAGCTTCTTCGCCGCCGATGTTCCCGGGGTTTATTCTGATTTTATCGGCGCCCCGCTCGGCCGCAAGTATGGCGAGCCGGTGGTCGTAGTGTATATCGGCGACAAGGGGGGTGGCGATTCCCTTCTCCTTCAGGTACCCGATTGTCCGGGCGGCCTCGGCGCTCGGTACAGAGACGCGGATAATGTCGCACCCGGCCTCCTCAAGCGCCCCGACCTGCCGCAGTGTGGCCTCGCGGTCCTCGGTTTTGGTGTTAGTCATCGACTGTATGGCGATTTTATTTCCTTCGCCGATTGTGACCCGCCCGATTTTGACTTCTCTTTTCGGGGCTCTTATCTCGTTGTATACCATTGCCTTATAATGCTCCGAACGTCCTTCATGGTTATGATAATCATCAGAGTAAAGAGCAGTATTATCCCGATGAAGTGAATATATGCCTCGATGTTCTTGTTTACCGGCTTGCCGCGAACCGCCTCGACAATCAGAAAGACCAGCCTCCCCCCGTCAAGCGCCGGGAGCGGAAGCAGATTTACTACGCCAAGGTTTATGCTTATCATGGCACAGATAAAGAGCAGGTTTGTAACCCCGGTTCTGGCAGCGTCCTCAATTTCTTTGGTTATTCCCACCGGCCCCGAGACCATCTCAAAGCCGTATCTGCCGCCGATAAGGCCGAGGAGCGAGTCCCAGACCATCTTTATTGTGAATATCGAGCGATACCAGGTGTGCTTGATAACCGAGCCGAAGGTCTTTGCTTCGCCATAGACATAAAAATCAAGGTCGCCGAAGGCGGTGTTTGCCTCGGTAAATCCGGGGAAAAGGACATCTCGGAGCATAATCTTCTCGCCCTGGCGGATTACAGTCAGGTCCACCGGCCGACTTCCCTGATTCATAATTTCATAGGCCAGATCATAGCCGGTGTGCACCCTTACTTTGCCGACCCTGACAATCCTGTCGCCGACCATAAGCCCCGACTCGGAGCTCATCGCACCGTCTTTGAACTGCGCGACGACATTTGAGGAAAGCTGCGGCGTGGACGAGAGCACAATTATAAACATAATCAGAAAGCCGAGAAGCAGGTTCATGAGTGCCCCCGAGACAATGATAAGCATGCGACGCGGGACGCTGATTTTGTCGAAGGCATCCTCGGCGTCGCTCTCCTCGTCCTCGCCTACCATGCTGACAGAGCCGCCTATCGGCAGAAGGCGCAGCGAATACCTGATATTGTTTTTCTTCGAGGTCCTTGACAGTATTCTCGGCCCCATGCCTATCGAGAATTCCTTGACCCCGACGCCGCAGAGCCGGGCGGTGGTATAGTGGCCGAGCTCGTGAACGAGTATCATGACCCCGAAAATAAAAAGTGCCAAAAGTATATACAGCGCGGTAATAACTTTATCCTCCTTTTGACCTGTCGAGTATGCGCCCGGCGTACTCGCGCGCGAGCCTGTCAAATTCAAGTATTTCCTCTATGCTGTCCGATGCCGCCCTGCCCGAGAAATGCTCAAGCGTCTGAAGAACTGTCGCCGGAATGTCAAGGAAGCCAATTGTCCCCTCAAGGAAGGCCGAGACGGCAACCTCGTCGGCGGCATTGAGTACAGCCGGCATCGCACCGCCCTCAAAAAGGCAATCAAACGCGGCGCGTAGTAGCGGGAAGGCTTCTGTGTCGGGCCGACCGAAGGTCAGCCTGCCGATGGCCGCCAAATCCAGCGGCTCTATCACCGCGGGCTTTATTTCGGGGTAGTTTACGGCATACTGAATGCAGAGGCGCATATCCGGCACCGACAGCCCGGCTGTGATGCTGTTATCAAAATATTCAACCAGCGAATGAATTATACTTTCCCGCTGGATTAAAACCTCGATTCCGTCGGGCCCGACGCCAAAAAGGTGAGAGGCTTCTATAACCTCAAAGCCCTTGTTCATGAGAGTGGCGCTGTCGATTGTAATCCGCTTCCCCATCTCCCATGTGGGGTGGGCCAGAGCCTGCTCTAAGGTCACATTTTTCAGCATCTCGCGGGTGTATCCGTAAAACGGGCCCCCCGAGGCCGTGAGGATTATCTTCTTTATTTCGTGTGGCGCCCGTCCGGCAAGGCAGCGGAATATCGTGCTGTGCTCGCTGTCCAACGGGATAATTTCGGCGCCGCATGCTCTTGCCTCGGCCATAATAAAGCCGCCAGCCATGACCAGCGACTCCTTGTTGGCCAGTGCCAGCCGCTTTCCGTACCTCACGGCTTCAAGCGTCGGAAAAAGGCCGGCAGCACCGGTGATGGCGTTTATAACCACATCGCAGGGCACTTGGTTTATTATCTGCCCGATCCCCTCCCGGCCCGAGAGGACCTTTATATCTGTATCCAAAAGTGCGGTCTTAAGCTGCCTTGCTGCATTGATGTCATCAAGAACGCAGAATAATGGCCTGAATCTGCGGGCTTGTTTTTCAATTGTGACATAATCCGAGCCGGCGGCAAGCGCCACAACGCGCAGCCCCTCGGCCTCTGCAATGTCGAGAGCCTGTCGGCCTATTGAGCCGGTCGAGCCGAGTATTATAACAGACTTGCTTTGCTTCATTTTTGTTCCGTTTACCGAAGAATGTTTATCAGTGCGAAGAGTATAGTCATTACCGAGGAAACCGCCAGCACCGAGTCAAACCTGTCGAGCACCCCGCCGTGCCCCGGGAAAATCCAGCCGTAGTCCTTGATGCCGTACTGCCGCTTTATAGCCGACATGGCAAGGTCACCCAACTGGGCAACAAGCGTGACGAGTATGCCGCCGGCAATGATATAGCCCCAGCCGATATAGGTGATATCGATAAGGTATGAGGTCAGTACAAATGCGCCGGCGCCGGCCATGCTCCCCCCTATGCTACCCTCGATTGTCTTTTTCGGGCTGATATCGGGGATGAGCTTGTGGCGGCCGAGCGAAACCCCGAAAAGATACGCAAAGACATCGGTGCTCCACGCGCCGATAAAAATCAGAAGGTATATGTGCGGGTTTTCAAGGTCTCTGAGGTAAACAATTCCCGAGAAACCGAACATAATGTAGCTGGCAAAAAGAAAAGCACATCCGGCGTCGGCGCAGGTTGTTTTTCTCTTTGTGAAGACCAAGAGCGCCAGAATGTAGAGCACAAGAAAAATGACAATCAGAACTGCCGTCTCGCCGAGGCTGATTTTTGAGGTGTCCGGCAGATACCTGACAACAAAGGGCAAAAGCGCTCCCGCCGCATACAGGGGTATGGTCAGAAGCAGGTTTTTTTCAACCTTTATGCAGCGGAACATCTCAAAGAGGGCAAGCAGCGTCAGCACCGCCATTGCAGACGGGAAAAAGGCGGTGTGCGAGAAGAGCAGCACCGGTATCAGCAAGATTATGCTGACCACCGTGGTCAGGCTTCTTTGTAACATAAGGCTTTATTGATATAAAATATCTTTCCCCCTGTCACAGATTTCATGAGTTTACGGTCAGGCTCCTCCGTACCTGCGCTGACGCCGGCCGAATTCCTCAATCGCCAGATCAACCTCGCGCGGGCCGAAATCCGGCCAGAGCACCTCGGTAAAGTAAAACTCCGAATAGGAGGCCTGCCAGAGCAGGAAGTTGGAGATGCGGCACTCCCCGGCGGTTCTGACAATAAGGTCGGGGTCGGGGCAGCTGGCGGTATACAGGGCTCCTGAAATGTCTTCCTCGGTTATCTCCTTTTTTCCCGCAGCGGAGAGAATATTGAAGGCACGCACCAGTTCGGCGCGGCCGCCGTAGTTGAGCGCGATGTTGAGCACATATTCGTTGGTTGCCGTCCGCTCGGCAACCTGCCTGATTTTTTCCTTCAGCCGGTCATCGAAGACCTCAATATTCCCCAGGAACCTAAAGGAAACCTTCTGGTCCTTCATCTCCTTGATACACTCGGAGAGATAGTCGTCAAGCAGGCTCATGATAGAGTCGAGTTCATGCGCCGGCCGGTTTTTGAGGTTTTCGCTGGACAGGGCGTAGACCGTTACATATCTGATCCCGATATCCCGGCAGTATTTCACCACCCGGCGGAAGGCCTTTGCCCCGGTGCGGTGTCCCTGCTCTTTCGGCAGGCCGTGCCTGGTTGCCCAGCGGCGGTTGCCGTCCATTATAAAGGCAATATGCCGCAGGCCGTACAGGTTTTTCTTACCGGTTTTCTCGGCGCTCATCTCTTCCCCTTCTATTTTTAGCGGGTGGCACCGAGGCCCCACCCGTATTGTTTATATCTGCATTATTTCCTTATTCTTTTTCTCGGTTATTGCATCTATGTTCTTGATGTACTTGTCGGTGATGTCCTGAACCGCCTTCTCGGAGGCCTTTTGTTCGTCCTCGGTCATCTCGCCGTTCTTTTTCATTTTTTTGCACTGCTCGTTCGCGTCGCGCCTGATGTTCCGGATTGCCACCTTGGTTTCCTCTCCGAGCTTTTGTACCTGCTTTGTCAGCTCGCGTCTGCGTTCCTCGGTGGGCTGCGGGAAGACAAGCTTTATAACCTTGCCGTCGTTCATAGGCGTGATTCCTATATCAGAAGCCAGAATGGCCTTTTCAATTGCTTTCAGAGTTGAGCCGTCATAGGGAGTAATGGTAATTGTCTTAGGGTCGACCACGCGGATGTCGGCCATTGTGTTTATCGGCGTGGGTGTTCCGTAATACTCGAAAGTCACCCTCGAGAGCACCAAGGGGTTGGCCTGTCCGGCCCTGATGGTAGCCAGATTTGCCTCATATGCGGCTATGGTTTTTTGCATTTTCGCTTCATATTCTTTCGTGTCGAGTTTCATGGTCTGCTTCCCCGGTATAACCGGTCTCCTTTCTTTTATTTTTTACACGCAGGTAAGCGTCCCGATATTCTCGCCCGTAGCTGCACGATAGATGTCCATCGGGTCGCGCAGGGCGAAGGCATAAGTTTTAATTCCGTTTGCGGCGCAGAAGGCTGTGGCGGTGAGGTCATACGCGGCAAGCTTTTTGCTGAGAATCTCGTCGTAGGTCACGGTATCGTATTTCTTGGCATCGGGGTATACCCTCGGGTCGCGGTCGTATATGCCGTCGACATTCTTTGCCATGAGCACGATATCGGCACCCAGTTGTGCGGCTCTCAGCACCGCGCCGGTATCGGTGGAAAAGTAGGAGTTTCCGGTCCCGCACCCGAGAATTACAATCCTGCCCTCGCGCAGGTGCGCGCCGGCGGCCTCGGGCCGGTATCTTTCTGCGAAATCGGGCATATCTGCCGCAGTCATCACGGTTGCCCTGCCGCCCCGGCGTTCAATTACATCTTTGAGGGCTATTGAATTGATAACCGTCGCCAACATCCCCATCTGGTCGGCGCGGCAGCGGTCCATGCCGACAACCTGTTTTGCCCCCCGCCAGATGTTCCCGGCACCCGTCATGACCGCAACCTCAATTTTTGCCTTGTTGCAGAGTATCAGGGCGTCTGCGATTCTCTCGAGAAGCCCGAAATCGAGTATGCTGCAATCCTTTCCCTTCATGGCCTCGCCCGAGAGCTTGACCAGAACCCTTCTGTACTTTGGCTTTTCCATCCGACACGCCTCTTTCGTGAGTATATATATATTTTACAGCATAAGGCGCAATTTGTAAACCACTTTTTCAGAAAAAGTTCGGCGCGCCGTACATTAAAAAAGCTCTGATTTTGCTTGTCACACCTGATGTTATTCATTCTGCCAGTCTGATTGTTAAAACCGCACGGGGCTAAAAAACCGCCGGCTTTGGCGGTTCAGGGTATATTTTAACTCAAAGCAGCATTAATTTACTGCCGCATGGCATATACTGCGCAATTGCGTCTTTCCTTTGCCATGTATAAGGCTTTATCGGTGTCACTTATGAAATCATCAATAGACAATTCATCCGACGGGATTATTGTATTTATCCCCAGACTGATTGTTACATGGTCCGGGGCTTTGGAATGCATACTCGATACAGCCCTTTCTTCAACCCCGGCCCTCATTAGTTCGGCAAGTCTCAGGGCGCCTTCTTTGTCGGTTTGCGGAAGAAGCACTATAAATTCATCCCCTCCGTACCTTGCCACCTTGCCTGCATACTGCCCTGCACAAACTGTCAGAACATCTGCAATCAGCTTTATACAGGAGTCACCGGTCTGGTGGCCGTATTTATCATTAATCCTCTTGAAAGAATCAATATCCACTATTATCAATGACAAGGGTATTGAGTCCCGTTTGCATCTGTCCCATTCATCTTTAATAGTTTTCTCGAAACATAATCTGTTAAGAGTTCCTGTCAGGCTGTCGGTTCTCGACATTACCTCGAGCTTCTGATTGGCTTTTTGCAGCTCCAGATTAATCAAATTTAGTTCCTCATTTTTTTTCAATATGACCTTTTTATTGATAAAATCCTCCGCCTGCTTTTTATACCTCATGCAGGATATCATCCATGACATTACTACGAATGCCGAAGTGTTAACTGTGTTGGCAAACAACAGCTGTCTGGATTCCTGCAAGAACGGCAGCGCCATAAGAAACAATATATGAACTGTCAAATACACAAGCAACACTGAAACCGGCTCAAGGATGGGAGTGATGGCTACTGATATGATTGCCACAACATATACAATAACCTGTCCGTTCATTAATTGGTCAAGCAGCGATATTCCCGCGCACCATATCAGAATAAAGCCGATAAAAATAATCCCGGCAATACGGATAAAGGATATGTTTTTAGGCACATCAGCCCCCAGCTTGGTAAAGGCCGCGAATAACGCAATCATTACCAGCAGCATCAGGACATACATAAATCCGTAGCATATGTAGGGCATTTCAAAAAGGTTTTCCCTGTTTATTACACAATGAATCAGAAGCATAATAGCTTCTATTATGACGAATGTCAGTGTTGTTATTTTAGCCCTCGCTATATTAATCCTGTTGATACTTACTGCAAACTCGTTTTTATCACAATCCGACAGAGGTGTTGTAAACAGGCCTTTTATAAACCTTACTATTCTGAATAGCAATTCCGACCCCTCCTCTGTCAGAAGTGTTTGTAAAAAATGTGTTGAGTTTCGTTTTGAAACTATTTAAACATTTTAACACATGCTCAATTAAATTACAAGTATATAAAAGGAAAAATCCCCGCTTAGATGATAGCCCTTACTTGTAGTTAAGCCTGTCCTCATGCCGCGGGGCAAATAAAAACCACCGGCTGGTGGTTGCCGGTGGTTTTGACTTTATTGCTGACCGGTAAGCTTAGCTATCTCTTCGGCAAAATTGTCCTCACGCTTCTGGATCCCTTCGCCCTTCTCATAGCGCCAGAATCCAGTGACCTTAATATTGCCGCCGAGTTCCTTTGCCGTGGCCGCGATATATTGACTGACCTTCAGGGCATCATCCTTGACATAGCCCTGCTCGAGCAGGCAGTTGTTCTCATAGAATTTCCCCAGCCGGCCGAGCACCATCTTCTCGATTATCTGCTGAGGCTTCTTGGCATTTGCCGGGTCGTTCTTTATCTGTGTCATGAGTATGGTCTTTTCCTCTTCAAGCACATCTGAGGGCACCGAATCCCGGTCGAGATATGCTACCGGATAGGCGCAGACCTGAAGCGCGATGTTCTTGGCGAACTCCTCGAATTCGGGTTTCTCGGCCACATTCTTGTCGGCGTCAAACCTGACTATGACCCCGATTGCACCCATGCCGTGGGTATAGTTGCTGGTGATTCCCTCGACTATGACAAACCGGCGGATTGTTATCTTTTCTTTGATGACAAGAATGAGGTCCTGCAACTTGGTCTCAACCGTAAAGTCGCTCTCGGGATAAGGCAGGGTGAGCAATTCTGCCACATCCTTCGGCCTCTTTTCAATAATGATGCCAAGGAGATTGTCGACATAAGCCTTGAACATATCGTTCTTGGCGACAAAGTCGGTCTCGGTGTTGACCTCGATCATGGCGGCGACGTCGCCGACCTTGCGAATGCTGACAAGCCCGTCGGCCGCGATTCTCGATTCTTTCTTGGCCTGAGCCACAAGGCCTCTTTCGCGCAGCAGCTTTATTGCCTTGTCCATATCCCCGCCGGCATCCACCAGCGCCTTTTTACATTCCATAATACCTGCATTTGTCTTTGCGCGCAGGTCGGCTACATCTTTTGCTGTGATATTTGCCATTTTTCCATACTCCCGTACTTTATTGGTTATAAGCTTACTCTGCGGTTTCCGCTGGCGCGGCCTCTTCGGCGGTTCCCTCAGCAGGGGCTTCTGCCGGGGTCCGAGCCTCTGCGGTCGGGGTCTCCTCAGCCGGCGCCGTTGCTTCCTCGGTCGTTTGCTCGCCCTGTTTTCCTTCGATAACCGCATTGGCAAGCGTGGCTGAAACCAGCCGAATAGCCCGGATTGCATCGTCGTTTCCGGGGATTATATAATCTGCGTCGTCTGGGTCGCAGTTGGTGTCGACGATTGCTATTACCGGAATACCGAGCTTTCTTGCCTCAAGTACCGCGTTTCTTTCTTTTTTTATATCCACGATAAAGACGGCGTCGGGCAGCTTCTCCATGTTTTTGATGCCGCCGTAGTTCTTCTGGAGGTTGTAAATCTGCTTCAGTTTTGAGGTGACTTCCTTTTTCGGAAGCTGGTTGAAGGTGCCGTCCTCCTGCATTGCGAGAAGGTGGTCAAGCCGCTGGATAGAGCGTCTTATGGTCTTGAAGTTGGTGAGCATTCCGCCCGGCCACCTGACGTTGACATAGAACATGCCGCAGCGCGTTGCCTCTTCGCGGATTGAGTCGGCGGCCTGCTTTTTGGTTCCCACAAAGAGGATAGTGCCGCCGTTTGCCGCAAGGTCGCGCACGAACATGTAGGCTTCATCAAACTTCTTGACGGTCTTCTGCAGGTCGATGATGTAGATACCGTTTCTCTCGGTGAAGATGTACTCGGCCATCTTCGGGTTCCATCTTCTTGTGTGGTGTCCGAAATGGACGCCGGCTTCAAGAAGCTGCTTGATTGTTACAACAGGCATACTTTTTATTCTCCTTTTTTGGTTTTTCCGCCACACCGGCCCGGGCGATGCAGCTTGCGATACGGCAAGCACCGGCATTCCCATCCGGTGTGTGTGTTTTCGGGGCTGAAAATAAACAGCCAAATTGTATTATATCATGGTCGCATTTGCCATGCAAGAGCCTAATACATTGTTCACAAATTATTTACAAATTTACCTGAACCATGAGCCTCTTTTTCTCGGCCGCTCGCAGCAGGCAAACTCCCCGGTCGGGATTTTAACCAGAATTGTGTCCTCGCCTATGCATTGGATCCTCTCCCAGCCGATAAGTATATCGGAGCATTTCCCTAACCCGAAGAAACCTTCCTGCCCGCTTATAACAATAGCCAGAATCTTGCCCTCGTCGGCGTCGAACTCGAAATCGCAGGCATATCCGAGCCGGGAGCCGTCGCAGAGATTGATTATTTCCTTCCGGCGAAGCTCGGCAGTGCTGCACACGCGCATACCGCTGTCCCCCTCAAAAACATACTCATTTCATTATATGTCGGCTCGCGGATATTGTATTCTGTGCGGTTTTATTTTCGGTTATTCCCTGCCGGCTCGTTTTCACACAATTATGTGAGTTTTTCCCGATTATCCCCCGCTTGAAGGCCATCGACAAAAGCGCCGTCAAAAGCCTGCTTTTGACGGCGCCGAGCGAGAATATCAGAGACAGTTTACCTTTAGTGTACCGTCACATACGGTAACCGAGGCCTGCGTGCAGGTTTTGTTGTAATCGGATATGATAATCTCGGCGAGTTTATCTTCGACCTCGGTCTGGATATATCTTCTTAGGTTTCTGGCTCCGTATTTTATCGAGAAGGCCTTCTCGGCTATCAGCGCGGCGGCCTGTTCGGTATAAGTGAGGTGAATGCCCTTTTCCTCAAGCGCGGCCTTGAGCTCGTCAAGCATAATGCAGGCGATTTTTTTGAAGTCCTCGAGCTCAAGCTGCCTGAAGGTGATAATCTCGTCCACCCGGTTTATAAACTCTGGGCGCAGGAAGGCCGACAGTGCCCGCTCGGTTTTCTCCTTTGATGCCTCAAAGGCGCTTTTCTGATAGCCTATAGGGGTCATGTTGCTGTCGGAGCCGGCATTTGTAGTCATGACAAGTATGGTATTTTCAAAGTTCACGGTCTTGCCGTGTGCGTCGGTAATCCGCCCGTCGTCAAGTATCTGCAGCAGGATATTGAGGACGTCGGGATGGGCTTTTTCGATTTCGTCAAACAGCACCACCGAATAGGGGCGCCGGCGGATTTTCTCGGTAAGCTGGCCGGCCTCATCGTATCCGACATAGCCCGGCGGCGCGCCGATTATCCTTGACACCGAATGCTTTTCCATGAACTCCGACATGTCGAGCCTTATTAAGGTCTCGGGCGAGTCGAACAAATCGGCCGCGAGGACCTTCACCAGCTCGGTCTTGCCGACGCCGGTCGGACCGGCGAAAATGAAGGAAACCGGCTTGCGCTTGGGTGAGACCCCGGCGCGGTTGCGCTTTATGGCGCGGACTACCGCATCTACCGCCTCATCCTGGCCGACAATCCGCTTGCGGAGACGCTCGCCGAGGTGGTCGATACGCTCAAACTCGTTTTCGGTGATAGAGGTAGCCGGAATACCCGTCCAGATTTCGATGACCTTTGCCAGGTCGTCTGGGGTAAGCTGTATATCTACCGACAGTTCTTCGTTTTTGCGGAGCCGCTCGGCAAGCTTTATTTCTTCGGCCTTGATTTTGGCGATAAGCTCGTATCTCTTCTCGTCGGTCGGTGCACCATTCCCTACGGACATATTTTCTAAATTCTCGCGCTGGCTTTTCAGCTCAAGGAGCTTGTCCCTGATTTTATAGCACTCGTTGAGCGGCGTACTTGAGAGCGAGACCTGCGAAGCGGCCTCGTCGAGCAGGTCTATGGCCTTGTCGGGCAGGTAGCGGTCGGTGATATAGCGCTCCGACAGCCGCACGGTCAGCCGCAGGATGTCGTCCGAAATCTTAACCGAATGGAACTGTTCGTAGTAATGCTTGATTCCCTGCAGCATCTTGACGGTATCCTCGACGGAAGGCTCGTTGACCATCACCGGCTGGAAGCGGCGCTCGAGCGCCGTGTCCTTTTCGATATATTTCCGGTACTCGTTGAGGGTCGTCGCGCCGATTACCTGAACCTCACCGCGCGAGAGGGCGGGCTTTAAGATATTGGCGGCGCTCATGCTGCCCTCGGCGTCCCCCGCTCCGACAATGTTGTGTACCTCGTCGATGAACAAAATTACCTTGCCCGACTCCCTCACCTCGGAGAGAAGGCCGAGAATCCTCGACTCGAACTGGCCGCGAAACTGCGTGCCGGCGACAAGCGCGGTCATATCCACGAGATACAGCTCCCGGCCCAAAAGCTTGTAGGGGACATCGCCGTCGGCGATGCGCTGTGCCAGCGCCTCTGCAATGGCGGTCTTGCCCACGCCGGGCTCGCCGATAAGGCAGGGGTTGTTCTTCTGGCGGCGGCAGAGTATCTGAATCACGCGCGCCAGCTCGCGCTCGCGCCCGACAATGCGATCAAGTTTACCTTCAGCCGCAAGTTTGGTCAAATTCCGGCAATATGTGTCGAGAAATTTATACTTTTTCTCGGTTTTTGATTTGGCGTCGGCTTCTTTTTTTCGCCCTTTTTCCTGATTTTTCTCCTTTGCGTCGCCAAAAAGCCCGCTGTCCCTGAACAGCTTAGGAAAATCTATTGCCGGTGCCCCGCCGTCTTCGGTATCGTCGGCGTCTGAGGGAAGCCCGCCCTCGCTTTTTATAAGCTCGGTAACATCCTTTTCCATGTTTTCAATCTGTTCGGGAGTGATTCCGAGCTTGCCCATAATGTCGCCCAGCACATTGTCGACCGGAAGTCCGAGCTCTTTTGCACACTTGAGGCAGAGCCCCTCGGTTACCTTCTCGCCGTTTTCAACCTTTGTCACAAAAATTGCAGCAATCCTTTTTTTGCATTTTGAACACAATACCATGAGTTCTTCTTCACTTTCTTTAATTCAAAACCGAAAACCGTTTTATGATTAGTTTAATAGATTTATTCTCACGACCGCCTTCAGCTGTGTCGCTATCGCGCCTCTTATGGTTCTTCCGATTTGACGTTAACATATTTTGCCACATATAGAATCATGACAAGCAGCATCAGAACAAGGATCGCAGTGTAAATCGTATTTAAGGTCAGCCTGTATTTTTCGATATTGCCGGCCACAATGAGCGCAAACAGCCCGGTAAGGCAGAGCGCTCCGCTCGCCAGCTTGCCGTACCAGCTGCTCCTGACCACCACATTGCGCTTCTTTATCATCAGATAAGCCAGCGTGAGCTGAAGCAGTTCCTTTAAAATAAACGGGATAACAAGCCACACCGGAAGAAGCTGCTTTACGGCAAAGCTGACAAGGACGGTCATATGAAAGAGCTTGTCAGCCACCGGGTCAAGAATCTTCCCGATGCGGGATACCCACCCATTCCGTCTGGCCAGCCAGCCGTCAAGTATGTCGGTGGCGCATGCGGCAAGATACGTCCCGGCGGCGGCATAACGGTATCTCGGGAAGTCATAAAACATGAAAAACAGGAAAACGAATACCAGAAGTATCCGAAAAACGCAGAGGTAATTAGGGATGTTTTCCCTTTTTAATTTAATACTCATAATATGCCCGCTATGAGTTTGAATATAAAGGTTTTATTGACGATTTCCAGTGCCGCAGACTCGTCTCCCGAGGCAATCACGAAATATATTACCGCGTTTGTGATGAAAACAAACAGGAAGGTGTAAATTACGGCGCTCACAATTCCGAGCAGAAGTCCGAGGAGCTTGTTGACCGAGCGGAGGACCGGTAGCTCGGCAACCTTCTCGATTATAAAGGCTGCAATCATCAGCACCAGATATGCCGCCACGAAAACCAGTACATAGCCGGCAATCTTTGAGATAAACGCCGAGATAGGCGCGGCAATCGAGGCCGCAACCTCTCGCAGCCGCTCGCTGCTCGCCGCGGTGTCGCCGGCGTACCCCGATGCAAGCTCGTTTATATCAAGCCCGCATTTCTCGGCGAGTGCGGCCAGCGAGGAGGGGATTTTTTCGGTCAGCTTTGAAAGGTCGAATACCGAGGTCCCGCTGTTGTACATTTTGGAAATCGAGTTGAATACCGAGTCGGTCACCCTGGCGTTCATGAACCTCTCATCTATTATAACACCAAGTTTCTGGCCGAACAAGGAGGAAATCAGGGCTGCGAGTATAACCTTTCCGAACCCGAGCACGGCCTTGATAAAGCCTTTTTTATAGTAGGTAATGACCGTGCCGATTGCGATAAGTATTACCGCAAGATCAAGTACGTAATTCATATAAACCTCCGCATTAAAATTAAAAATCAGTCAAACCCGACGCTCATGGCCCCCCATGCGCAGGTGACATACACATAATTGCTTGACGAGACCACTATATCCTCCGCTCCGGCAGGACAAGGCAGGGTCTTTGACTCTCCTTTTTTTATATCATACCGCGCAACCTTGTCTGAGAAAAGCAGAAAAACAAAATCACCTGATTTTTTGATTTTTAGCACCTTTCCGTCAAGCCGAATGTCGGCCGGCTCACCTTTGTACGGAAGGATGTGCAGGATATAACCGTTTTGGTCGGACACCACGGCGGCAAGCCCGCCTGTGTCCGAATCGAGAAATAACAGTTCTTTATCACCAAGCGGTATTTTACACGGGGTCTCTCCCCTGCCCTTCAAAAATATCGTGTCGGCGGTTGCGTGGTAGTGGAAAACCGACTCGCCGCCAATTGTGGTTTCACACTCAACCCCGCAGGAGAGCACCAGTCCGGGAATGTCGCCGTCAAGCACGACAGGCTCCTCGCTCCTCTCCCCGTATAAAAGCAGGCGCGAGGAGAGCTGAGCCGAGCTTGTGCCTGTAGGTGAGACCAGAAGATACCTGCCGTCGGACGAGAGCGACATGGATATCACATAATCATTATAATAATACGCGGCTGATTTTTCAAATTTTGAATTGTAGCGGTATATCACCGACTTGTATTCGCCCTCGGAGCCAAGAAGCGCAAAGCTACCGTTGTCGCTAATCACCGCCGAGTATATAGGGTTCTCAAGACTTCCGGTGTGCAGCCGCACGAATGAATTATATATCGAATATTCCCCGCCGCCAAGGTTGTAGACAAGTATGTATTTTGAGGACGCACAGATGACGGGGTTTGAATATCCGGTATAAAACTCGGCGGTTTTCCGACCGGTTGCCGAATAGACCGTTAATGTTCCGTCACCCGAAGTCACAATACCGCCCTTGTAACCTGAATATTTGCGGTTCTCGGCATAACTGTAGATTACCGGTGAGTCGCCGTAGTCCCCGGAGGCAGCCACGGCGCCAAAATCCTTTATAAAGTAGTAGAGGTTTTCATAGGTGACGTCCCTGATGTTAAGCAGCACCGCGCCGAGTATGAAGAGAATTAAGAGCGCATATGCCGCATACCCTAAAAGCTGGCATATATCGGCCGCCCGGGCGTAATAGGGGTTGCACAGCCCCGCTAGGTCGTCACTATCAAGGTAGATTTCATCTATTGACCCGCCGCCGATTCCCAGACGCTTTTTTATCCGGCTCAAAACATCAGATTTCAGTTTCATGGCGTCACCTCATGCCTGCACGGCGCCTCAGTAAACCACCCGGTTGAGGTAGAGTCCGCAGGCCGGCAGGGTTCGCCCGGCACGTCTGCGGTCGCGTGAGGCTATAATATCGGGCAGGTCGTCTGGCTTGATTTTGCCCTCGGCGACCTCAAGCAGCGTGCCGGCCATGATTCTGACCATGTTGTATAAAAAGCCGTCTGCCGCAACACTGTATAACACGATGTCACCAATCTTAAATACTTCGGAACTTATGACTGTTCTGTGCGTGTTTGTGATGTCCGAGACCGAAGCCATGAAGGCCGCAAAGTCATGCCGGCCGATAAAGTGCGCCGCGGCGCGGCTCATATTCTCAAGCTGCTCACCTGAGATGGGGTAAGGATAGAAGAGGGCTCTTTGCGCCTCAAAGGGCGAGCGCACCCGGGCGTTATAAATCCGGTAGATGTACTCTTTATATTTTACGTCGTAGCGGGGATGGAAGTTATCCTCCCGCCACTCGGCTGATTTCACCGCGATGTCCTCGGGAAGAAAGGTGTTCAGGGCACGCACGATGCTGTCGGTGTCGATATCTGTCTTAAGCCCCGGTTTCCCCTTTTCGCATATCGAGAGGCAGAAGTCGTTTGCGTGGACGCCGCTGTCGGTCCTGCTGCAGCCGACAATATCGCACTCGCGGCAGAAAAGCCGCGCGGCCGCCTCGCCCAGTTTCTGCTGAATGCTGACGCCGTTCGGCTGAACCTGCCAGCCGCAGTAGTTGGTTCCGAGATAGGCAATTCTCAGCACAAGCTTCATTTCATCGTGTACCCTACGCCGTATATGTTTATGAGGATAAGTCCGGCTCCAAAGGCGATTATGACAAAGAGCATCACAAAGTCGCGCGGGCGGCAGTGCGGGACATTCAGCCGGGTCCGGCCCTCGCCGCCGTGATAACACCGGCATTCCATGGCGGTAGCCAGCTCGTCGGCGCGCCTGAAGGCCGACACAAAGAGCGGTACCAGAACCGGAATCAGCGCACGCGCGCGTTTGAAAATGCTGCCCGAGGTAAAATCGGCGCCCCGCGCCTTCTGCGCCGCCATAATCCGGTTTGTCTCCTCGGTCAGGGTAGGAATAAAGCGCAGGGCAATTGTTATCATCATTGAAAATTCGTGCACCGGGGCTTTGACTACCTTCAGCGGCGAGAGCAGGCTCTCAAGCGCGTCGGTGAGGGCAATCGGCGTTGTGGTGTAGGTCATGAAAATGCTTGTCCCGACAATAAGGACCACAATTCTCACCGCAATAAACAGGGCATTCATGATGCCCTCGTAGTAGACCCTGATTTTCCACCACGAAAAAAGCAGGTTGTCGCCGGTTGTCCAGAACATATTTATAACAACCGTGAAAAGAAGAATAAAAAGTATGGGTCTGAGCGACCTGAGAAGAATTCTCAACGGAATGCCCGAGACCGCGACCAGAATCACCGCCGAGGCGAGCAGTGCCGCAAAACTCAGTATGTTTTTGCATAAAAAAGAGCAGACGATATATAATAACGCGCAGACCACCTTGAATCTTGCGTCAAGGCTGTGAATCAGTGAATCTGCCGGATAATACTGACCGAATGAGATGTTGTTCATCTTCGGGGATATGCCTTTCCCGCCGCTCGGCTCAACTTGCAGCACGCGCGGCGCTTGTCCTATTTTAACAGCTTCATGAGTTGTGGGACCGCGTCGCTTACCGTATATGGTATTTTATCAATTTCGACGCCCATGTCCCGGAGTTTCAGCATCAGCCCGGTAATCTCAGGCACGTCAAGCCCGATACGTCGCAACTCCCCGGCCTTCGAGAATACTTCTGCGGTGCTCCCGTACATAAATATCCTGCCCTCGAGCAAAACTACAATTTCATCGCAGATCTCTGCCATGTCCTCCATGCTGTGGCTGACTATTATGACGGTTCCGCCGGTCTGCTTTCTGTATTTTTTTATCGTGGCGAGGATTCTTTCCCGGCCGGCCGGGTCAAGCCCCGCCGCCGGCTCGTCGAGCACCAGCACCTCAGGTTTCATGGCAATAATTCCGGCTATTGCCGCCCGCCTTTTCTCGCCGCCCGAGATCTCAAAGGGGGATTTTCCGAGCAACTCGGGGTCAAGCCCGACTATCTCGGCAGCCTCGCGGACCCGCGCGGCTATTTCTTCTTCGGACAGCCCCATATTTCTCGGCCCGAAGGCTATGTCCTTTGCCACAGTCTCCTCAAAAAGCTGATATTCGGGGTACTGCATCACCAGCCCGACTCTAAAGCGCACCTTTGAAATTTCTTTCGGCTTCTCCCAGATGTCGACACCGTCGAGCAACACGCGCCCCGATGCGGGCTTCTCAAGCCCGTTGAGTAGCATCATCATGGTGGACTTGCCCGAGCCGGTATGCCCGATTATCCCGGTGACGATACCCTCTTTTATTTCAAGGTCAACGTCGCGAAGCGCCCGGGTCTCAAAGGGTGTGCCGGGGCTGTAGGTATAATTTATTTTATCAAGCCTGATTTTTGCCATCTTGAGCCTTTTTTTGTTTATTTTCGAGATACTTCATAATGGCCTCGGCGCACTCGTCTTGTGTGGCCGGAGCGCCTGCGATTGCTATTCCCCGCCGGCGCAGCTCGTCTATCAGCTCTACCGACTGCGGGACGTCCAGCCCCTGCCGGCGCAGGAAGTCGGGGTCGGAGAAGAGCTGCCTTGGCGGGCATTCACGCAGCAGCCTGCCGTCGCTCAGCACTATGACCCTGTCGGCCCGCACCGCCTCGTTCATGTAGTGGGTTATCATGATTACGGTTATCCCGCTCTCGCGGTTCAGGCGCTCTACAGTGCTTAACACCTCGGCCCTTCCGCGCGGGTCGAGCATTGAGGTCGCCTCATCGAGGATTATGCACTCGGGCTCCATTGCCAGCACGCCGGCAATGGCTATGCGCTGCTTCTGGCCGCCCGAGAGCCTGTGGGGTTCGTGCTTTTCATAGCCCCGCATCCCCACCGTCTCAAGGGCATAGTCGACCCGCCGCCTGATTTCGGGCGTGGGTACGCCGAGGTTTTCGGGGCCGAAGGCGATATCCTCCTCGACGATTGTGGCCACAAGCTGGTTGTCGGGGTTCTGAAATACCATGCCCACCTTGCGGCGGATGTCGAGAATGTCGGCATCGGCGAGGTCGCCCGAGGTAATGTCCCTGCCGTCGATGTATATTTTACCCGAGGCCGGCACGAGTATCATGTTGAGAAGCTTTGCCAGCGTCGATTTTCCCGAGCCGTTCCGGCCGATAACAGCGATGTACTCGCCTTTTCTGATATTCAGGTTTATATCAATGAGGGCCGGCGCCTCGCGACCGTTTTCATCCTTGTAGTTGCAGTACAGATGCTCTGTCCTGATGAAGTATTCATCCATCTTTGTTTGTTATCTTTCTTTGTTTTTTCAGCCTAGCAGCCGGGTGTGCGGGGATGCCGGGCTCACCGGGTGAGGTTATTCCGCCGTCCAGCGCACCGAAGCCCCGCAGGGCAAATACCCGCCGGTAGCTTTGACCGGGAGTGCCAGCTCCCCGGCAACAGACCTGCCGCCGACTTTCGATGTGAGGCGCAGGTCGAGTATATACTTCATTGTCAGCGGCGAGAGGCCGGTTGTATATGAATTGATAAGGAAAAAGAGCGGCCTTTTGGCAAGCACCCTGACACAGAGCTCAACCAGCCGGTCTATGCAGTCCTCAAGCTTCCAGACCTCACCGCCCGGGCCGCGGCCGTAGGAAGGCGGGTCCATTATTATTGCGTCATACTTTGAGCCGCGCCGGATTTCGCGCTCGACAAACTTAATGCAGTCGTCGACAATATAGCGCACCGGCGCCCCTGCGAGCCCGCTTATCGCGGCGTTCTCCTTAGCCTGCCTCACCATTCCGCGCGAGGCGTCGACATGGCAGACAGACGCTCCGGCCGCCGCCGCGGCAAGCGTTGCCCCGCCAGTGTAGGCAAAGAGGTTGAGCACCGATACCGGCCGCCCGGCTCTTATAATCAGCTCGGAAAACCAGTCCCAGTTTGCCGCCTGCTCGGGGAACAGGCCGGTGTGCTTGAACCCCATCGGGCGGAGCTCAAATCGGAGGTTTTTATATGAAATAACCCACACATCGGGCAAATTGCGCTTTATCCAGGAACCCCCGCCCTCCCTTGAGCGTCTGTATATACCGTCGGCACTCTGCCAGCCGGGTGAAACTTTGCCGCCACTCCAGATAATCTGCGGGTCGGGGCGTATCAGGATATACTTTCCCCAGCGTTCAAGCCGCTCGCCGTCGGACGCGTCGAGCAGCTCGTATTCTTTCCACTTGTCGGCAATAAACATTTCAGCATTCCCTGTGTGAGAGTTGCGCAATTCTCGAGCAGCCGCTGTGCGCATGGCAGATTGCCACCGCAAGCGCGTCGGCAGTGTCGTCGGGTGCGGGCGGGCATGAGAGTCCGAGCAGCACCGTGACCATTGAAATGACCTGATGCTTGTCTGCCCGGCCGTAGCCGACTACCGCCTGCTTTACCTGAAGCGGCGTGTATTCGGCAACCGAAATGCCGTGCTGCGCTGCACAGAGCAGTATCACCCCCCGCGCCTGCGCGACGCGGATTCCGGTGGTCTGGTTGGTGTTCCAGAACAGCTCCTCAATGGCAACGGCATCAGGCCGGTACTCCTCTATTATCTCCCTTAGCCGGTCGTATATGATAATCAGCCTGTCGGCGGTCTTTTTGCCGGCCGGGGTTGTGACCGTGCCGAAGCCGAGGGTGCGGAACCTGTTGCCGCGATAGTCTACAGCTCCCCAGCCCACAGTGGCAAGTCCGGGGTCTATTCCAAGTATAATCACTCTGCTCCGCCCCTCCCTGCCGCCAGATAATCTGATACTGAATTAGTATACCACATATAATGCGGGAAGTCAATTATTTTAACCCAATAAATGCCTTGTGCGATGTTTACAAGTTCGGATTTGTATGATATAATTTACTTCAGCAATACAGGCAGGTTTTGCGCATCCCGGGTTTTGGCATGCCGCCTGCTTTACGGTGTTTTTGGAACGGAGGATATGGTATGAGGATTGTCAGGTTTTATCCTGACGACATACTGGAACTGAAAAAGCCTCACCCCTGCGGCTCAAAGCTCTTCCGCGTCCTTCGGGTGGGCTCGGAAGTGCGGATTATCTGCTCGGGCTGCGGCCGGGACCTGACGCTCGACCGTATAAAGCTCGAGAAAGCTATAAAAAAAGTAATAACCAAAGAAGAAAAGGAAAAGGAGAAAAATGGCAAGGCATAATACCGATCCAACCGCAAAGCCGGCCGGAGCCGGCTTTCTGACCGAGCGCCGGCAAGAGTGGCGATCTATGTCGTATCTCGGATTTGCGTTTTTTGTACCCGTGGTCATCATGTACCTGATATACCTCGCCATGGAGATACACCCCTTCGGCGACGGTTCGGTGCTGGTGCTTGACCTCAACGGGCAGTATGTGTATTTCTATGAGGCGCTGCGCCACTTCGTGTGTGGCGGAGACACAAGCCTGCTCTATTCCTTCTTCCGTTCGCTTGGCGGCGACTTCATGGGGATATACGCATACTATATCGCAAGTCCTTTTTCATATATAATCTGTCTTTTCCCGCAGGAAAAAATCCTTGACGCCCTGCTTTTCATATTCCTGCTGAAAACCGGGCTCTGCGGCTTTACCTTCGGCTTTTACATCCACAAGACCGGCCGGTGCAAGAGCAAGATAGCCACGGTCATCTTTTCAATGATGTACGCACTCTCGGCGTACGCCGTCGTGCAGCAGCACAACTCGATGTGGATTGACGCCGTCATGTGGCTGCCGATTATCTCATACGCCATCGAGCAGCTCATAAAGTACGGCAAGTTCAGGATGTATGTGATCTTCCTCTCGCTCACCTTTATGAGCAACTTCTACATCGGGTACATGGTCTGCTACTATGTGATTGCCTATTTCTTCTATTATTACTTTACCTACAACCGCGACAACCTCAACAACCCGCTCGGCGAGAAGCGGCACTTTATCAAATCGTTCGTGAGATTCGGGGGATACTCGCTGCTCTCGGTAGGAGTCGCGGCGGTGATTCTCCTCTCGGCATACTATTCGCTGACCTTCGGCAAGACCACCTTTACAAACCCGAGCTGGGCGTTTAATTTCAAATTCGATCTTATCGACCTTCTGATTAAGTTTTTGCCCGGCTCCTACGATACGGTGCGCCCAGAGGGGCTTCCCTTCGTGTACTGCGGCGTGCTTACAATTATAATGCTTCCGGTCTACTTCCTGTCGTCGAAATTCACGGTGCGCGAGAAGGTGGCCGCCGGGGCGGTTATCGCCTTCTTTGTCCTGAGCTTTTCAATTTCGACCGTCGACCTTGTCTGGCACGGCTTCCAGCGCCCCAACTGGCTCAACTACCGCTACAGCTTCATGCTCTGCTTCTTTATCCTGGTGCTTGCCTGCAGCGCCTTCTCGGATCTCAAATCAGTCAGTTCTAAAACGATATTCGCCATATGCACGTCGCTGGCCGCGCTTGTGGTGTTCATTCAGACGCTTGATCGGAATTATGTCAGCGACCTTGAGACAATCTGGTTCTCACTGGCCTGCATTGCGTCATATCTTGTACTTATCTGCATACTCAAGGTTACGAAATTCCGCGAGAACATCCTGCTTATCATCACCTTTTTCGTCTGCTTCGAGCTCTTTGCAAACGGGCTGACAAACGTGGTCGACCTCAACCGCGACGTGGTTTATTCCAGGTACAGCAGCTACACCAATTTTATGGCTCAGCTCCGGCCGATAG
>JBMNUI010000002.1:0-68532 GCA_050946195.1 Eubacteriales bacterium
CGGTTTGTTGGAAAGATCGCCGCAGTCGTTAGTCGCACCCGACCAAGGCAGATTTGACCCATCCAGATAATCTCCCGCTTTGAAAGGTGTGATTTCGACTATCAGTGTTTCAAACTTCTCATCGGTTCTGGCGTTGCCATTGTAGGTAAGGCAGTAGTCGTAGAGGTTTAAGGTTGCGCCGGAGTTGTTGTAAATCTCAATGAACTCAAAGACGTCCTTGCCATCGCTCCAGCCCCCGGTCCCGTCGCCGGCCTGGTCTGGGCAGATTTCGGTGATAACCCAGTCGGGCCCTCTCGTCGTTGAGGAGGTGGTTGTAACCATTGTGGCTGAGGCTGTTGTTGTCCAAATGGAAGCAAATAAACATGCTACCAAGAAAACAGCATAGAATTTTTTCATTGATAAGGCCATCCCCTTTCAAGTTATTTTTGGTATACTAATTATAATGTACAAACACTGCTTTGTCAACTGTTTTATAATTTTTGTACAAATTGCCCAAAGCTCGGATATCAGGAATAAGACGGCATCGCAGAGACCTGCGATGCCGTCTTGCTTCCGGGTTTGCCTGTCAGCGCTGTTTTTTCGGACCTTTCTTCCTTCGGACCGAATATGCCGCAAGTCCGAGCGCGGCGATTATACCGGGTCCGGCTGCCGACCTGCAGCCGCGCGTCTCCTTGCAGCCGCCATCTTTGCCCGGGGCGGTGGTTGTTCCGCCGGGGGTTGTGGTGCCGCTAGGTGCGGTGGTTCCTGTTCCGGTCCCGGTGCCGGTATCGGTGGACGTTCCGGTATTATCGGCAGTTGTGCCGGTGCCCTCGGTTGTGGTGTCGTCGGGGGCGGCAGTGACAATGTCGGTGACGGTTATATCGTCGTTTGCAAATTTGTACAAAAGATGGTAGGTTCCCGCCGCCGGGGCGGTAAATGTGGTGCCGGTGTGATAGAGGACTCCGTCAACCACAAAGCCCTGAAACTCGCCGAGTCCGGCATCGGGGACATAAATATCCTCGGTAAAGGTGCAGCTCTCTCCCGCCTCCATGGGAACGCCGAGCATCAGCTTCTGAAGCGGCAGCAGTCTTCCGACCGTTGCGTCGGATTTTACATCGGAGTAAGGCAGCAGCAACTGCATTCTCCTTGAATCCGGAGTCAGGTCCAATTCGGCAGCACCGTAGCCCTGGTTGTCGACCGTAAAGTGATATGATTGGTTTGCTATCGAACCGGCCGTGAGCTGGTTATTGAAATCAACCGTAGCCCAGGCACTAAGCTCGATGCTCTCGGTATAGACAACCGGATAATTGTTTTCGCTGCCGGGCTCGGTGTTGGCGGCCGAGTTTAAAGCTTCGGAGTAGAGCGCGATGCCGTATGTCCCGACAGCGCTGTTCTTTACGTTAAAGTTTTTGTCGTGTCCGCCGTAGTCGACGTTGGCGGCGCCATCGACCGCGATTACCTTAACATTTTCGGGTATACTCCAGAAGCTGCGGAAATCGTTGATGGACACGCCTTTTCCGTTATTCCAGAGGGCATAATAAGCCTCGTTGTACATGACCCAGAGAACAACTACTTCACCGGGTGCTACCATGCAGGTATCGGGGTTGACCGGCTTGTTGGAGAGGTCGCAGCATTCATATGACTGACCGCTCCAGGGCAGATTTGTGCCGTCCAGATAGTCTCCCGGCTTAATGGGGGTTATCTCGACTATCTGTTTTTCAAACCTCTCATTGGTTCTGGCATAGCCGTTGTAGGTAAGGCAGTAGTCGTAGAGGTTTAAGGTTGCGCCGGAGTTGTTGTAAATCTCAATGAACTCAAAGACGTCCTTGCCATCGTTCCAGCCTCCGGTTCCGTCGCCTTGCATGTCTGGGCAGATTTCTGTGATGACCCAGTCGGGCCTGTTTGCCGGGGCGGTCTGCGCATAAATCGCGTTATCACAACAAGCTCCTGCCGCAAGAATGCGGCTCGGGGCGAGCAGTAATATCATTATGATAATTGAAATTGCCTTTTTCATCGGATCCTCCAAAAAATGCCGCGGCAGATATAGCCGCTTATTTGTATAAAATAATAACCGGATGTCGTTGCTTTTCGGACCGAGGCGAGCCATCCGGCCGCGCCCCGGCCAAAGCCGTTTTTCCGCAGGTTCGGACAAATACATTATGCGTTAAATCTATGTATAAGATACGTTCGCGCATAAAACCAGATTTTAACGAGCCGGCTTTACATTTTAATGCGGCTGTGATATACTGAAGCCGGATTTTTTCAGGGAAAGGAGCCGGGGATGCCAACTTGTTTTTCTGAATTTTCGTTTCGCTCATCAGACGGCAGGAGCATTGCGGCCGGCTTTATCTGGGCGCCCGAAGCCGGGCCTTCTGGCGTGGTGCAGCTCAGCCACGGGATGAACGAATATATAGGGCGATACTCGGATTTTGCAGAATTTCTGTGTACACGCGGCTACGTCGTCTGCGGACATGACCATATAGGCCACGGGCACACGGCGCCCTCGGACGCCGACCTCGGGCATATTCCCCGGCGCGGCGGGGGCGACATTCTGGTCGAGGACCTGCACGCAGCGACGACAATAATAAAAGAAAAATACCCCGGCCTCCCGGTCTTTCTGCTCGGGCACAGCATGGGCTCCTTTGTCGCCCGCCTGTATCTATCAAAGTACGGCAGCGAACTTGCCGGCGCCATACTGTCGGGAACCGGCAGGTGCGATCAGCCGACCGGCCTTGGCAAGTTGCTTTGCCGGGTCATAGGGCTGTTCCGAGGCGGCAGAGCAAGGTCAAAGCTGATATACACCCTTGCCTTCGGTTCATATCTGGAAAGGATAGGAAAAGACGCCCCGAAATTCGCCTGGCTCTCGCGCGATACTGAGGTTGTCGAGAAATATTCAAACGACAAATACTGTTCATCTTTTATATTTACGGCAGACGGGTTTTATACCCTCTTCGACATGCTCGGGCGGGTGTCAGAGCAAAAGCGGGCGCAGACTGTTCCCAGGACCACACCGGTTTTGATAATAAGCGGCACCGAGGACCCGGTGGGAGGATACGGACAGGGGCCAAAGGAGGTTTACCGCCGGCTGTTTGCGGCCGGACATCATGACCTGACCCTCTCGCTCTATCCCGGAATGAGGCATGAGGTGTTGAACGAAATCGGCCGGGAAAAGGTTTATTCCGATATTCTTGAATGGCTGAACAAAAGAGCCGGGGCGGCACGGCCCGACTAAAAGGAGAGATATGGAGAATATAGAGGAAATCAAAAAAACCACCGGAAAAATCATGGCGGTCGACTTTGGTGACACGCGCACCGGAATTGCGGTATCCGACGCCATGCGGCTGCTGGCATCCGGTGCGGGCTGCATTACGCCGGGCGGGATTCAAAAGACCGCCGATGCGATTGCCGCCGATGCCAGAGCGCGCGGCGTGTCTGCGGTGGTGGTCGGCCTGCCTAAAAACATGAACGGCAGCGAGGGTCCGCGCGCCATGAGGTGCCGCGAGCTTGCCCGGCTGCTCCGGGAGCGACTGGACATTCCGGTGGTGCTGGTCGACGAGCGGCTGACGACTGTAGGCGCTTCGCGCTACCTTGACGCCACCGAGACCCGCGGGAAAAAGCGCAAAGGGGTAATCGACTCGCTCTCGGCAGAAATCATTCTCCAGAAAGTACTCGACAGGCTGAAAAACGACTAAAAGCCTACGTTTGCCCTGCATCCTCCGGGGCGAGATAACACAAAAAACACGTCCCGCCGGAAAATGTAAACCGCTTTTTTCGCCTCTGCTATTTACTTTTCGGGCCGATTGTGGTATTATTAACAGTGAAGGCGGCGTGCCGGTTTCAGACGCGCCGCCGCGATGACGCATGCAAAAATTTACGTATATATTCAGGGAGGATTCCAAATGGCAATCAAACGCAAGAAACTATCAATGGACGGCAATGCCGCTGCGGCGCACGTGTCATATGCGTTCACCGAAGTGGCTGCCATTTATCCCATAACGCCGTCGTCTCCGATGGCCGAACTGGTGGATTCCTGGGCTGCAATCGGAAAGAATTATGCCGGCGACCCTGCGGTGAATATTTTCGGAGACAGAGTGAAGGTGGTCGAGATGCAGTCAGAAGCCGGAGCTGCCGGTGCGGTGCACGGCTCGCTGGCCGCCGGCGCGCTGACCACTACATACACCGCATCCCAAGGGCTGTTGCTCATGATCCCCAATCTTTATAAAATCGCCGGCGAGCTGCTCCCCGGGGTGGTTCATGTGGCGGCCCGGACGGTAGCCACACACGCGCTGAGCATATTCGGAGACCATTCGGATGTCTACGCCTGCCGTCAGACCGGCTGCGCAATGATTGCCGAATCCAACCCGCAGGAGATAATGGACCTGGGGGCGGTGGCCCACCTGGCCGCAATCAAGGGAAGAGTTCCGTTTATCTCCTTCTTTGACGGCTTCCGCACCTCGCACGAGATACAGAAAATCGAGGTCTGGGATCTCCCCGAGCTCAGGGCGCTTGTCGACATGAAGGCGGTCGAGGAGTTCCGTGCCAGCGCGCTGAATCCCGAGCGCCCGGTGCTCCGCGGCTCGGCCGAGAACGGGGACATCTTCTTCCAGCACCGCGAAGCCTGCAACCCCTACTACAACGCGCTCCCCGACATTGTCGAGGATTACATGAACAAAATAAACGAGCTAATCGGCACAAATTACAAGCTCTTCAACTACTACGGAGCCCCCGATGCCGAGCGGGTGATTGTTGCCATGGGCTCGGTCTGCGACGTCGCCGAGGAGGTTGTCGACTATATGAACGCACGCGGCGAGCGTGTCGGGCTTATCAAGGTCAGGCTTTACAGGCCCTTCTCGGCCGAGAGGCTTGTTGCCGCAATCCCCGAGACCGTCAAGAAAATTGCGGTTCTCGACCGCACCAAGGAGCCCGGCTCGATAGGCGAGCCGCTTTACCTTGACGTCGTGGCCGCACTCAACAAGGCCGGCAGGTCAACCCAAGTTGTGGGCGGCCGCTACGGGCTGAGCTCAAAGGACACGCCCCCCTCCTCTATCTTCGCGGTGTTTGACAATCTCGCCCTCGAGAACCCGAAAAACAACTTTACTGTCGGAATCGTTGACGATGTGACCGGGCTCTCGCTGCCCGAGCGCGAATGCCCCGACACCTCGCCGAGCGGCACCATCGCCTGCAAGTTCTGGGGGCTGGGCGGCGACGGTACTGTCAGTGCAAACAAGAACTCTATCAAAATCATCGGCGACCACACCGACAAGTACATACAGGCATACTTCCAGTATGACTCCAAAAAGACCCTCGGCTTTACCATCTCGCACCTGCGCTTCGGTGACAAGCCGATAAAGAGCACCTACTATATAAAGAGAGCCGATTTTGTCGCATGCCACAACCACGCGTACCTCGACAAGTACGAGAGCATGCTCACCGACCTCAAGCCCGGGGGAACTTTCCTGCTTGACTGCCCCTGGAGTGAGGAGGAGCTCTCCGAGAAGCTGCCGGCAAAGGTCAAGAGATACATCGCACAGAATAACATCAATTTTTACATTATAGACGCCACCGGTATTGCAACCAAAATCGGCAATGTCAAGGTCAAGAATACAGTGCTGCAGTCGGCCTTCTTCTCGCTGGCGGGAGTCCTGCCGAAGGACAAGGCTATCGAGTATATGAAGAAGGCAGCCTACAAGTCCTATATCAGCAAGGGTCAGGCAATAGTCAACCTCAATTATGCCGCCATCGACGCCGGAAGCGACGCCGTGGTGAAGGTCAATGTGCCCGAAGAGTGGAAGTACTGCGCACCCGACCTGCCGAAGGCGTCCTTTGAAAGTAAGCGCGCCGACCTTGCAGAGTATGTCAACAAAATTTCGCGGGTTGTCAACAGCATGGACGGCGACCTGTTGCCGGTATCGGCTTTCAAGGACCGCCCCGACGGCACCTTCCCGCTGGGCGCATCTGCCGACGACAAGCGCGGTGTTGCCGTGAATGTACCGGTCTGGCATCCCGAGAACTGCATCCAGTGCAACCAGTGCGCCTTCGTCTGTCCGCATGCCGCAATCCGGCCCTTTGCCATGACCGAGGCCGAGGCCACCGCAGCGCCGGCACAGACCAAGTTTGCCGCAAGGCCGGTTGTCAAGACCAATTATAAGTTCACCATTGCAATCAGTCCGCTCGACTGCATGGGCTGCACGCTTTGCGTCAAGGCCTGCCCGACCAAGCCCGAAAAGCGCGCTCTCGAGATGACAAACATCGACAGCCAGCGCGACCAGCAGGCGGTGTTCGACTATGCCGTCCAGAATGTGTCCGAAAAACCCGAGCTTATCAACAATACCATCAAGGGCAGCCAGTTCAAGCAGCCGCTGCTTGAGTTCTCGGGCGCCTGCGCGGGCTGCGCCGAAACGGTATATGCACGCCTTATCACGCAGCTCTTCGGCGAGAGAATGTATATTGCCAACGCGACAGGCTGCTCCTCAATCTGGGGCGGTCAGGCTCCCGGCTTCCCGTATACCGTAAACAAAGAAAGCGGGCGCGGCCCGGCCTGGGCAAACTCGCTCTTTGAGGACAACGCCGAGTTCGGGCTCGGAATTATGCTCGGCCAGAAGGTTATCCGCGAGCGGCTGATCTCGCTTGTCAGAAAGCTCTCCGAGAACTACGCAAAGCTTGAGGGTGCCGCCGATATGAAGGCGGTGGCCGACAGATATCTTGAAACGGTCAACGACGGTGCCGCAAACGCCGAGGCCACAAAAGCGCTGGTCGAGATGCTGAGGAAAAATGTCTGCAAGACCGACTGCGACTACTGCGAGGCCGAGCGGAAGATACTCGAAGGCGCCGAATATCTGACCAAAAAGTCGGTCTGGATCTTCGGCGGCGACGGCTGGGCTTACGATATCGGCTTCGGCGGGCTTGACCATGTGCTTGCCTCGGGCGAAGACGTGAATATCATGGTATTTGACACCGAGGTTTACTCCAACACCGGCGGGCAGGCGTCAAAGGCCTCCCAAATAGGTCAGGTGGCGCAGTTCGCCGCGGCCGGCAAGCCGATTAACAAGAAGAACCTCGCCGAAATCGCGCTGTCCTACGGATATGCCTATGTCGCGCAGGTTGCGGTAGGCGCCGATATGAACCAGACCCTCAAAGCCATACGCGAGGCCGAGGCCTATCCCGGACCGTCGCTGATTATCGGCTACGCGCCCTGTGAGATGCACGGTCTCAAGGGCGGTATGAAGAACAGCCAGCTCGAGATGAAGCGTGCGGTCGAGGCCGGCTACTGGCATCTCTTCCGCTACAATCCGGCAGCTGAGGGGGCAAACAGATTCGTCATCGACTCCAAGGAGCCGACCGGAAGCTACATCGACTTCATCTCCTCCGAGGTGCGGTACGCGCGGCTTGCCCAGCAGTTCCCCGAGAGGGCAAAGGAGCTCTTCGCCAAAGCCGAGGAGGCCGCAAAGGCAAGATACAACAGACTTCTCAAGTACAAGCAACTCTACGAGTAAGCCTATACAACACAGCAAGGCCGCTGTCACATGGCAGCGGCCTTGTTTGCGTTCGGGGGCTACTTCTGCCCCACATCCCGCTTAAGACTCTTTTTTCACGGCAGAGCCCCACAGCAAAGCGGGGGACAAAACTGTCCCCCGCCCTTTTGGCTGCGGCACTAGGATTCGAACCTAGGTAATGACGGAGTCAGAGTCCGTTGCCTTACCGCTTGGCGATGCCGCAATATATTCTTCAGACAAAGCGTATTATACCAAAATGATTCCTGTTTGTCAAGATGAAAATATATCAAAAATTGCAGGTTTTGTTGGTTATCCGCTGATACAAAACAAGCGGGGTGTAGTGACAAGCCGGGCTTGTTAATCCGGCTTTGAAAACCTGTCAACCGCCTCGGCGACTCCGACGTCTGTCTGGTAAAAGCTATTTATGACCGTGATTTTATTTGCAATCGTCAAAAGAATAAGGCGCGGCCGAAGGTTCCTTTTCGGTCCCGATATTCATAAGCTCTGTTATCTGCTCCGATCCGGCCACATTTTGAGTCACGAAAAGCACAAATAACACTATATATTGAATTTATCTTTATCACCATGTGATTTTTTACAAAAAACCACTTTTATTTTATTGTGTTTTGTATTATAATTAAACATGAGAGAATATCAAAAAAAGCCGCCCGGCCGAATCTTACAACCCGGAGGAGAAAATGAAACAGAAGTACAGAATCACCGTCGCCGATATTGAAATGAATATCCTGAGCGATGCAACTGCCGAAGAGGTTGAGGCGATAGTAAACAAGATAGACCGCAGAATCCGCGAAATCTGCCTGCGCAGTCCCCGGATTACAAAAAGCGAGGCGATGCTACTTTGCGCGCTTGAGTTCTGTTCAGAGCGAGACATGGCGGCCAAAGAGCGCGGCTGTGCCGACGAGGAATTTGAAAAGCTGAAAGAGGAAAATGCAAGACTTGCAGATGACATAAGTAAGCTTGAGTCAAGGCTCGAAGCGCAAAAAGAGAAGTACGAGGCAGAGCTTGCAGCGCAGAAGGAAAAATACGAGTCGGCGGCATCAATACAAAAGGAAAAGTATGAAGAGCGCATTCAAATAATGAAGGAAAAATATGAGGCGCGCATAAACTCCCTCAAGGCCAAATGCGACGAGCTGAAAAAGGGCGGCGCGGCGGCATCCCGGCAGGTTCGCATGGAGTTAGATGCCGACACGGTAGAGCCTGAAGAAAAAAAAGAGGAGAGTAATGCTGATTCTCCCGCAAAAGCCGAAACAACCGACGCCGGGCAGCCGGCAGACGAGAAAAAGAAGGAGCCACGGGGCAAGGGTAAAAGCAGGGTCGGCTCAATGTTTGATCTTCTGACTTTTAACGATGTATAAGCGGCGGTGGTCTCTCACTGCGAAAAAGAAAAAGGGGTACTGCCCCTTTTTTCTTTTGATGCGAGGGGCGCTGCCCCTGACCATTTTCACATTTGAAAAAAGCAACCGAATATGGCAATTAATACTTGTTGTTTCAGTAAATATATGGTACAATTATTAAAATGTCAGAGCACCCGATTGTCATAGCTAATTGAATTCATTTAGCAGAGAGGAGCAACAAATATGGACGACCATAATATCTATGATAAGAAATCCGAAGCGGGCAAAGGCAACATTTCTCACGCGCCGGGGATTTATTTGTCCCCGGCCTGCTCTCTTTCAAGACGCCGCATTGTGTCCCGGATTTCGGCAAGCAGCTCGGTTTGAGCCGCCACGTTGGCGACAAACTCGCTTTTCATTTTGTTGAGCCGCTCTTCCTCGGCCTTCCTCTTCTCTTCCTCGGCCTTCCTCTTCTCTTCCTCGGCTTTTTTCTTTTCTTCTTCGGCGCGGGCTTTAGCCTGGGCAGCCTCGATTTCCTTGCGGCTCATCCCTTCCCTGATTTTTGTGAGGATTTTCACAACCACGAATATTGTGAGCGAAATTATCAAAAAGTCAATAAGGCTCTGCAAAAACAGCCCGTAAGTCACCGCCACCTCGGGCGTGCCCTCAATCCCCGCCACCTCGTCGGCCGGCACCTCGGGCACAATCACCCATTTGAGCCCCGACAGGTCACCGGTACGCAACAGCAGCCCGGTAAGCGGTGTGATTATGCTTGACACAAGCGTGCTTACAATTTTGTTAAACGCGGAGCCGATGACCACCGCAACCGCCAAATCTATAATATTCCCCCGGACAGCAAACTTTTTAAACTCCTGCCAGAAGCTCTTTGAGCGTTTTTCAACCTTCTCGCCGACCTCGCGCGTTACACTGACGACCTCTTTCAGTTTCTCTTTTTTTTCTTTCTTTTTCGCCGACATGCATTTCCCCTCCTCGACATTATAATCCGACTCTATACTACCACCTCGGAGCCGGTTTGTCAATCGCCTGCAAAAATATTGACATGCCGGCGTTTATTTGATATAATGGCTTGGCGCGAAAGTGCACATTGACGCTCGGGGTGTGGCGCAGTTGGTAGCGCGCGACATTTGGGATGTTGAGGCCGCTGGTTCGAATCCAGTCACTCCGACCAACAAAAAAGCTTGTTCCATGGCTTGTCGGCCTGGAATAAGCCTCTTTTTATAAGCACCGCACAAATTACGATAAAACTGCTTACCTGACGGATATCATTTCCTTTACTGTCGGCCACGCAGCGGCGGCGTAAAATCTATGCCCCGCAGGTCCGGTTACAAGCCGGCAGTTGTCGGGGGCGCCGGCGGCTTCATACATTTTCTTAATTGTCTCATATGCCTCAAACACCCCTTCCCTCGGGAAAATTTCGTCATTTATTCCGTGAACGACAACCAGCTTTCGCGGGGCGATAAGTCCTGCAAGATCTCCCATATCAAAATGCTCTGCAATTTTCGGGATGAAGTTGCAGACGCAGTGCCTTATCGCGGCAATCGAGTCGCGGTATGTACACACCGAGCAGGAAGGCATTGCAAGAGTTATGCGCTCGTCAATACAGGAGGCATAAAACGTAACCGTCCCGCCGCCGGAGTTCCCCATGCAGTATATGTTTAAGGGGTCAATGCAATCAAAGCGGCTCAATGTTGCGTCGAGCACGCGCGAGACGTCCCAAACCCTCTCGCCGATTATCGTCCTTCCGAGCAGCAGCGCGGTCATTGCCGGTATGTGGCAGGCAGGACCTTTCGGAGTGCCGCCCAGGGCGCCGAAGCCGCGCATTTCAATGACAAGCGCACAATATCCTTCGCGTAGTGCCTGAAGCGCAAAGTCCCGGTCGCCGCCCTTGATATATTCATTGTCTCCCGGATAAACCGCCCGCCCCAGAGAAATATGCGCCCCGGTGGTGTGACCCTGCAGGCAGATGACCAGCGGGTTCTTTGCCTTTGCGTTCTGCGGCAGGCAGAAGTGGCAGGGAACAAGGAAGCCGGGCTCGGTTTCAACCGAAAAGGTGTATTCGTCAAAGGCCTGCTCCCCGGTTTTCTTAAAATTGCAAACAAGCGGCTCGCACACTTCAATTTTCTCAAGCCCGAGAAGCTCGCCGAGCTTTGCCCGGGCATTTTTCTGCCATTTGAGAAAATCCTCGTTTTCGGAATAGCGCAAAGACGGCGTTGTTTTGCGCATCAGACAAAGCTCGTACTCTGCAGGAAACATTTGTTCTCCTCCCTATTATTTTTGTTTTAGCCGCCGGTACTCCTGCGGGCTCATACCCATTTCCCTTCTGAAGACCTTGCTGAAATACGACGAGGAATTGAAGCCGCAGCGCGTAGCTATTTCGGTGATTTTATATTTGCCGGTGTCGATAAGGCGGCAGGCTTCGCGTATTTTTACCATGTTTATGTATGAAATCAACTGGACGCCGAGTTTTTCGGGGAAAATGTGGCAGAGGTGATATTTCGATATAAAGAATTTTTCGGCCAGCTCATCAGCCGATGTTATGTGTCGGAAATTTTCGTTTATGTATCGTACAATGAGGTTTAACCGGTTGTCCGAAACCTCACCGATGTATGTGTTCTTTGATGTTGAAATAGTGAAGAGCAGCTCAAAAAGCAGGCAGGCAAGGTATGGATAATTCTGCTCTGCACCTTTTGCGGTGTTGCCTGTATACTCAAATAGTATTTTATAGATTATTGCGCTCAGCTTTTTGCCGGTCTCCTCGTCGGGCCGGAACACCCTGGGGCAAAACCCCGACATTATTGTATCAATTATCTTATCGGAAAAGAAATGCCCGAGAAATTCATTTGAAAAATATATCAGGATTCGTGTTGCTCCCTTGCCGTCGGTCCGGTGGAGCAGATTTTGCGGGACAAAAACAAAGTCGCCCTTTGCAGCCTTCATGAAGCTGCTTTCGATAAAATACTCGCGCTCGCCCTCGATAATATAGTAGATTTCGTTGGACGGATGATAATGCATTATTTTCTGAGGGGTTTTCAATGTATACTTTTCGATATAAAAGTCTTTTGTCAAAACAAATGCGGTTTGCGACAAAACCACACCCCCTGTCTGTTCTTGACTTAATTATATTAAAAGAACAGCTTCATGGCAATAAGAATCGCAATAAATTACAACATTTTAAAAAAATTCACAATAATGTTATATACATTTGTTTGCGCCTGAATTATAATCATTAAACAGGAAGAGGTTTTGCAATGGAGTATTGTGATAACAAAGTAGTAAATATCAAAATTGCATACATAGGCGGCGGTTCCCGGGGTTGGGCATGGACGCTGATGAACGATCTTGCACAGGCCAACGATATGTCGGGGGAAGTATATCTCTATGATATAGATTTTGAAGCGGCCAGGTACAACGAGATAATAGGCAACAGGATAGACAGTGAAAAATGGAGATATACCGCCGTCAGAACCATAGAAGAAGCGCTCGGCGGTGCTGATTTTGTAATAATCTCTATTTTGCCCGGGACACTTACGGAAATGGAATCAGACGTACACGCGCCCGAGGAGTTTGGCATTTATCAGCCGGTCGGCGACACGACCGGTCCGGGTGGGTTTTTCAGAGCGCTTCGCACGGTTCCGATGATGCAGTTTTTTGCAAGGAAAATAAAAGAATGCTGCCCGGATGCCTGGGTGATTAACTACACGAATCCTATGGCGGTATGTATCGGGGCGCTTTACCGCGAATTTCCCGAAATCAAAGCTTTCGGGTGCTGTCATGAGGTATTCGGGACTCAAAAACTGCTCAGTAATGCTCTTGACGACGTATGCGGGATAAAAAACGCCGCACGACGTGAAATCTGCGTCAACGTAGTCGGAATAAATCATTTTACCTGGTTTACGAAAGCACAGTACCGAAATATAGATCTGTTTGAGGTATACCGGCAGTTTGTCGACAAATATTATAAAACCGGATATTATACCCGAACGGCCGAGAGCCGGAGCAACAGTCCTTTCGGTTCGGGAGCGCGCGTGCGTTTCGACCTTTTCAGGCGATTCGGGTATATTGCCGCCGCCGGAGACCGTCATCTGGCGGAGTTTTTGGATAAGGATGATTATCTCTCATCGCCCGAGGCGGTTGAGAGGTGGATGTTTGAACTGACGCCGGTATCATGGCGCCGGGCAGACCGCGAGAAGCGGATTGCCAAGAGCAAAAGGCTGCTTTCGGGAGAAGAAAAGTTTGTGCTGCACAAATCGGGCGAAGAGGGGGTTTTGCAGATGAGGGCCCTGCTCGGGCTTGATACGCTTATCACCAACGTAAATCTGCCGAATGTCGGCCAGATACCGAATCTTGAGCCGGGGGTGATTGTTGAAACAAATGCGACATTCCGGGCAAATATGCTAAGTCCCGTGCAGTCGGGGAATATCCCGGAGAGTATTTACCCTTATGTCAGCCGCACGGCCGAAGAAAACAGCCGTGCAATTGATGCCGCCTGCTCGCGCGATAAGGAGTATGCGTACAAAGTTTTTGCCGAGGGGCATCTGCTCACGGGACTTGACATGCGGCAGAGGCGGCAGCTGTTTGACATAATGTTTGAGAACACCAAAGAATATCTGCCCGAGTTCAGGTAAAAGCCGGCCAACGAAGGTTTTATTCTATGACAATGCACGCATGGTCCCGGACAGTGTTATATAACCGCGATTCACAAAGAGAATTCAACTACAGGGAGAGGTTGGAATATGAGTGTCAGGAGAATTATCGCTTTATTATCCGGCTTATTTGTTTTATCAATCCTTTTTGTTTCGTGTTCGACCGGCGGGGATGAGAGTGACGAAACCACGACAACTCAAGCCAATCTGTCGGCAGAGACCACACAAGCCGATACCGAGGAAACTACCGTCTTGCCCGAGCTTGATGTTCAAGACCTTGGTGAATACGAGTTCAAGGTGCTCTGGCCCGAACAGCATCCCGACGGGCATTTCATGCACAATGAGATAGCGGTAGAGTTTGATTCGGGAGATGTAATAGATTCAGCGGTATTTCAGCGCAATCTTGCTGTTGAAGAAAAATATAATGTCAATATTGTTTCTGTGCTCCAATGGTGCAGCACCGTGTCAAAGACCATCAAGAATGAGCATCTTGCCGGGGAAAAGAACTACGATGCCTTCTGCTCGCCGATTGCAATGGTAACCTCTATAGCACTTGAAGGCATCTGTGCCGATTACTATGATATGCCGTATTACAAAGAGGAATATGTGTGGTGGGACTATGACATAATGGAGGATTTCTCCATCGGCAAGGCAAAGTATTTCGGCACCGGGGACATAATAATCAGCGACAATTTCTATCCTTATTGCGTGTTTGCAAACCTTGATATGTATGAGGATTTCGGTTTTTCCGAGAATCTTTATGACCTTGTAAGAAACAAAAAATGGACTGTCGACAAACTGATGGAGCTGTGCAAAAATGTTCCCTCAAGCACAGACAATACTTGGAATTATGAGGACAGGTACGGTATTCTTGTAAATCAATCGACCGCAAAAGCCTTGTTCTACGCTTTCGGAAAAAATGTTGTAATTCTTGACGATAAGGGATATCCGCAGTGGGTCATGACACCCGAGTACACGCAGGATGCGCTTGATAAAATTATTGAACTTTTCCACAGCGGCAACATAGCATACAGCACCGACGACGATATCGGCCACAATATGCCCGGCTTATCCCACGCACAGACGGCTCTTAAAATGTTCAATAACAATCAGGCGCTTTTCTACGCCGAAGAGCTGATAGTTTCGGAACGCTTAAAATACGCAAACACCAACCTGACCTTTGCGGTTCTGCCCATGCCGCTTTACGATGAAAGCCAGAGCGAATATTGCTGCGTATTGAATGACGCGGTGGTGGTTTGCGTCCCCGCCAGTCAGGACCTTGAACGCTCGTCGCTTATTCTCTCGGCCATGGGCAGGGAGTCGGTAAACACTCTGACGCCGGCATTCTATGAAAACGTGCTTACATACAGGTACATGACCGACAGCGATTCTGTCGAAACCCTTTCTCTGATTCTCAGTTCCGCAAAGGCTCCCGATATCGCAACCCTTCTTGATTACGGCAAGGTAATGTCGGGATTTAAAAAGCTGGCGCTCGAAGGCTCTTCGAATTTCGCATCTGTTTATAAGACTGGTGTTAAGATTGCTGAGATTGAAATAAAGAAACTGATTAATATGATTGAAAACAATCAAGGCAGATAGGGCTTAAATAAAGAGGAAAAACGGCTCAGGCGTGGTTGCTTTCATATCAAGCATATAAATACCCCCGGTGTGTCCGGGGGTATATTTTTTTTTATCAATTGGCGGCAGGAGAGCAGGCCGCCGCGTCCCCTGCACTCGATTGAATCAATCGAGATTCTTCATTCTGTCGTACAGTTCTGTAAGCGCCTGGTCGATAATTTTTTTGCTTGACGACCAAGTTGAGGCCAGGTTACCTGTGGTGTAGCCGTTGTAGAGAATGCTTGCAATATTGGTGCCGTAGGGTTCTGAGATGTCGTATAAAATGGTGCTCTTTATAAGGTCGAGCATCTGCGAGGCGGTTTCCTCGTGAACCCGCTTTGTTTTTATTGTAATCTCATAATACGCCGACATGACCGTCAGGCTCGACTGATATGCCCAGTACTCCATGATGATGCCCACCCTGTCGTAGTCCATGTCGCAGTTGGGTATCGCCCAGATAAGCGAGTATTTGTCCATCTTGTGATAATAGCTTTCCTGAGTCTCGTCATACTTGGGATTGGGCAGCACGCCGTAGTCGGATTTCATGTCCTTGAATTGATGGGCAATTCCCATGTTGCCCTGAATAAAGAGGAAATGGTCCTGTGTGAAGAGCGAGCGGCCGTAGTCATATATATTTGCAAAATTCGAGGTGTCGGCGCCTGCTGAGGCCTGCTGATATGTGATTGAATAATTATTGTTGAGCAGCACGCTCGCCACTTTTGACATGATATCCAGAGTCTTTTCGTTGTATGCATTGGTGGTCAGCGTACCGTCGGGATTTGTCTCGATGAATTTGATGCCGCAGCCCACCAGAAGGTGCATGATGTTCCCGTTTGAAGCGCCCTCCTCGGCCAGCAATCCGTAGGTATCCTCGGCGTTCCATACTCCGTCGCCGTTGTCGGTTGAGACCGACTGAACCATGCTGAGAAATTTGTCGAGCGTCCATTTGTTGTTATGTACCAGATCATAGGGATTCTCAAGGTTGTAGTCTGCTATCAGTTGCTTGTTGAAATAGAAAAAGCGCGCTCCGGCAAGATTGCTCACACTGACATCGTTGGCCATAAAGAAGAGCTTGCCGGCGACCTCGTAGTCACGAGCGCAGTTTGCATCCCAGTATTTCTGTGTAAAATCCACATGTTCAAGGCTGTTGAAATTATAAAAGCAGCCCTCCTGTGCGAGCGGCCCCAGATAGCTGCGCCGGTCGAGCACAAGGTCAAAGGGGACATCCCCTGATTGAAGATATGTACGGATTTTTTCGTACGGATTACTCTCTTCAATTGTAGATATTTTTACACTGTAATTCTCCTCGACCGCAAGGTTGCGCAGATAAACCGCTTCGGACATTGTGTCGACTACATTGTCGCTGACGATATGCATCCCGGGATAGGAACCGGCGGACGAGGACCTTGCGTAAACGACAAAATCTGCTCCGCCGTAGTCGGCATCCGGGAATACCGGGGTATTGTCGGTTGTGGTTTCCTCGTTGGTATCTGAGGCTGCCGGGACACTGGTGTCGTTGTTTGTTTCGTTGTTCGTCGTGCAGCCGGCTGCAGCGACAAGCAAAAGTAGAATCAGAATTAAAGCCGCTACCCTGACTTTCATAGATGGCCCCTTCCTTTCCCTTTCAGATAAATAATTGTCCCGAGTGGATTGCTCTTTATAAATATTATACCAGTTACATAATATTGTCAAGCGTAATCAATAATCCCATTGCAGAGCCATATAGGTTTAATTTTAACCCTCTGAAGAATTTTGTGTGTTCGATGTGCTTTATATCCTGCGTGTCTGCTCATCAATCCAAGACAAATATGCGGCGCTCCCTTTTTCTGCATCAAAAAACAGGATTTCGGGCGTATCATACGGATGAAGCTCAAGGAGTTTTCGCTCAAGTTCAATATACAGCTCCTCTTTGGTTTTGAACAGCACTAAAACCTCGTCCTCGTGGCAAAGTTCGCTCTTCCATATGTAGTGGCTTTTTATCGGAATTTCCTGAACGCACGCTGCGAGCCTGCATTTGATAATTTCCTCTATCACAGGCTCTGCCTGCTCTTTGCTTGCAAATGTGGTCAGAAGTATTCCGTATTTGCCCATATTTTTACCTCAAACCGTGCTTTTTCAGAATTTCGATGAGCCCGGCAGGATCGTTGCTTGTAAATAACTCTGCTCCGCGCTCGACCGCAAGCAAAACGTCGGCTTCGGTGCGCACCCCGGCACCCACCCACGGGTGAATACCGTCGGCCTTCACTCTTTCAAAATCCTCGGCGGGGTTTACTGGAGAGTCGCCGCGCACCCATTTATTGTTGACCAGACGCTGATTGAATAGGCAGGCGCAGTAGAGCCTTGCTTTGGTATTGCCCCCGATTTCATACGGGTAGAAACTATGCAGGCGGAAGCGGCCGTCGTATTTCTTTTCTATGTATTCAAGCAACCTGCCGTCAAAGCTGTTGGCAACAGACCTGTCCCAGAGCCCGTACTCATCAATAAGTTTTATCGCGCGGTCGGCGCTTTTACACGCAAACTCGCTGCCAAGCACGTGAATATAGTCCTTGAATTCAAAATTGAAGGCCACATTCTGCCCGATCTGCTTCATCAGATCAAGAAATTCTTCAAGTGTCGGAACACTGTAACCGGCAAATTCCTCCCCGCGCTTTCTGCCGACATCGATTTTTTTAATTTCGGCCAGGGTCATCTCATGTATTTTCCCGGGGTTGCCGGCGGTGCGCAAAAAATCGCTGTCATGAGCGATTACTATTTCGCCGTTCTTTGTCATATGAAGGTCGAGCTCTATCATGTCAACGCCGATCTCACACGCCGAGCGGAACGCCGGGAGCGTGTTTTCGGGGAAGAGCGCCATATTGCCGCGATGCGCCGCTACTTCGATTTTCATGTCAACACCTCGGTATTTGCCCGAAAATCAATCAGAAATTTTGATGGTTTCCCCGGGCGATATTGTATAAATCTTATTATTCTTCATCTCAAAGCAAACGGGTATTGCCGTTGGATTGAAGACAATCTTGCCGTTGACGCTGAACTTCAGCGCCCTGTATGCCGCAACATAGTCGTACAATTCGATATTCGTGCAGTACCAGATATCGCTCTGCCCGCCGATATATGAGGCAAACTCCTCAATCAGGTTCCAGTTGTTGTCCCGCTCAAACTCATAGCTATGCCCCCAGAGGTAGAAGAGCCAGGGGTCGCCGCTCGGGGATTTTTCGAGAAACTTTTTGGCAAGGGCTGTCAGTTGATCCGAGTTGTGATGGCATGTTGCAGGGAGCCGGTGCCAGTCGCCGGGGATATCGAAGCTGTTTGTTGAGATAACCGTTCGCGAATAGGCTATTCCGCATCTTTTCAGGGTTTCGACGGCATTGTCATTGAACCGCCCATAGGCATACGCCATGCCGCGAATTTGTCTGTCAAACATATCCTCGAGGTTTTCCCTGTCGCGCAGGACCTCGTAGGTGGCAAGCTCGGGCGTAAGTTGCTCGAGGTTGGCGTGAGTGAGCCCGTGGCAGGCTATCTCCATGCCGCTGTTGACATATGTATCATATGCCGCCGAGCGGCTCATCCTGCGGTGAAACTGCTGCGGGGGATAAACTGTGCCTTCTGGTGCAAATAAGCCGCTGTTGATGTTGAAGGTCCCCTTAAGGCCGTTTTTCTGCATAATTTCAATGAGCCTGACATCAGTCTCCACGCCATCGTCATAGCTCATTGTAAAGGCTTTTTTGCGCCCGCCCGGAAATCTCATATACACACTCATCTCAAGTCACAATGCTCTCTGGCTTTTCCTCCTTATTATGTAACTTCATTATACCCCGCCGTAAATGATTTTTCAAGTAATATGTGTAAAAAAGACCTGTTGAAGCCACAACCGGTTATATAACCCGGGGTGACGACAACAGGTCGAAATAGTACTGCTTTCGAGTCGGCTCAGTTGACCAGCTTATTGTTGAGCGAGTCGAGCAGGCGCCCCAGCGCTTTCTGAAAGCTTGCGTACTCGGTTGCCCAGGAGGTCGAGCCGGACCCCACAAGGTTGCGGAATCTTGTCTGGGTAAGGTTGTCGAGGACCATTCCGTAAATCCTGCCAAGGTCAAACACAACTCCCTCGCGGACAAGGTCATACATGCCCGCCGCGGTCGGATCTTCCGAATACTTGATTTTGAGCGTAACCTCAAATATCGCGGGGGTAGTCGTCCGGTAGGCCGCCGATGCCAGCGCCTCGAGCGTCGCGCTTGCCAGGTCCATATCCCTGATATTGATGGCTACCGAATAGAGCGTGAAGGGATTTCCGACGCAGGTAATGAAATTTTCCTGTGTCGAATCATATTTGGGCACCGGCACGACACCGAAGCTCAAGTCGCTTGCCTTCGAGAAGTTCAAGAAAGCATCCTTGGTGCGCTGGGTAAAGAGCAGCACCAGGCCGTTTGAGAACTGTTCGTTTATTGTTCCGGTGTCCTCCCTCATCCAGAGGCCGTCGTCGCTGCCGAAGAGGATGCCGTTAAGCTTGACCACAAGGTCTATTGCCTTTTCGCTTGAGTAACTCGGGGAGATTATCAGCGTTCCGTCGCTGTTTTTGTCGGTGGTTCTAAGTCCCGAACCGTAGAAAAAGGCGTCAATCGAAAGCCAGGGAATTATGGTTCCGAACCTGTCGCCGTAGTCCTTGGTACCGTTGGCGTTGAGGTCTGTGTAAAGCCCACTGCACATTTCTATGTATTTGTCAAGTGTCCACTTGTTTTCGGCAACCAGCTCATAGGGGTTTTCAAGGTCGAATTGTGCGATGAGGTCCTTGTTGAAGAAGGTCGCGTACATGAAATAAAGCACGTTGGTCGAAATGTCGCCCGATACGAAATAAAGCTTCCCTCCAACAGTGGCCTCGTTTGTAAGCGTTGCCGGCCACCAGGGCATGTCAAGGTCAATGTATGGCGTGTCCGACAGGTCGGAGCAGTAGCCGTTGTAGGCCAGGTTGGCAACCGTCTGGCTGTAGGCGGCCATTATGTCAAATTCACGGTCACCCGCCGCAATGCTGTTACCGACTTTATTCGTATAGTCGTTCAGGGCGGTATTTCGGCCGGGCTGACCGATGAAATTAAGCTTTACCCCGATTCTCTCCTCGGTCTCAAGGTTCCTTTGATATATCGCATCGTTTACTATGTCGCCGGGTTCCCCGTCGGCAAAAAACTCGGGAAGCTCAACGTCGCTCCAGTAAAGGATATTGACCGTCTGGTTGTTAAAGTTGAGGTCGTCCGGAAGATTGTCGCGCAGGTAATCACTGCTTTCGTCCGGGGTGGTAACCGTATTATCTGTGTTGTCCCCGACCTTTGACGTTCCGCCGCCGTCATCCCTGTTGTTCGTGCAGGCGGCTGCAAGAGAACAGATTATTGCCAAAGCCACAATCAGCGCGAGTCTTTTAACCGGTTTTTTCATAGCCCTGTCCCTCCTCCATTATAATTATGCTTGACACCGCCGCGTGGTGGTCCGAGTACCAGATGCCGCCCTCGTGCGGGTCGGGTACCGTGTGACTTTCGGCGGCGACATGTTCAAAGTTTGTGAAGATATAGTCAATCTTGGTTTTGTTGTCCCCCGAAAGCTCGCCGAACCCGTGATATGTGCTGCCGATTCCTGCCGTTGTATCCTTGAGCGGGAATTCTTTGTTTTGGGTGATAACCTTTATCTCCTCGGCGTCGGGCGGCGCGTTGAAGTCGCCGGTGAGTATAGCCCTGCCTCCGAAGGCCGAAAGATAGGCGACAATCTGCTCGCCGGATTTGAGCCGCGCGGCGGCGCTTAGATGGTCTGTGTGGGCATTGCAGACAAGGAAAATGCCGCTTTTGTCATTGTGCTTTAGATACGCCGCCGTGAAAATCCGCGGCCAGCGGCTCTGGCCGAGATTCTCAAACCGCGAGCCGGGTATATTTGGCGCCGGGGAAAGCCAGAGGACCTCGTATTTGAGAAGCTCAAAGAGGTCCTTTTTATATGCAATCGGGACAGCCTCCCCGTGAAGGTCGGCCATGCGCCCGCAGCCGACAATTATGTAATCGCCCAGCGTCTCCCTCAGCCAGAGGCGTGCCTCGTCTGTCACCTCCTGAAAACCGATAATATCGGGGGATTCCCGAGCAATCATTTCAAGAATCCGCTCTTTTCTGTTTGGGAAAGCGTTGATGCCGTCCTTCGGGGTGTTCATCCTGAGATTGAAGGACATTACCTTGATTTTGACACTCATCGGTTACCTCAATTATAGCACACTTTTACACTAAAAGGAATATAAAAAAATTGCAAATCATCGCTCAAAATGATATAATAATTTATAAAACATATCAATGGAGCATATATGAAGACGACACCGAAATACCGGCAAATCATAAACGACATATGCCAAAAGATAGAATCAGGCGAACTTCGCCCCGGCAGCAAGCTGCCTACCGAGAGGGAGTTGTCGGAGATGTATAAGGTCAGCCGGATTGTCGCGGTAAACGCCTTGTCGCGCCTTGCCGCGGAAGGGAAGATAACCCGCAAGTCGGGCCGCGGCAGCTTTGTGGCCTATCCGCCCGAACCCCCTGCCGGTGTAAGAAGAAATATCGCCTTTGTACTCCCGCGGGTTCTCACACCCTACTCGGCATATCTTGCTCAGGCCACAATTGCCGAAGCCCGGAAAAGGGGGCTTATCTGCTCTCTTTATTACTCCGAAAACAACCTTGCAACAGAAGAAGACATAATAGGCTTTCTCTCGGATGGGCAGACCGCGGGGATTTTAATTTATCCCTGCAGTCTGGGGGCATATAACCGTAAGCTTATATCGCTCAGCGAGGCGTCATTTCCGCTAGTGCTTGTAGACCATGATCTGCCCGGTCTCGGTATTCCGTGTGTACAGACCGACAATAAAATGGCAGCCAGGCTTGCGGTATACTATCTTGCCGACCGCGGACATACCAAAATCGCCCTCTGCTCGCACAACTCAAGCTACACAATTTCGCTGACCGACCGGATCTCGGGCTTTCTCGGCGCCATGGCCGACCGGAATATAATGGTCAATCCCGCCCTTATAATCACCGAAATGAGGCGCCCCGAGGAGATGCAGAGGCTGCGCGACATTGTTCGCCAGCGGCTGGCCACCGCCTATATCTGCCTCAACGCCTACACATGGAATATCCTGCGCGGTGAGCTGAGCGCCGCCGGCCAAAGCTGTCCCGGCGATGTTTCGGTCATTGCGGTTGACCGCTCGGGACTGCTCGGCAATCCCGCCGAGGAGCCGACGCACATACATCAGGATGCCGAAGGAATCGCCGCCCATGCGGTGCGGCTTTTGTGTGAGCGCATGGAGGGCAAGCCTGCCGCCGAATGTGAGTCGCTGGCAATTGCACCCACCCTTGTCGAGGGCTTCTCAACGGCTCCTCTCAATTGATTTTGTTATATCAATCAAACACCCCCGCTGCTTGCCGGCATTATAATAATAAACCAAATCGGGCGGATTATGTGAACATAATATTACCGAATTGTATTTAATTGTTTGCTGATATTGAAATTTTTTGTTAATATTTTGTGAACCAGGCTTATTTTTGTTTATTTTGCTTGTTAAATTCCACAGAATTGCAGTCTGCCCGCAAAGCATTACACAAAAATGATATATCATTTATAAAGCCCTCCCGACCCGGCCTGGTTTGACAATGCGGGGGTTGTTTGCTATAATTTGATTGCCAAAATAAAACATGGGGGGCTTGAAAGATGAAAAGATTAATACCTGTAATTATATCGGCTTTACTTATATTCTGGTCTCTCACATTGCTGCCGGCAAGTGCTGCGGAGGAGTGGATACCGATATCCACGCCGCAGGAGCTGGCCGACATAGGCAAAAACCTGTCGGGCAACTATTATCTTACCCAAAACATTGATCTTACCGGCTTTGAATGGGATTCTATTGGCACCGACCCGTTCAAGGGGGTTCTTGACGGCAACGGCTTTATCATCATGAATCTGTCCTGCGAGTCATATATGAACCGAGTCGGCGGCCTGTTCATGCAAAACGAAGGGACTATCAAAAACCTCTGCCTGTATAATTTTTCAATAACCGCAAAGGATGTGCAGTATGACAACGTCGGCGCGATATGCGGGGTGAACTACGGCATAATAGATAACTGCCATGTTTACGGCACGATAAACAACCCGGTAGCGCAGTATGTCGGAATGATCAGCGGGCTGAACTACGGAACGATAACAAACTGCTCGACGGCAGGCTCGATTAAGGCTGCGTATCATGTAGGCGGGCTTGCCGGCCAGAACCGTGATTTGGGGACGATACAGAACTGCGTCAATTACACCTCGATAACAATTGCCCATAACCGCGCCGGCGGCATAGCCGGAACACAGCAGACCAACACGGGAGCCGAATACTGCATACTCAACTGCATCAACTACGGAGACATAATCGCCGAGCCCTGCACCGACAGTGATTCCCACGGCTCGGCAGGCGGGATTGTCGGGCACTACCAGAAGGACAACTGCCCGGTCGTAAACAGCATTACCTTCGGGCAGCTGACAGGAAAGTGCTGTTTTTCGGCAACGGTCGGAAACCCGACCCAAAGCGCGATTGAATCGGTTGAAAACTGCTATTACCTTGCCGGCTGCCAGACAAACACCGCAGTCATAAACCCCTCGCTTGAAAAAGGAACCGAGTTTACTCTGAGCAATGTTGGTTCTGTTATATCAAAGCTCGGAGACGCATTTGCCGCAAACACCGGTATTGACTCGGCCACATATCCGATAATCATCACAACCTTCTGGGGGGACGGTTTCAGCTCCTATCATTACTATGACGCCCGCGAGCTTGCGGCCGCTGTCGACCTGACAAAACCTGCTGCTGTCAGTACCACCGAATACAAGCCAGCCGAGACCACGCCGGCAGAGACCACAACGGCTCAACCCGATGAGACCACAACCGCCCCGGTCGACGATATTACAACTTATGAGGAAACCACCGCACCGCCTCAGTCCGACGGGACCACAACAGCCAGGGATACAACGAAAGCATCCACCGACGGCACCAAAAAGAGCTGCAAATCGGTGTTGGGTCCGGAAGTTGGCCTCATATCAGCAGTGTCTGCCGCTGTAATAGTCATGATGCAAAGGAAGAAAAGACGGTAATTTTAACAAAAACTCCCGAAAACACTGCGTTTTCAGAGGTTTTACTCCACAAGAATACAAAAGGCCGCATCAGGCTGATGCGGCCTTTTTGCGTAGTTTGTAATGGACTTCAGCAGTGCAATTACATTTGTCCGAACCGGCCGAAACACAGATGGGACTACATTTCTTTTCACGCAGGCAGGCGGCCTGATAAAATTTGCCTGCCGACTTGAAAAAAGCTCGGGCGGGGTGTATAATAAACCAAAATTTAATCTCGGTAATTGTTTTTACAACAAAAAACATACAGGGGAGATGACGATGTTTAGCAGTTTCAAGGAAGCAAAGGAATTCTGTGCCGAAAACCAGATTAAAATGATCGACTTTAAAATGGTCGACATTGACGGCCGCTGGCGCCATCTGACAATACCCGAGGTGCGCTTTGAGGAGCGCCTGCTCGAGACCGGTATCGGGTTTGACGGCTCAAACTACGGCTATGCAAAGGTCGAGAAGAGCGACATGGTTTTTGTCCCGATTCTATCCACGGCAATAATCGACGAATTTGCCGAGGTACCGACCCTCTCGATGATAGGCGACATCATGGTAATCGACCTGCCCGACAACCGCCCCTTCGACCAGTATCCGAGAAATGTGGCCAAAAACGCCGAGAGGTACATGCGCGAGCTGGGCATCGCCGATCAGATGATAATCGGCCCGGAGTTTGAGTTCCACCTCTTTGACAACGTAAATTATCAGACCGAGGGGAACAAGGTCTCCTTTCAGGTCGACACAAGGCAGGCCTCATGGAACACCGGCTGCCAGTCGGCCGACAACAAGGGCTTTAAGATCGACCGCAAGGCGGGGTATCACGCCGACCTTCCACACGATATCACATACGACTTGAGGAGCAAGATATGCCTTTTGCTTGAAAAGTACGGCGTCAAGGTCAAGTACCACCATCATGAGGTCGGCGGCTCGGGCCAGGTGGAGGTCGAGGTCGAGACGGGCGAACTGACCGAGATGGCCGACAAGACCATGATACTGAAATATGTCGTAAAAAATGCCGCGCTCAAGGACGGCAGGACCGCGACCTTCATGCCGAAACCGCTCTACAACGAGGCCGGAAACGGTATGCATGTGCACATGCACCTTTTCAAGGACGGACAGCTGATTTTCTACGATGAAAAGGGCTATGCACAGCTCAGCGAAACCGCGCTGAACTTTATCGGCGGACTGCTCACGCACGCCTCCTCGCTCTGCGCCCTCACAAACCCCTCTACCAACTCCTTCAAGCGGCTGGTTCCCGGATTTGAGGCGCCGGTGACCCTCGGGTATGCCACCTCCAATCGAAGCGCCGTGATAAGAATTCCGGCATACGCGAAGGCGCCCGACCAGAAGCGCTTCGAGCTCAGAAGCCCCGACGCTACCTGCAACCCCTATTACGCCTATGCCGCGATTCTTATGGCCGGAATTGACGGTATAATAAAGAAAATAGACCCCTCAAAACAGGGTTGGGGGCCGTTTGACTTCAACCTGTATGATTTGCCCGAAGCAGAAAAAGCCAAAATAAAGTCGCTGCCGAGAAGCCTTGATGAGGCGCTTGACGCGCTTGAGGCCGACCACGAATACCTCACACAGGGCGGGGTTTTCCCAAAGGAGCTGATTTTGACCTGGCTCAAAAAAAAGCGCAGCGAGGCAATGCGGATCAATATGATAACCCACCCCGCCGAATATGAGGCGTATTACGACCTGTAATACAGAAAGGCCGTGCTTCCGACAATCGGAAGCGCGGCCTTCTATATGGCCTGTATGTAATCTATCCGCGGTGACGGGCAAGATACTCCTTATAAACACAAAGGGCACCGACTGCCGGCGCACGCCGCGCCGTCTCGTCGTCGACCTCGACAATGTTCTCAACTCCGGCATGCCCGAGCAGGATGACGAAAATTGAGCGCAACGGCCTGCCGCCTCCGACTATTACTTTTATGTCGCGGGTTTCTTGGCGGCAGGTTTCTTTTGCTGTGAGTATGTCGTCGCGCAGCAGGGCGCCGACAAAGAAATTCGCCGCCTCGTCGCAATTCCAGTCGCCGAGAGTCTGCACCATGCGGGCCTTGATTAGCGAGGGGGAGACGCCGTGGCGCGAGCAGTAGTCAAAGCCCCATGTGAGCTTCTCGGGGATTATCGTCCTTATCACCGGCCGGGGCAAAGAATATCGCAGAATCGTGTGCCCTGATATGGCGGCGATAAACTCGCCGCACATTCCGGTTAGAATCGACACAATTCTGCCGGTGCCGTCAACCTCGATAGCCTTGTTGTATGAGCCGGGCAGGGTTATGATGAAATTCCCGCTAAGGCCGAGCTGGGCCATTATCCCGTATGTCTCGCACTCTTCGCCGCTCATCGAGTCGCGCAAAAAGATCTTTTTATCCTCGTCGCGCTCGTCGGGGTCGGGCAACGTCTTTACACCGGGAATAAATAAAATCGGGATTTTGGTTATCTCCTCCATCACCACAAGCCGTGCGGCGGCGGCGCTTTCCGCAACGCCGGCCGGCGCTCTGGCATGGGGCAACTGATATATGCCCATGTCCGAGGCAAGGACCCCCGAGGAGAGGATTGCTTCAATTTCCTTCTCCTCCAGCGAGTTGCGCTCGAGCAGCTCTTTTATAGAGGAGACAAGCGCGGCTTTGAGGGGGGCGGAGGTTCCCTCAAAGGCGGTATTGCGGGCTCCGGCCTCCCGGCGGATCTCGTCGAGAATCACCTTCCCGTCAAACAGCCGGCAGCGCATGTTGGTGGCCCCGCAGTCCACAGCTATAAACATGTGTTCCGTCACCTCGCGGTTTTATGTTCACCTGCAATTATAGCCGCCCGATGCAAAAAAAGCAACTGTTTTTCGGCAAAAAGAGGCAAAATTAAAAATGCAGGATTACATTGATGTATTACAACAAAGGGTAAAAAGAGCAAAAACAGCTTCAAATGTGAGTTTGTCCTCTTCCTCATCAGACATCTTTAAAGGTTATTATACTTTTTCTCTACCTCCAATATTCGCTAACGAATAATCGGACTTATATCATCCAAATGTGGACGATTAGGTTGTTTTTATCAAAAGCGCTGAGTTGTTCTGTCATGCAAAGTACGGCGCTTGTTCCCGAATCTCTTGCGTATCGGTTGAGCGTATCGGTTGACACAAAAGCCGGTAAGTTGTATAATATTTGGGTTATAGAACGCGCAAAGCTCTTTGCCTAACGGAAATTTTCACATGGGGGGTCAGCATGAACAGCATTCCTGATGCTTTTCTTACAAAGCCTATTGTCTACGCCATACGGGACAGCTGTCAGATCATGGTGCCGGTCACCTGCGAGTGTGTCATGTGGGTGAGGGTCGGCGAGCGGAATTATTACGACGACTCAGGCGGAATCCTTCGTTCGGATACCACCATCCACCGCATGACGGTTCCGATGTCGGAGCTCGACCGCGAGAGGCAATATACAGTGTGCTTCCGAAGGATGCCTGAGCGCAAGCCGTATTTTACCGAACCCGGCGAGGTCGAGTGCTACACCTCGGTCTTCCGCCCGGTCACTTCATCGCCGATACGGATATACCACATTGCCGACGCACACAATCAGGTCGAGAAGCCGGTCGCGGCCGGAAAATTCTTCGGGAGCAAGCTTGACCTTTTGATACTCAACGGCGACATTCCAAACCACAGCGGAAAAATCGAGTATTTCTCCGCAATTCACCAGATAGCCTCACAGATAACCGGGGGCGAAATTCCGGTCGTCTTCTCACGCGGCAACCATGACATGCGCGGAGTCTGTGCCGAAAAGCTTGCCGACCACACCCCGACAGACAACGGAAGAACCTACTATTCATTCAGGCTTGGCAGGCTCTGGGGACTGGTTCTCGACTGCGGTGAGGATAAGCCCGACGACAATCCCGAATATGGACATACCATCTGTTGCGAGGACCTGCGCCGCCGCGAAACCGAGTACATAGAGTCGATTATCGCCTCAAGCGAGAGAGAATATGCCGCCGAGGGTGTTGAGAACAGGATTGTCATAGTACATATTCCCTTCACATACACCCCCAAACCGCCCTTCAATATTGAAATCGACACCTATACACACTGGGCAAAACTGCTTCGCGAACATATAAAACCCCAGCTTATGATCTGCGGTCATGTTCACAAGTGCTTTATCAGTCCGGTGGGCGGTCCTCGTGACAACAAGGGGCAACCCTGCACACTCGTCTGCGCCTCGATGCCTGTCAAGGACGGGCCTTTCTGGGGCGGGGCCTTTACTCTCTACCCCGACCGCTGCAATGTTAAATTTACAAACAGCGAGGGCGAGATATCCGAGGACAGCGATATAATTTTTGAACCATAAAAAATATTTCCGCCTGCGCTTTATGCAGGGCGGGTATCTTTTTGTCCTTGAAATCCTGCTTTACTTATATCAGTCGGTGTTTTTTCTTGACATTGAACTAAAATTAGGCTATAATCATAATATGGAAGGATGTAAAATTCGTCTTTGGGCGGCGCGAGGCTGAGATGACCGATAAAGACAACAGAACCGGAAAATTCATAGTGTTTGAGGGACTTGACGGCTCGGGCAAGACAAAGCATATAGGCCTGCTGAAGGAACACCTTGTCCAACGTGGCCGGCGAGCTCATGTCACCGCCGAGCCGACAAATTCCCAGCTTGGCGGGATGCTGCGCGACGCCCTCTCGGGAATCACGCAACGATCGCCCTGTGAGATGGCGGCGCTTTTCCTGCTCGACCGGATTTTCCACAATGTCAACCCGGTCTCGGGAATAAACAAAATGCTATCCGACGGATATGATGTCATTTGTGACAGATACTATTATTCGTCACTGGCATATCAGGGGACCGAGACCGATTTTGACTGGGTTGTGGCGATGAATATCAACTGCCCCGAGATCCGGCGCCCCGACCTCTGTATTTTCCTTGACCTTGACCCCGACACCTGCATTAAACGCCTGCAGAGACGGACCACGACCGACATTTACGAAACAAAAGAAAGGCTTGAAAAATACCGGGCGGCCTATTTTCGGGTCTTTGACCTGCTCGACGACCGGGTGATTGTTGTCAACACGGCCGACGAAATAGAGGTTGCCGCGGAGAAGATTGCCAAGGCGGCCGACGATATCTGTAATATTACCTAAAGGAGGTAGGATGAGATGTGTGACGGGTGGTACCGCAAATACCGTGCGCCTAAGAAAAAGAAGAAGAGTGCTCTTGCATGGATTGTTGCCGCGCTGGCCTTTGTCGCCCTCTGCCCGCTGGCGGTAAAGCGCGACAAGGAAAAGGGTGAATGGGGCATAGCCTCGCTCCTGCTCTTTGTCGGTTGCAGGCCGTCTGCGAAAAAAGAGGGCGGGCGTGAGCTGACAATCTCAATTCCGGGATATTCGCATATAAAGTCAATCTGCAAATCGGTCTGCGGATGCAAAAAGAACGCGTCCGACACCTTCGAGGCCGGCAACAATGGTGATGCCGAGGATTTTGACCTTTCCGAGCTGATGGGCGAGACCTCCGGCAACATTACCCCAGATGTCACAATATCCGAGGAATAATTGTAAGAAAGTCAAATTCTCAGTATGCAGATTTACAATTCGCTGACACGGAAAAAAGAAGAGCTGATACCGGTCGAGCCCGGAGTTGTACGCATGTATACCTGCGGGCCGACCGTATATCATTATGCCCACATAGGCAACCTCCGTACATACATTACGGAGGACGTGCTTGAAAAGTACCTGAGCTACTCGGGATACGAGGTACGGCGCGTGATGAACATCACCGACGTCGGCCACCTGACCAGCGACGCCGACACCGGCGAGGACAAGATGCTCAAGGGCGCGCGCCGCGAGAAAAAGTCGGTGATGGAGATAGCAAAATTCTACACCGACGCCTTTTTTGCCGACTGCGCAAAGCTCAATATAAAAAAGCCCGATATTGTAGTTCCGGCCACCTCCTGCATCGACGAGTTCATCAGGGTCATCTCTGCCTTAATTGACAGGGGCTACGCATACCTTGCCGGCGGGAACGTCTATTTCGATATCTCAAAGCTCGGGCAATACCATGTTTTCCTCGACTTTAAGGAGGAGGACCTTGCGGTCGGCGTGCGCGAGGGGGTCGGCGAAGACAAAAACAAGAAAAACCCCGCCGACTTTGCGCTCTGGTTTACAAAATCAAAATTTGAGGACCAGGAACTCAAATGGGAAAGTCCGTGGGGGCTGGGGTATCCCGGCTGGCATATCGAGTGCTCCTGCATTGCCATGAAGTATCTCGGCGGGCGGCTCGACATCCACTGCGGCGGAATTGACAACACCTTCCCGCACCACACAAACGAAATTGCGCAGAGCGAGGCCTATCTCGGGCACAAGTGGTGCAACTTTTGGGTTCACGGAGCACATCTGGTCAGCTCTTCCGGCAAGATGAGCAAGTCGTCGGGCGAGTTTCTCACCGTCTCGCTGCTCGAGGAAAAGGGATATAACCCCCTGGCCTACCGGTTTTTCTGCCTCGGGTCGCATTACCGCAGGTCACTGGCCTTCTCGTGGGAAAACCTCGACAACGCCCAGACGGCCTACAACAAGCTTATCTCCCGAATAGCCGCACTTGTTCCCGAAAAGGACGAAGCGGTTGATTCTGCGGCATTTGAGTCGCTGCGCGCCGGGTTTGTCGCGGCGCTTGACAATGACCTCAACATCTCGCTGGCAATCACCGCGGTATACGACGTGCTCAAAGCCGACACCAACCCGGCGACCAAACTGGCGCTCATTTCGGATTTTGACCGCGTGCTCTCGCTCGACCTCATTCCGGCCGCCGAGAAGCTGCGGGCAGAGGAGCGCGCCGCAGCCAAAGAGCAAGCGGCGGCAGACGACCCGTTTGTCGCCGAGATTCTGCGCCTGATTGCCAAGCGTGCCGAGGCCAAAAAGGCAAAGAATTATTCAAAGGCCGACCAAATCCGCGCAGAGCTTGCCGCGCGGGGCGTGATTCTCACCGACACACCGACCGGCACCACCTTTAAAATCACAAAACAATGAGCGATATAAAAAAAGAGCCGTCGGGCCGGCTTAACGGGGAAATTGCCCGCTACCTTTTCTTCGGGGTGCTGACCACGTTTGTCGGCTGGGCGGTCTATTTTGCGCTTCTCTGGGGCGGCCGGGCGATATTTGATATCCCCGCCGACGACACGACCAGCGCGGCATATTTAGGGATATATACCGCGGCGCAGATCATACAGTGGGTCTGTGCGGTGCTTTTTGCGTTTTTTACCAACCGAAAATGGGTATTCACCGATGCCGACAGGAGCGCGGGCGTCATGTCTCAACTGGCGGTCTTCGCCGGGGGGCGGCTGCTTACCCTCGGGCTCGATTATATGGTGACCCTCCTTGGCACCAACGGGCTGGCAGCGCTCTGGCCCGGGCTGTCAGGCGTCTATGTCGTCGCACTTGACAGGACCGCAAACTTCGCCGAGGTCCTCTCAAAGATTGCCGCGGCGGTCATAGTAATAATCGGGAATTATATTTTCAGCAAGCTTTTGGTATTCCGGACAAAAGGGCAGTAAAAAGCTCTCAAGAGCGGGCACATTTCGGCGCCTGCGGCTCACACCCGCCTGGCGCTTTGCTTAAAACAATTCGGGGCAAAAATCAGACGATTTTTGCCCCTTTTTCATTTGTCCCACTTGTCGGAAAGCGCATTTATCTGGGCTGTGAACTTTGCCAGGTCCTTGTTGGCACCGCCGCGGTTTTTCTCTATCACCTCGAGCAGCCGCCGCCCGGCCAGAAGCAGCCGCTCAAAGGCCGCCTGATTCCTTGCCGTCGCGGTTTCCTTCTTTATTTTAACCATGTTGCCGGGTACGACAATGCGGTCTGCCGCAAGGTCGTATTCGGCGCCGTTGTAGGGTGCGAGGGTCCTGTATCCCAGTCTGTCCGAGATGGTCTGCGCAAAAACGTCGCAGACGTCGTCGCTGCAGTGGTTGACAAACACACGTTGCGGCGCGGGGCTGAGGCTGCCGAGCCAGTCAAGCAGAATCCCCACGTCGGCATGCGCGCTGATGCCCCTGAGGGTCTCAATCCTGGCCTTGACCGCAATCTTCTCTCCGAAGAGCTTTACGGTCTTGGCGCCGTCCTGTAATATCCTGCCGAGCGAGCCCTCAGACTGGTACCCGACAAAGAGCACCGTGCTCTCCTGCCGCCAGAGGTTGTGCTTCAGATGATGCCGTATGCGGCCGGCCTCGCACATTCCAGAGGCTGAAATAATTATTTTCGGGGTTTTATCCTCGTTTATCAGTTTGGATTCATCGCTTGTGACCGAAAGCCTCAGCCCCGGGAAACTTATCGGATTGATACCCGCTTCGACCAGCGCAAGTGTTTCGGCGTCATAGTATTCGGTCATGTCGTCTGTATATATGTGGGTCGCCTCGATGGCAAGCGGGCTGTCGAGCCAGACCGGAAAGTCGCCGTGCCCCTTTATGAGCTGCTGCTCCTTTATTATCCTTAAGAGATACAAAATCTCCTGCGTTCGCCCCACCGCAAACGCGGGGATAACGACGTTTCCGCCCCGGTCGAGCGTGCTCTGTATTATTTCGGTGAGCTGGCCGACGTAGTCGGGGCGCTCGCCGTGTGAGCGGTCTCCGTATGTACCCTCTATCACGACATAATCGGCAAACCGGGGCTTTACGGGGTTGCGGAGCAGCGGACGGTCGACATTTCCGAGGTCTCCCGAGAAGAGCAGAACAATGGTTTTGCCGCCCTCGGTAATCGTCAGTTCGATTGAGGCCGAGCCGAGCAGGTGTCCGGCATCAATAAACCGCGCCCAAATACCGTCGGCTATCTTTACCTGCTCTCCGTAGCCGCAGGTCGAGAAAAGCGGCATTGTTTTTTCAACGTCGGCAATGGTATAAAGCGGGGTGTACGGGGGATCGCCCGCGCGCGCCGCCTTGCGGTTCCGCCACTCGGCCTCAAGCCCCTGAATATATGCCGAGTCAAGCAGCATAATGCTGCAGAGCCGCCTTGTCGCCTCGGTCGAGTATATCGGTCCCGAGTAGCCGTTTGCCACAAGATAGGGGATTTTCCCCGAATGGTCGATATGCGCGTGGGTCAGCAGGATGCAGTCGATGTCTGCCGGATTTACCGGGCAGTCGCAGTTCTCGTATATGTCGGGCCCCTGCTCAAGCCCGCAGTCAATCAGGATGTTCTTCCCGCAGGCAGAAAGCATCGTCGACGAGCCCGTTACCTCGTGGGCCGCGCCCAGAAATGTAAGTTTCACAAAAAAGCCCCCATAAAAATTATTTTCTAACTTTGATTATACCATCTTTCGGGCGGGGTGGCAAGGAATTTTTTATTTTGCCTCTCCTTGCCGATGTAAATGATATTGATATGACCCAAAAACGAGGAGAAGCTCGAACTCCAGATGTGGTGTTTCGTACATTTAATGATTTTGCTGATATTCTCCCGTCCGTCCTGTTTTTTGTATTCGCAGGCAAATATCCTGAAAAAGGATTTTGAGCAAGGGTCCTGTGGTAGCGCCTTGTGAGCGTATTTCGGGATACGGGGCGAAGCCACGTACTTAAAAATCAGGCATTGTCAGGATATTCAGGTCGGCCTGTTTCCGGTACGCCTTGGGGGACAGTCCGTTGTTTTTTTTGAAATGCTTACAGAAAAAAACATAGTCGTCATATCCGCAGAGCGCAGCTATATCGGTAAGCTTTTTATATGATTCACAAAATACTCGGGGGTCTGTGCCGCGAGCATGCGGTCTCGCGAATCAAAGCTGACTATGGCATAACCCGATAAAGAGCTGACCAGTGTCGAGCTCAAAACCAAGACAGACTCGACAGAGTCGGAAGACGGGGTCTGCGAGATACTCATAGGCAAAACAAACCCGCCCGAGCTGATAAGCCCCTGTGTGCTGATTTTTCCTTGCACCCAGGCGCAGTATGAGGCCCGGATAATAAGCCACGAACCGACTCGCGCAGTGGTAAACAGCGCGTCGGTAAAGCAGATAATTGTTTCGGATAATGCCGATACCACGCTTATTTTGCCTTATACACCTCACAACACAAAAGGAGAACAGTGCGATGAATAGTTTGCATTATTGCTTACCCCCTATATATATTTGCTTAAATTGCAATAAACCATGTTGTTACAATTATCCCCTTGGGTTGGTTTCATACTGCTGTCTTATGAAGACACCCGAGTGTGCGTCCCCATATCGGCAATCTGAAAATTAGACGTGTTAGGTCACGGCCGGAGCCGCGGCCTATCTCGCCGTCCGTGAGGGGGCTTCCGCATCGCCAGCTTTATGAGATTCATGCACGCAAAAGTGAGCGAGACTGCATCTTTACCTTATGATGCCGATAGCTTGCAGAGTACCACCCGTCCTTGACATCACCTTATGCGGGGTGATATAATAAAATCAACTGTAAACAGTACAAAGAGGTGCGCCATGTCAAACAAAAAACAGCTTGTCTTTATAATGACCGACACTCAGCGCTGGGATATGGTCAACTGCTACAAAGAAACCGGGCTTAAGACCCCGAACCTCGACGCCCTTGCCGCCGACGGGGTGCGCTACGAGCGGGCATACACCACCCAGCCGGTCTGCGGGCCGGCGCGCGCCGGGATTTTTACCGGCATATACCCCGCCTGCACCGGCTCCTGGGCCAATGGCATGGCGCTCGGCGACAATATAAAAACCATCGGCCAGCGCCTTACCGACAACGGCTACCTCTGCGCCTATATCGGCAAGTGGCACCTTGACGGCACCGACTACTTCGGCAACGGCCGCTGCCCTGCAGGCTGGGACCCCGAGTACTGGTACGACATGCGCCGCTACCTTGAGGAACTGCCCGAGGACGACCGGATAAAGTCGCGGGCCACCCAAACCATGGACTTCGAGGACATACCCGAGGACTTTACATACGGCTCCCGTGTCCTTAAAAGAGCGCTCGACTTTATCAGCAGATACCGGGACGAGGACTTTTTGCTTGTCGTCTCGTTTGACGAGCCGCACGGCCCATTTTTGGCCCCTAAACCCTTTTGCGATATGTACCGGGACTATGAGTTCCCGAAAACCCCGGCAGTCTGGGACACCCTCGAGGGCAAGCCGGGCTATCAGAAAATCTGGGCGGGAGAGAAGGCTCTTAAGGCCGACCGCGACGCCATTAAGATAAAAAACGCGGCCTATTTCGGCTGCAATTCATATGTAGATCATCTTATAGGGGAGTTGGTTGGCGCCATTCCTGACGACGCCATGATAATGTATACCTCCGATCACGGGAGTCTGCTCCAGTCGCACTGCCTGACCGAGAAGGGCCCGGCGGTATATGACGATGTGGCCCGTATTCCCTTCATTATACGCGACCCGAAGGGGGTCAGGGGCGGAGTGTACACAAAGAGGCCGGTCTCGCACATCAGCGTCTGCCCGACTATCATGGAGTATTTCGGTCTCCCCGTGCCCAAGGTCATGCAGGGAGAGAGCATCCTCAACACCTGCCGCGACCTTGACGCCCCGGCGCCCGAGTATGTATTTATTGAGTTTTCGCGCTTCGAGCAGGACCACGACCTTTTCGGGGGCTTCCAGCCCCTGCGCGCCGTCACCGACGGAAGGTACAAGCTTTCGATAAACCTTTTGTCGGAGGACGAGTTTTACGACCTTCAGGCCGACCCGTATGAGCTTAACAATCTGATAGACGACCCGGCATATGCCGCCGAGCGGAACCGCCTGCACGACGCACTGCTCGACCGGATGTGCCTGCATCGCGACCCCTTCCGCTGCTACTGGTGGGACTGCCGCCCTTGGCGGCCCGATGCCGCGCCGCCCTCTTGGCGCTACCGGGGCTATACCCGCCAGCGCGAGGAGGAATATGAGCCCCGGCAGCTCGACTATGTCAACGGGCTTGAGATGGTACATGCCCAGAGGCCAAAAATCAACAGCAATATAAAGTTTGATAGTCTGCGCCAGATGATTGACTGGCTCCGCAACTACGACAGATAATAGGGCCAAAGAAAAGGAAAGCTAAAGCACCCGATGAATATTCTCATCAAGCCCGCCTCGGGCGCATGCAATATGCGCTGCAGCTACTGCTTTTATACCGACGAAATGGCGCACCGCGAGCGCAGCATTATCGGCATGATGAGCACCGGAACGCTTGACGTGATAGTCAAAAAAACGCTCGACCGTGCCCGGGGCTTTTGCACCTTTATGTTTCAGGGCGGCGAGCCGACGCTTGTCGGGCTTGACTTTTACCGGTATCTGATAAGCTCGGTTGAAGGGCACAACACAAAGGGTGTGCGCGTGTCATACGCCATACAGACCAACGGGTATGCTGTAGACGAGGAGTGGGCGAAGTTCTTTGCGCAGAATAATTTTCTCGTCGGCCTCTCGCTTGACGGCACCGGCGATATCCATGACGCCAACCGCCGTACCCCCTCGGGCAAGGGCAGCTTCGGGAGGGTGAGTGCCACCGCCACCCTCTTTGCCAAGCACCGCGTGCAGTACAATATTTTAACGGTTGTCACCGGCCTGACCGCACGCCGGTCCGTGAGCATATACAACTAGTTCAAAAAGCAGGGCTACAGGTATCAGCAGTACATCCCCTGCATTGAGGGCTTCGGCGAGGCCGAGCCCCCGCCCTGGGCACTTGACGCCGAGCAGTACGCGAGATTCCTCTGCCGCATTTTTGACGCGTGGTACTCCGACATGATGTCGGGCAACTATATTTATAACCGTACCTTCGAGAACTGGGTCGGAATGCTCATGGGGCGCCCACCCGAGAGCTGCGGCATGGTCGGTATCTGCTCGCCCCAGTATGTGGTAGAGGCCGATGGCTCGGTTTACCCCTGCGACTTTTATGTGCTCGATAAATACCGGCTCGGGAACCTGCTCTCTGACAACTTTGAGGACATTGACCGGCGTCGTGAAGAGATAGGGTTTATCGAGGTGTCAAGGGAAGTTCATCCCGACTGCCTTGAGTGCCACTGGCATCCCTTATGCCGAGGCGGTTGCCGTCGCGAGCGCGAGCCCATGACGCCTGGCATGCCGGCGAAAACCCGCTTCTGCGAGGCTTATCGCATCTTCTTCCCGTATGCCTATGAGCGGCTTTTAAAGCTGGCCAGGCTTGCGGAACGCGGCTCGATGGCAGCCGGGTGTGCCGTATTCTGAGTCTCGATTTTGTATTATAATGTAATGTTGCAATCATATCTTATCTTATTTTTGCACATCACAAATGCCTCTCTAAACGCTAACAACCGAGCAGCCGATTTCCTCCCGCCAAACCGGCTGATTTTTAGAATTTGTAAAAACTACACAATTCTATATGTCATTTTTTATACATGTTCGCTTATATGTGTGCGGGTTTCAGGCGATGCCCTTACCGCGCTTGCAAGGTGAATCCGGATAATGTAGGCACAGTTTATGATGCCGGAGGTGAACACCAGTGCCATTTAAAATCATCTGCCAGGACATCTCCAAAATGAAGGTTGACGCTATAAACGCGGCAAATACCGACCTGCAAATGGGCGGCGGGGTTTGCGGAGCTATATTCAAAGCGGCGGGAGCGGCACAGCTTCAAGCCGCCTGCGATAAACTCGCCCCGATTAAGACGGGTGAGGCTGTTATAACACCGGGGTTTAATCTACCTGCAAAGATAAAATAATTATTTATACTGACCGCATTGAGATTTACATAAACCTGGTCGACGGCTATGTCCTAAAAAATGATTTATATAAAATCTGTAAATGACAAAAACAAGCCCACAACAGTACTGTTGTGGGCTTGAATGGCGGAGAAGGAGGGATTTGAACCCTCGCGCCGGTTTTAATCCGGCCTACGCCCTTAGCAGGGGCGCCTCTTCGGCCAACTTGAGTACTTCTCCCAATACTCCGCACCGGGGCCGAAAATGCCCGAGGTGGATTTAATTATATAATATTCTTATCGGTGTGTCAAGGTTTTTTAATGATTTAACATAAAAACCCGCCAAACAAAACACCGGTGATATTTTTAGTCCGGGCTCAGGATGACCGGCATTTCGCGAGAGACGACAGAGCATTTGATTATTGGTCTTTTTGACTTTCCTGCTTTTTCAGATTGTGCTCACATAAATCGGCAAGCGGGCACTCGGGGCATCTCGGCGCGCGTGCCCGGCAGTACTCCCGGCCGAAAAAGACCAGCCGATGGCAGAAGTCGCTCTGCTCGGCCGGCTCGACCAGTCCGGAGAGTATCTTTTCGACCTTGAGCGGATTTTTCAGGGTCTCGGGGTACATTCCGAAGCGGCCGCAGAGCCTGATACAGTGTGTATCGGCGACAATGCCGGGGATGCCGTAGATATCACCCAGCAGAAGGTTGGCCAGCTTCCGCCCGACGCCGGGCAGGGTGAGCAGGTCCTCCATGTTGTCGGGCAGCCGGCCGCCAAAGCGCTCGCAGACGGCGGCACTGGCCGCCTTTATGTCGCGGGCTTTGGTCCTGAAAAGCCCGCAGGGGCGAACTGCCTCCTCAAGCTCTGTAATGTCGGCGGCGGCCATCGCGGCGGCGTTCGGGTATTTTTTGAATAAATCGCGGCTTATGATATTGACCCGCGCATCGGTGCACTGGGCCGACAGCCGCCCCATCACCAGCAGCCGCCACGGGTCACCCTCGTATTTTAAGGCGCAGGTCGCCTCGGGGTACACTTCCTTGAGCCGGGCGATAATTTCAGCCATGCGCAGCTTTTTTTCGTTCTCTGTCATATAGTACCTTTCGGGCTTCTTTTTTGCCGGGACTAAAAAGGCCGGCGCCACAATTAATTGTAGCGCCGGGCGGGAATATTGTCAAGACTCGAATATTTTCAGTCTGGCTTTACCGTCTTTGATAATCCAGATGGTTTCGAAGTTGAAGCCGGATAGGTCTTTTTCTATCAGCCTGGTGCCGGGTTCGAAAGTGTAGCAATAGAGAACCCCGATTTTTACGTAATTCTCAAGACAGAAGGCCAGAAAATCGTCATAACCGCCGAAGGCCTCGCAGGCCAGTTCGCTGAGACGCACGAGTTCCTCGATGCTCGCCGTCGGGTCAAGCAGATACCAGCAGCTTATATGGCTCACATCCTGTGTATAATAGTTTTGTACAACAAACATATCAAGCAGCTCTTTCATCTCTTTCCTTTCGGCTTCTCTCAGGTTGCTGGCGTTCGGTGCCACAAAAAATATGCCATTACACACCATATCAAAAACATTACTGTTGACAAAAAGTCGATACTATATTATAATAAGTCATCCAACTGAGAAATATGTTTCCGGACCGGCCCGTCGCTATGCAGTACCCGGCACCGGAGCTTTGATTAATTTTTGAAGGGTGTGGTGTCAGAAATGTCAGAACAGCAGCAGAAAACCGAGCGAAAATACACGCCAGCCTTGTCAATGAAGCATTTTATCGAGATAATCGGGGAACACGGCTATAAAATTGCCTACATGTGGTTTGACAGCGCACACGAACTCCACGAGATGACCTACCGCGAGCTCTCCGATTCAATAAAGAACCTTTCAGCCGCCTTTGCCTCCTTCGGATGGCAGGGGCGCCGAATAGCGATACTCGGCGAGACCTCCCCGCAGTGGGTGATAACCTATGCGGCGGCGATCGCCTCGGGAAATGTCGCTATACCGTTCGACAAGGAGCTCAAACTTGAAGAGCTCAGGGGCTTTCTCAGATTTGCCGAGGCCGACGCCCTTGTCTATTCGGGATCCTTCAATCGCGCTCTTGAAGATAAGGTGAAAAACGACCCCGCCGTGTCGCTCTACATCCCGATGTCGCTTGAAAACTGCCCTTATGCGGGAGAGGACAACGTCATGTCCTTTGACGAACTGCTTGCCCGGGGCGAGCGCTATGTCGCGGGCGGATATGATATTCCCGAGCCGCAGGACCCCAACCGCATGGCGGTCATGCTCTTCACTTCGGGCACTACCGGAACCAGCAAATGCGTCATGCTCTCAGAAAAAAATGTTATATCCTGCGTGAACGCCGCCTGCGAGTGCGTCGAATTCTTCCCCGAGGACACAATTGTGTCGGTGCTGCCGATACACCACACCTATGAGCTTAGCTGCATGCTGGCAGCCCTCAACTACGGGATTAATGTCGGTATTAACGACTCGCTCAAGCGCGTGCTCAAAAACTTCAGCTTCTTCCGGCCTACCGGGTTGGTTCTTGTCCCTCTCTTCATCAACACCATGTACAAGAAAATCTGGGAGGAGGCAAAAAAGAAAAAGAAAGAAAAAATCCTCAAGGCCGCGCTCGCCACGTCCTCCCGTCTGCGCAAAATAGGAATTGACCTGCGCAGAGTACTTTTCTCTGATATAATCTCGGCATTCGGCGGGCGGCTCTGCAAGATTATCAGCGGCGGTGCTCCGCTCAATCCCTATATTGCCGAAAAATTCGAGGAGTTCGGCATCACAATATGCGAGGGCTACGGGATCACCGAATGCTCGCCGCTCATCTCGGTCAATCCATATTATGCGAACAAGTACGGCTCGGTAGGTACGACCGTCAACTGCTGCACCGTAAGAATCAACCCCGAGGGGGTTAACGAACGGGGCTATACCGAAGGTGAAATAGAGGTCAAGGGCGACAATGTCATGCTCGGCTATTATAAAAACCCCGAGGCTACCGCCGAGGCCTTCACCGAGGACGGCTGGTTCCGTACCGGGGACGTGGGTTACATGGACGAGGACGGCTATATCTATATAACCGGACGCAAAAAGTCAGTAATTGTGCTTGATAACGGGAAAAATGTCTTCCCCGAGGAGATAGAAGAGTATCTCGGCAATCTCAGCACCGTCGCCGAGTGCGTCGTGGTGGGCCGCAAGAAAGAGGATAACCCCGACACCGTTGTCCTGGCTGCTATTATTTACCCGAACTTTGACGCCTTCCCCGAAGGCACCGACATAAACGAGATTGCCAAGGCGGTACAGGCCGAGGTAAATGCCATGAACCGCGGGCTGGTCGGCTACAAGCAGATAAGAAAGGTCGAAATACGAAAAACCGAATTTGAAAAAACCACCTCCCGCAAAATCAAGCGCCATCTGGTTAAATAAGAAATGCGGGCATCCGAAAGACTCGGGTGCCCGCATTTTTTACTGTCAGAATACTGTCAGCCGCAGTCTTCTTTGAATGATAGAATGTTTGCGGGATAACAGAAAAGCCGTCAGAGCAGCGCGCCGGACAAGGAGTGTGCCATGACATGGGAAATAGCCCTCGGCTTCTTTGCCATAATCTCAACCTTTTTGGGAGTCATGAAAGTGGCGGTCAGGGTTAACCGCACGCTAAACATGCTTGAGGCCGCGGTCAACAGGCTCAACGAACAAATTGAGCGCCAGAGCAAAAAAAACGAGAGGTTTTTCGAGCAGCTCTCAAATCATGAATGCCGTATCTCAAAAATCGAAGACCTCGGGATAATCTGCAAAAGAAGAGAAAGGAGCGCAAATCTATGAAGATAAACTGGAAACAAAAACTATCAAGCCGTCGGTTCTGGGCGGCCGTCGCCGGTTTTGTCACCGCCCTCTGTGCCGCCTTTAAGGTCGATGACATGACCTCAAACCAGATAGCCGCAATCATCTGTGCCCTCGGTATCCTTGTGGCATATATAATCGGCGAGTCCTGCGTTGACGCTTCCCGGGCATCAGACTCCGCCGGAAACACCGGCGACGATAATTAAGCGGAGGCTCTGCCCCAACCTCCCGCTTAAGACCCTTTTTGAAACAATGGTTTTTAAAAAATCCCCAAAAACTTCCGAACAAAAGGCGCGGGTCCCCTTACCCGCGTTTTTGTTTTTCGACAAAAGTAAACGCGGGACTTTAAGAAACATAAGCGAGTGCAACGTAGTTGTTGCGGCAATATTTTAAGTAACATATTGTAAAGTATATAATTATATGATATAATATATATGTTTTTAAGGAAGCAGGATTCGATTTTGATTCCCTGCTTTTTGATAATAGAAACCAGTAAAAAACAGGACAGATTCAGCAAAAACAAGGAGACCTCAAATGCCCTATACCGAAGACCTGCTGAAAATCTGGCAGCGGGTTATCGACAATTTCGGGGATTCGATGCCGCGCGCCACCATTGAAAATATGTTCTACGACATCGTCGTCGAATCCTTTGACGGCAAGGTCGCGGTATTGTCGGTGCATTCCGAATACAGGCACTCCCTGATAGTAAAAAAATATCTTGAAAAAATCAGAAGCCTTATTTCCGAGCAGGTCGGCAGACAGATTTCCCTTGTTTTCAAATACAGCGGCTCAAGCAAATATTACATCGACCAGTTAAAACTTGAATACAACCTCCCTGACGGCGAGCCGGCAGTCAGAATCGACCCGCCAAAGGCAAATTCCGGGGAGAACAAAGAAGAGCTCACCCGGCCGGTTTCAACCCTTCCTCCCTGCAACCAGGAGTATACCTTCAGCAATTTTATAGTCGGCAACTCTAATAAATTTGCCCACGCCGCCTGCGTGGCGGTGGCCGAGCGACCGGCAACCGATTACAACCCCCTATTTATCTACGGGCAGAGCGGGCTTGGAAAAACACACCTGCTTTACGCCATTACCAACGAGCTGATAAAAAAGAAGCCCGATATCAACATAATTTATACCAAAAGCGAGGATTTTACGAATTATCTTGTCGAATGTCTGAAAGACCGTGCGATGGAACGGTTCCGTCAGAAGTTCCGCAACTGCGACGTGCTGCTCATCGACGACATTCAATTCATCGCCGGAAAGGACTCGACACAGGAGGAATTCTTCCATACCTTCAACGCCCTGTATGAGGAGCACAAGCAGATAATCCTCACCTCAGACCGGCCTCCTTCAGACATAAAAACCCTCGAATATCGGTTAAAGACCCGATTTGAGTGGGGGCTTATAGCCGACATACAGCCCCCCGAGTTTGAGCTCCGCCTGGCCATTATAAAAAAGAAGTCCGAACAGGCCGGAATCAAAATCCCCGATGATGTCTGCGAATTTCTGGCCGAAAACCTGCGCACAAATATCCGCCAAATAGAGGGCTCGATAAAAAAGCTGCGGGCACTAAGTTTCCTGACCGGAACAGACATAACAATGGAGATGGCGCGGGGCTGTGTTGCCGAGCTTCTCGGCGGTGCCGAGCCGGTAAGTGTCACGGTAGACAAAATATTTGCCGCGGTCTACAAAAAATACGGAGTTCCGAAAGAGGACATCCTCAGCTCCCGGCGCACAAAAGAAATAGCATTTGCACGCCATGTCACCTCCTACTTAATCCGGAATATTACCGAAATGTCGCTGCCGAATATCGGAAAACTGCTCGGCCGTGACCACTCGACAATCATTTCCTCAATCTACACAATAGAAAAAAAGCTGCGTACCGACAGAATTTTTAACATTGAGATTGAACAGATGATAAAAGAAGTAAACGGCCACTGATAGGCCCGTGACTTTTCAACAGCTTGTACATAGGAAATCCCGGGTCATAATCGTGGCTGAGGATTTCCGGTTGATAAGCCGGTTTTTTATCGGCAGGCAATAATAACTTTTCCTTGTACCATAAGTATTTTTGGTTGTCAACAACACTTTTCCACAGAGATGTGGAAAACCCTGCTGATAACTCAAAAAATCACACCGGCCACCGGGTTATCAACAACAAAAAAGGCTCATTTATTCCACATCACAAAAAATTTTGTTTGACCGGACACGGTCTTTCCCAAAAACTCAGGAAAATTTGAGTTTTGCACTTTCATTCAACATCAGGTGTACGGTGCGGTAACTTAAAAAAATCTTTATTATCAATACAATCCGTGTTTTCCACATACAAAGGCGCTCTTACTACTGCTTATATAATTATTACTTAATATTTCTTTTAAAAAAGAGAGGCCGGATGAATTCAGCCGCGTGAACCGGAAAATCTGCCGACTTTCACAAACTACAAAAAGGAGAAGCCACAAATGAAAGTAGTATTTGACCGAAAACTTCTCTGTTCAGTTTTCCCGCCGCTTTTGAGTGCGGTGTCGAACAAGTCCACTCTGTCTGCGCTCGAGGGAGTGCTTATTGAGGCATTTGACGAAAACTATTGCATACTCACGACATATGATACAGACAAGGGAATAAGGCTGCGCATCGACGCCAAGGTATTTGCCTCCGGGCGCTACATAGTGAACGCTCAGAGGTTTTTCCAAGTGGCAAGAGCCATGGACGGCAACGAGATTGAAGTGACGATTGACAACAAACTGACCGCAAAGATTGTAAGCGGCAGGTCATCACATAAAATGCCGGCCTTAGATGGAGACGATTTCCCTTCTCTCCCCGAAATTGCCCATGAGAGGGGGTTTGTAATCGGGCAGGCGTTGCTGAAAAAAATGATCTCCCAGGTGTCGCATGCGATGGGGGTTGACGACACGCGGCCGGTGCTCAACGGCTGCTACATGAAGGTTGAGGATAAAACCATAACTCTGGTTTCCTGCGACAGCTTCAGCCTTGCCAAAAGGGTGGCCTACACCGAGATACAGAACAAAAACAGCGACAACTCGCCGCTTGAATTTTCGTTTATCGTGCCGGTGCGGACCGTGAACGAGCTTGTAAAGCTGCTCTCGGACGACGAGGAAGAGTATGCCGAGATATATATGACCAAGAAGAATATTGTCTTTATACTCGGCGGCATCACCTTCTTCTCGCGCCTGATTGACGGCGAGTATATAGACTACAACAGAATAATAATAAAGAACCATAAAATCACGGCGGTACTGAACCGTGAAGAGTTTATATCGGCCTTGGAGCGCGCGGCGCTTGTCACCGAGGAGAAGGTTGCCGGGAGCGTCAGGTCACCCGTGAAGCTTGAGTTTTCGGGAAATGTGCTGAAAATCATGGCCAGCTCGTCTACCGGGAGCACCTATGACGAGGTGTTGATAAGACATGAGGGCGAGGATATATTGATAGGCTTCAATAATCGATTCCTCATGAACAATGTGCGCGCCTGTAGCGGCGAGCGCATAAAGCTCTCACTCTCAAGCCCGCTTACCAGCATGAATATTGAGCCCGAAGAAAACCCCGAGGACGGCGAAGAGCTTTTCATGCTGCTGCCCATACGTATGAAGGAATGATCTGCCGCAAAGTAAAAATCGAGAATTTCCGTAATATTCTGGCCGCGGAGGTCGGCTTTTGCAAAGGGGTGAACATCCTTGTCGGGGAGAACGGCGCGGGCAAGACCAATCTTATTGAGGCTGTCTGCCTTGTGTCAATAGGAAAATCCCATCGGGGGGTCGGCGAGAATGAACTGATAAATTTCTCTGCCTCAAGGAGCCGTATTTCGGTGGATTTTTCGGATTCGGTCCGCACCCAGAATATTTCGGTCTCGCTTGAGAGGGGCAAGCGGCGGCAGGTGGAGCTGAACAAGGTGAGCATAAACCGGCTCTCGGATATGGTCGGGACCTTTAATACCGTACTTTTCTGTCCCGAGCATCTCTCGATTATCAAGGACGGACCGTCGGCACGCCGCAATTACCTTGATGTCGCCATCTCACAACTCCGCCCGCTTTATATCGCGTCGCTTCAGAGGTATAACCATATACTGAAGCAGCGGAACATGCTCATCAGAAGCGCGAAAGACGACCGGCGCACCTTTGATGAGACGATTGATTTTTGGTCCGAGCAGCTTGCCGCCGAAGCGGCAACAATAGCGTCAATCCGGGCGGAATATATAAGGCGCGCCGGCGGTTATGTCGCGGCAATTTTCTCGGAGATGACCGGTGACAGAGAGGTCCCCCGACTTAAATATGTAGGCTCATCAAAGGACGAAGAGGACTTTTATTTTGACCGGGCGGCGGTTAAAAAAAGATACATGGAGCTCCTGACCTCCTCTCACGAGCGCGAAATTGCCGCCGAATGCACTCTTTGGGGCACCCATAAGGATGACATCGAGGTCACACTCAACGGCCGCCCGGCGCGGATTTACGCCTCACAGGGGCAGCAAAGGTCGCTCTCGCTGGCGCTCAAGCTCACCGAGGGCGAAATCTGCCGCGAGGCAAGGGGCGAATATCCGGTTTTCCTGCTCGACGACGTGCTCTCGGAGCTCGACGAAGGCAGGAGAAAATATCTTCTCAGCAATATCGGCAGCCGGCAGGTTATAATAACCACCTGTGAGCCTGCGGCGCTGCAGAGCGCTCAAGTAATACATGTCAAAAACGGAACTTATGAGGTTATCCGGAACTGATGTATCTTCATGTTGGCAATAATATGAATATCAGGGTAAAAGACATCATCGGGATTTTCGACGCCGACAACGCCACTCGGTCGGCGCTGACCAAGAAATTTTTAAAGGAGGCCGAGCTGCGCGGTTCGGTTTACTCGGCTGCCGAGGAAATTCCGAAATCCTTTATCCTATACAGGACCAAAACAGGCAATATGGTCTGCTTATCACCGCTCTTGGTCTCCTCACTCCTCAAACGTATTAATAAATCGTAAGGCCAGTGTGCCGACGTTGAAATAAATCACGTAAGTATTCAAAAGGAACGATAAAAACAATGGATACCTTCGATACCAAAGCCAGATCTTTGCCCGGGGAGGTTGTAGGCAACCCGGAAAACAGTCAACCTCAGGACGGCAACAATCATTTCCCCGGGGAGAACACATACAATGAAACCCAGATACAGGTGCTTGAAGGACTTGAGGCGGTCAGAAAACGGCCGGGAATGTACATCGGCACCACATCAAGCCGGGGACTGCACCACCTCGTGCACGAAATCGTCGACAACTCGATAGACGAGGCACTTGCCGGCTGCTGCACCGAAATCAGGGCAACCTTAAACCCCGACGGCAGTGTGACTGTCGAGGACAACGGGCGCGGGATACCGTCGGCGATACACCCGACACAGGGGATTCCGACTCCCGAGGTGGTCTTTACCAAGCTGCATGCCGGAGGAAAATTCGGCGGCGGCGGGTATAAGATTGCCGGGGGACTGCACGGCGTCGGCGCGTCTGTGGTAAACGCGCTCTCAGAATGGCTTGAGATCGACAATGTTTACGAAGGCATTCGCTATACCGAGCGCTTTGAGCGCGGAAAGGTAGTCAGGCCTTTTAGGTGCGAGGGCGAATCTTCCGACAAGCCCCACGGGCTGAAAACCACCTTTAAACCCGACCCGCTGATTTTTGAGGAAACTGTTTTTGATTATGATACTCTCCTCAACCGTCTGCGCGAGCAGGCCTTTCTTAATGCCGGCGTGCGGCTGATTCTTGTGGATGCCCGCAGCGAAGAGAAAATCGAGACCGAATTTTGCTATGAGGGCGGTATCAGGAGCTTTGTCTCCTACCTCAACAGCCAGCGGCACAACGAGGTAATCCACAATGACGTTATATACATGTACGGCGAGAAGGACCGAAGCGTCGTCGAGGTTGCAATCCAGTACAACAACGGCTACAACGAGACGATTCTGACCTTTGCCAACAACATGCACACAATTGAGGGCGGTACTCACGAGACCGGATTTAAGTCGGCGCTGACAAAGGTATTAAACGACTATGCGCACAAGACCGGGATGCTCAAGGAAAACGACAAAAACCTCTCGGGCGAGGACGTGCGCGAGGGAATCTGCGCGATTGTAAGCGTCAAGCTTGAAAACGCGCAGTTTGAGAGCCAGACAAAGGCCAAGCTCGGCAACTCAGAAATCAGAACGCTGGTTGAGAACACAGTCAACACCAAGCTCGCCGAATATCTCGAGGAAAATCCGGCCACCGCCAAGGCGATTATTGAAAAAGCGCTGGCCGCCGCACGGGCAAGGGAGGCCGCGCGGCGCGCCCGCGAACTGACCCGGCGCAAGGGCCTGCTCGAAGGTCTGACCCTGCCCGGCAAACTTGCCGACTGCCAGGAAAAGGATGTAGAGCTGACCGAGCTTTATCTGGTCGAGGGAGACTCGGCGGGAGGCTCTGCCAAGAGTGGCAGAAACTCAAGGTTTCAGGCCATCCTGCCGCTGCGCGGAAAGGTGCTGAATGTCGAAAAAAGCCGGCTCGACAAGGTATACTCAAATCAGTCGCTTATCCCGATAATTCAGGCGCTGGGCTGCAGCATCGGCGAGGAATTCGATATAAAAAAGCTGAGGTACGGCAAGATAATTATCATGGCCGATGCCGACGTCGACGGTGCCCATATAAGAATACTCCTGCTCACATTCTTCTTCCGCCACATGAGGCAGCTTATAGAGGAGGGGCGGATTTACCTGGCACAGCCGCCGCTCTACAGGGTCTACAAGCGGTCGGGCAAGGGTCCGGAATACTACGCCTACTCCGACGCCGAGCGGGATAAATATATCGAAATGCTGGGCGGCGTCAATGTCGAGGCCGACCGGTACAAGGGACTTGGAGAAATGGACGCCGAACAGCTCTGGGAAACTACCATGAACCCCGAGACGCGTACCCTGCTCCGCGTGACTATCGAGGACGCCATAGCCTGCGACGAAATATTGTCGACCTTAATGGGGGACAAGGTTGAACCCCGGCGTGAATTCATAGAAAAGAACGCCAAATTCGTCGAAAATCTTGACATATAAAACCCGCTGCGGCGGTCTTTGGGGGAAGCCTATGCTTTTTGTGAGAAAGAAAATAATCATAACTTTGCTGACGGCAGCCATTTTGTTGCTGCTGGTTTCCTGTTCCCGGCCTCCCGAGCTTGAAGAAATATACGATGAGGTTGTGAGCCTGATTGAAGCATCTTACGAGATAAATGAAATTTATTTCGGTCACGGGCTGCCGACAAGCGACATTGATTCGGGTCTCTCGGGCTACAGCAGGGTGCGGGAGGACGCGAAATACAGGTCGATTGACCAAATCAAAGCGGCAACCGAGCAGGTGTATTGCAAAGATTACCGCGAAGGTCTGTATGAGGTAGCCTTCAAAGGTGTATCGAATTTCACGCAAGGGGTCTATGGCGTCGTGAAGGCAAGGTTTATCGAGCATCAAGGCTACCTCTTTCAGGACAGCAACGCCGAGGCGCTGATTACCGCAAAACGGATTTACGATTATTCCACAATGAAAATTGTCAAACCCTCAAATGCAAAGAACGTAAATATCAGCATAGATTCCCGCCTTGAGGGCAGCGAGGAGATCCTGAACATCACCCTGTCTTTTGTCTTTGAGAACGGGCGCTGGCTCCTCAATTCCCCGACCTACTGACATGAAAATTGCCATACTCACACTGAACCCGGGAGTTGACCGGATTATATATCTTGACACCCCGGCAAGGCTCGGGACCCTCAACCGCGCGGCCCGCAGTATCGTCAGCCAAGGGAGCAAAGGCGCAAATGTGTCTATCGTGCTGAGAACCCTTGGCGCCGACCCCGATTATTTCAGCTTTACCGGCGGGGCGCTCGGAGAGCTTCTCGAGGGGTTTACAAAAAAACACGGGGTGAGGTCGCATTTTGTCAGGACTTCCTGCGGAGTGCGGACAAACACCAAAATTATTGACTCAGACGGCGTTTGCACCGAATTCAACGAAGCCGGTGGACCGGTTGCTCCCGAAGAGCTCGAGGCGCTGTTCGGCGAGCTTTTCTCGGACGACTTCGACATAGCAGTTATCAACGGAAGTATTCCACAGGGTGTGGAAAAGTGTGTGTATAACCGGATTGTAAGGCAGCTCAATGCAAAAGGGACATTTACGGTGCTCGACGCCGACGGCGAGGCGCTGAGGCACGGTCTTCTTGCCCGGCCCGCCCTCATCAAGCCCAACCTCCGTGAGCTTGCCGGAATTCTCGGCAAGAGCGAGGCTGAGTTTGATTCCGAAGAACAAGTGTTCTCGGGCTGCCGGGCACTCCGTGAAAAATACGGCTGCGACATAATCTGCACGCTTGATGTGCGAGGCTCGGTTTTCTGCGGCGACGGGGGCGGGTATTATGTCGACGCGGCAGAGGTGCCGCTCCGCGGTTTCTCGGGTGCGGGGGATACATACCTTGCCGCCTATCTCTACAAGAGATATATCGCCCGGGATAGCCTTGCCGCATCTCTTGCCTATGCCACAGCGGCGGCCGGCGCCAAGGTGGCGCTGCCGGGAACCGAGCTGCCAAGTGCAGAGCAGATTGAACAAATCTACAAAGCCGGCATCAAAGTCAGGCCGGCGGCTGAAAAATAACCAATTACCCGAAAGGCAGTATAAAAGAAGTGGAAAACCATTCAAACGAGGACCTTTTGTTTCAGAACCAGAAAGTTATCGATATCCGCATGGAAAAAGAGGTAAAAAAGGCCTTTCTCGAGTATTCCATGTCGGTAATAATGTCCCGGGCGCTGCCCGACGCGCGCGACGGGCTCAAGCCCGGACAGAGGCGCATACTCTACGCGATGTACGAAGACCGGCTGACCCACGACAAGCCCTTCCGAAAGTCGGCGACCACAGTAGGTAACGTGCTCGGCCGCTATCACCCTCACGGAGATATTGCGGTCTACAATACCATGGTGCGCATGGCGCAGCCCTTCTCATACAGATACCCGCTGATTGAAGGACACGGCAACTTCGGCTCTGTCGACGGCGACGCCGCCGCAGCATACCGTTACACCGAAGCAAGGCTCGCCAGAATATCCGACGAGATGATGCGCGACATCGAAAAGGAGGTTATCCCCTTTGCACCCAACTTCGACAACCGCCTGCGCGAGCCTGTCGTTTTGCCGGCGCGCTTCCCGAATCTTCTGGTAAACGGTTCGGTGGGAATCGCGGTCGGAATGGCCACAAACATACCCCCGCACGAGCTGGGGGAGGTCATCGACGCCGCGCTCTACCGGATGGACCACCCCGACTGCAGCGTCGCAGAGCTGATGGAATATATAAAGGGGCCGGATTTCCCGACCGCGGGAATAATTTACGGACTGAACGGCATCATTGAGGCATATACCACCGGCCGCGGGCGGATAACCGTGCGGGCGCGCGCCCGGGTCGAGGAGGACCACCACCGCATAATTATAACCGAAATCCCCTACATGGTGAACAAAAGCATGCTCTGTGAGGCGATTGCCAGGCTTGTCAAGGACAAGAGAGTCGACGGCATCACCGAGCTGAGGGACGAGTCGGGGCGGGACGGTATGCGGATTGTCATCGAGTACCGCCGTGACGTAAACGGGCAGGTAATCTTAAACCAGCTTTATAAATATACCCAGCTTCAGGACACCTGCGCGGTCAACATGATTGCGCTGGTAGGCAAGGAGCCCAAGGTCCTCCCGCTCCCCGAAATCCTCGACATCTACATCAAGCATCAGGAAACGGTAATCATCAACCGGACAAAATACGACCTCAACAAGGCACTGGCGCGGGCACACATTTTCGAGGGCTTTTACATTGCACTCGGCAACATAGACCGTGTCATCGAGATCATCAAGGGTTCAAAGACCATACCAGAGGCCAAGGAGCGGCTCATGGCCGAGTTTTTCACGGTAAACTGGACCGACAGCTACATGGCAGCACACGGTAAGAGCGGCAACACAGTACAGAAGCTGACCGAAGAACAGGCTCAGGCCATAGTCGACATGACCCTCGGCAGGCTGACAGGCATGGAGCGGCAGAAAATCGAGGAGGAACTCCTCAGGCTGCACGAGCTTATCGCAGAGCTTGAGGGGATACTTGCCGACATAAATAAGGTCAAGCAGATAATCAGGGTTGAGCTCGGGGAAATCCGCCAGAAGTACAGCGACCCCCGCAGGACCGAGATAGTCCCGGTTGAGGACGAAATCATACTTGAGGACCTCATTGAGCGGCATAGCTGCATTATTACCCTGACACACGCCGGATATATAAAGCGGCAGCCGGTCGACACCTATACCGCACAGAACCGCGGCGGCAGGGGGATTATCGGCATGTCGACCAAGGAAGAGGACTTCATCGAAAAGGTCATTGCCGTCAACTCGCATTCATACCTTCTGATGTTTACCAACACCGGGAAGGTGCATATGCTCAAGGCCTATCAGATCCCCGAGGCTTCAAGGACCGCCAAGGGCTCAAATCTGGTAAACATACTTGAGCTGGCGCCCGGCGAGAAGGTAACGGCGGTAATCGGCGTCGAGGAGTTCAACGAGGACAAATATCTTACAATGGTGACCAAATTCGGTGTCATCAAACGCACCCTTCTGACCGAATATGAGTATCAGCGCCGGGGCGGCAAGATTGCGCTCACTCTCGACGAGGGCGACGAGCTGGTATTCGTAATGCTGACAGACGGGAAGAGCGACCTTATCATAGCAACCCGTGACGGAAAAGCGGTCAGGTTTAACGAGAAAAATGCCCGGGCGATGGGCAGAGTTACCCGGGGCGTGCGCGGGATATCGCTGCGCGAGGGTGACTATGTTACCGGCGTGGCGCTGGTCGAGGCCGGGAAAAAGCTTATAACCATTACCGAAAACGGCTACGGAAAGTGCACCGAATTCAACGATTTCCGCCGGATGAGGACCCGCGGGGGCTTTGGCGTGGTCTGCCACAATATCACCCAGAAGATCGGCAGGCTCGCCGGAATCAGCTCTGTGGGAGAAGACGACGACATTATGATTATCACCGACTCGGGCACCATTATACGCACACCGGTCAAAGGCATTCCGGTCTACTCGCGTAGCGCCGCCGGGGTAATTGTCATGAGGCTTGCCGAGGGTCAGAGCATCGTGAACTTTACTAAGGTGGCCAGCGTCGAGGAAGAGGAGCGCGAAATAAGCCGGGCCAGAGAAATGAGCAAGGCCGCCGAGAGCGAGAAAAAGATTATCACAGCGCTCCCCACCGGCGATGAAGAGGACGAGGACGAAGACGAAAGACCCGAACCCGATTCAGACGAAGATATCTGAAATCCGGAAGAATAATCGGGCCGGGCAGAGGCCGGTTGCCCGAAGATTTAGATAAAAAAGGAGCAGCAAAAGAGAGCCCAAATGAAAGCAGTAATGTATGGCGCCGGAAACATAGGGCGCGGCTTTGTAGCCAAAAGATTTTACCTGTCCGGAATGGACACGACCTTCATCGACATCAACGCCGAGCTGGTCGCGCGGCTGAACGCCGCCGGAAAGTACCCAATTTATGAAACCCGAGGGGGCAGGTATAAAACCGAATGGGTCGGGAACATCTCGGCCATTGACGGCAGGGATGCCGGCGCGGTGGCCGAAGCAATCGCCGCCGCCGATATCATGGCGACCTCGCTCGGAGTGAACGCGCTGCCACATGTGGCCCCGCTTATCGCCGCGGGCATAGAGTTGCGCTACATGCGTGGCGGGCGGCCGCTCAATATTCTTATCTGCGAAAACCTCATCGGCGCCGAGGCTCACCTGCGGGGTCTGGTCGGCAAGTATATAGCCGGGGAGATAAAAAGCTATTTTGAGGATCAAATAGGCTTTGTCAGCGCCTCAATCTGCATCACGGTGCCGCCGACGCCCGAAAAATTCCTTGCCGAAAACCCGCTGGCCGTCTGCACGGACGCCTACCGCGAGCTGCCGGTCGACCTTGACGCCTTCCGGCCAAGAGGAGCCGAACTTCCGAAAATCGACGGCATGGTGGCCCGTTCGCCCTTCAGCTTTTTCATCGAGCGAAAGCTCCTGATACATAACATGGGGCACGCGCTCATGGCCTACCTCGGCTGGCAGAAGAAGATAAATCTTATATACGATATTGCCTGCGACGGCGAAATCAAGTACATACTGACCCGCGCCCTTGTCGAATCGGCACGGGCGCTGGCGAAAAAGCACGATGTGCCGACCGACGAGCTTTTACAGTTTGTCGAGGACCTCATGGTGCGCTTTGAGAACAAGCTGTTGGTCGACGACGTGTTCCGCGTCGGGCGCGACCCGGCGCGAAAGCTGTCGGCCGGCGACAGGCTGGGCGGCGCCTTCAAACTGGTGCGCGAGCAGGGCGGGGTGCCGGCTCATATTGCGGTCGGGATTGCCGCGGGGCTGCTGTTCGATCACCCCGACGACCCGATAGCCCTTGAGGTTTCGGGATACGCAAAGGACGGCGGGGTCGCCGCCGCACTCCGAAAATACTGCTCCATAACCGACTTCGCCGACGTCGAGATGATAGAGACGCTCTATTCCTTGTTACAATCAAAAGCGCCTTTCTCAAGCCTTGTTGAAGCGCTTTCAACAATGAAAAGCACACACTAATACACAAGGCTGCCGGAAGATTCCGGCGGCCTTTTTTAATCAAAACCGCCGCTATGCGCCAAGCTTCGGCAACTGCATACTTCAATAACCCCGCTGTACTGCTGAATCATTCTGCTTGCTACGCGGGCGGCAGGAGGTGTGGGGTTCTCAGGGCGGAAACCTTAGGTTTCCCCCTGAGCGCTTTTCTTTGGTTCATTTCTTTGTGCGCACAAAGAAATGAACATAAAAAAAATAAAAGTTTCATTAAATTAAACAGCGGGAAATATTTTTCAGTCAATAAAAAGGCCGGCGGGAACTCCTAAAGCTCCCGCCGGCGTTCTTATTCATCTCCCGCCGCGCGAACAAATGTTTCAAACAGCGCCGCGGCGTCGCGGTCAAGATGCCAGTACAACTCGGGGTGCCACTGCACGCCGATGAAAAACCTGTGCCCCGGCAGGTAAACGCACTCGCAAATCCCGTCTTCTGCATACGCCGCGGCGCGCAGGCCGGGTGCAATTTCCTTTACCGCCTGATGATGAAAGCTGTTTACCAGCATTTCTGTCCTGCCGCCGGAAATCTCGGCAAGCGGTGTATCGGGATGAATATTTATACGCTGGTTGCGGACTGTGCCGCCCTCCTTTTGCCTGTGCCCCTCAATGTGCTGATATAGGCTGCCGCCAATGCCTACATTCAAAAGCTGAATCCCCCGGCAGACGCCGAGTACAGGCTTTTCGGTTTTCTTCACCCGCTCAAATAGGGCAAGTTCAAAGCTGTCGCGCGCGTCGCAAACCTCAACCTTATCGGAGGTTATGTCCTCGCCGTAATATTTCGGATCGATATCGACCCCGCCGGCAAAAAGAAAGCCGTCAAAGAGCGCCGCATATTCGTCCAGCTTAACATTATCTGCCGTATAGGCGACAAAGACGGGCATACCCCCCGCGCTCCAGACGGCGTCGAGGTATGTCGGCTTCATTCTGATATAGCCCTCGGATGAATAGGAAGGCGTTATTGCAATAAGCGGTCTTTTTTTCATAAAAAAACATTTTATGCATTATCTGCTTTTGTGTCGTTGTCGGGCAGGAAATGAACCAGCGCCCGGGCAATCGCAGCCGATACCACAAAGGTCACGGCAAGCTCAACTACGGCGTTTAGGGCGATAACCGAAATAATGCCCCACGCGCTCGCAACTCCAAATACACCGAGCACCTCCTCGTTTTTACCGAAAAGAATCATTAACAAGCCGACAAAGGTTATGGTATTGAGAAGCGGGCAGCAAATCGAGGCAATGATGCAGGAAATTGTCTTGCTCCAGCGCTTGATTCTTTTGACAAGAAAACTGAAAATCAGCCCTGTAAGCCAACCTACGAGCACGCGCGGGACAAAGCACAGTATAAATGTCAGCACCGGACTTATTCCCACCAGAATTGCGCCGAAGGGGTCGGCTCTGAAGATAAATCCAAAGCATGAGGCAAAGCTTCCCAGCCCGAAAACCGCTCCGAGTATGGCGCCTCCGCGGGGGCCGAGCATAATCGCGCCGATAGCAACCGGAATGACTAAAAGGGTTATCGCAATTAACCCTATGTTCATAAATCCGAGCGGCGTGGCGCCCATAAGTATGATTATGGCGCAGAAAAGCCCGAGCAGGACAAGATTCCGGGTTTTTTCAGATACTCTGAGTTTTAAATCTGCCATGTCATTTTACCTCTGGCTGAATATTTATTCAACAATATTCATTTGGGCTTTCGATTGAAAAATGTTTTAACTATTATTATATACTACCCATGAAAAAATTACAATATAAAAAGTGTATTAATTTTCACGTCTGCCCCGGCCCGCGAGATACCATAATGCACAAAAAGCCCTGTCGGGTGTCCCGTTTTACATGTAATAGTCTGAGTTTGCGCTTTACAAAAACCGGCGCTTATTGTATAATTATCTTGATAATATTCTGCCGACGGGCAGATAATAAATCCGGGAGAAGCAAAAATGTCAAAGTATACTATCGGAATTGATTTCGGAACGCTGTCGGGCAGAGCGGTGCTGGTTGATGTCCGGGACGGGCGTGAGCTTGCGGTCAGCACCATGGATTATCCCCACGGTGTGATATCCGAGACCCTGCCGGGGACCGACATAAAACTCCCCCCCGACTGGGCGCTGCAGGACCCGCAGGACTACCTTGACGTGCTCGGGCATGTTGTGCGCGAGGTGATAGGCAAATCGGGGGTGAACCCCGGCGACATTATCGGCATTGGCATAGATTTTACCGCCTGCACGGTATTGCCGGTGCGCGCCGACGGCAGGCCGCTGTGCTTTGAGGAAAAATACAAACACAACCCGCATGCCTATGTTAAGCTCTGGAAGCATCATGCCGCGCAGAAATATGCCGACAGGCTCAACGCTACGGCACGCGCGCGCGGCGAGAGCTGGCTCGGCCGCTACGGGGGAAAAACATCGTCCGAGTGGATGTTCCCCAAGATCTGGCAGGTTTACGAGGAGGCGCCGGAGGTTTATCATGACGCGGCATATTTCATCGAGGCCGCCGACTGGATATCCTGGCAGCTCACAGGAAAACAGACCCGCAGCTATCTCTTTGCCGCATTCAAATCTATGTACATACCCGAAGCCGGCGGCTATCCCTCCGAGGACTTCTTCGCCGCGCTTGACGAAGGTCTGAGGCATGTCGTGCGCGACAAAATGAACGCTCCGATTATATTTACCTGTCAGCCGGCAGGGTATGTAACCCCCGAGGCTGCCGCTAAATTCGGGCTTCCGGCCGGAATAGCCGTCGCCTGCCCTATGCCCGACGGCCACTCGGCAACTATAGCTGTCGGGCTCAGCAAAGACGGCGATATGTGCGCCATCATGGGCACCTCGGCCTGCTATATGCTGGTAGGCGATAAAATGACCGAAGTGCCGGGTATATGCGGGGTAGCGCAGGACGGCCTTATTCCCGGACATTACGGCTACGAGGCCGGGCTTTGCTGCGTCGGGGACCATTTTGCCTGGGCCAAGGAAAACGTGGTGACCGCCGATTATATAAGGGAGGCCGAGGCGCGCGGGATTTCTGTGCTGAAGCTCCTCATCGAAAAGGCCTCAAAGCTGGCGCCCGGCGAGAGCGGGCTTATTGCGCTCGACTGGTTCAACGGCAACCGGAATATTCTGAATAACGCCTCGCTCTCAGGCGTGATTGTCGGGATGACGCTTGCAACCAAGCCCGAGCACATAATGCGTGCGCTTATCGAGGCGACCGCTTTCGGCACACGCGTGATATTTGAAAATTTCGCCGAGCACGGCGTGAGCATCAAAAGGGTTGTCGCTGCAGGCGGAATTGCCCGCAAGGATCCCTTTACAATGCAATTGTATGCCGACGTGCTCAAAACCGACATAGAAGTTACCGGGTCGGCGCAGGCGCCCGCACTCTCGGATGCAATTCAGGCCGCTGTCGCCGCCGGCTCGCGCGCTGGAGGGTATGATTCTCTCGGCGACGCCATGGCGGCCATGGCGAGCAGGTGCAACCGGGTATACCACCCCGACCCGGCTGCGGGCGCGGTGTACGACAAGCTTTATGCAGAATACAAAATCCTTCACGACTATTTCGGCCGGGGTGGAAACGATGTTATGAAAAGGCTCAGAGAGCTGGCTGAGCAGCAGACCGGGGCCGGCGGGCAGGCACAGAAAATAATTTAAGGTGGCGAATATGGCACGAAAACCAACACCGTTATATATTATCGGAAAGATAATAAAGCTGCTCGGGCTTTTACTCCTGACATTCATTATCGGACTTCTGTTGTGGCGGGTTTATATTTCGACCATCATCCCGCGCGAGATAAAGCGGTTGGCTGTAAACGACAGCCTTGTCGCGGCCTATGAGGCATATGGCGACGAGCTTGAAATGTTCAGACAGGATGTTCCCGGCATTTCGCGCGAGAAGCATAATTACGGCTATTTTTCGGTCGAGGATTATGTAATAATACCCGAGGCCGACCAGGTGCAGGTGATATTCAGGTACAACAACAGCACAATAGAACGCCTGGCCGAAGACCTTGAGCTTTCAGAGGTTCCGGGGCGCGAGACCGATATCTTCGAGCTTTCGCTTGTCAAGACCATAGCCCCGGATAGTGATAAATCCGAAGCCGGGGACGACACGGCCGATGGTCAAGCCGAGCAGCGGTATTTCGCATCCGGAGTAATAAGACGCTCGACGCTGCTCTACAACTACCGCCGGGTGGTTTTTGAGGGTGTCAGCCTTGACGACGCCGCCGGGCTCTCGCTTGAAGTCTATTACATCGGGCGGGTTGACTACAACAAAACCCCGTTAGGTCAGTTCAAACTCTACAGTAGTGATGACGAAAATATCGAAGTAAAACTATCAGGAGTCGACAAACAAGCTCTCAAAAAAGCGGCTGATTGACATATTGCGGGCTTCGGGGGCGCTGCCCCACATCCCACACGTGACAAACAAGTTTACACACCAAAAAGGCGGAAAACCCGCCTTTTTCTATATCGATATCTTTCGTCATTTCCCGCCTCCACTAACATCTGATGTCTAACAACTACCAACTATTTTGGCTATTGCTTTTATTTCTTTTTCCGCCAGCCCTGCAAGTTCGGTATGTCGCTTGACAAGCCGGGGGGCATATTCCTCACGGGCCTCTGCCAGTCCGCTCGCCAGCGAAACAAGCTCCCCGGGAGAAGGGATCCCTGCCGGCACCGGCGGGGGCAGGCCGGTGTAATCAAGAAAAGCCCCGATTTTCGGGTCGCAGGCAATTCCCACAGCCGGAAGGCCGACCGCCAGCGCAAAAACCAAAAGATGCAGCCGCATGCCGACGGCGACAAGACACCGGGCAAGAATACCGGTAATTTCAGAAGGTATGAGGCTTGGGAAGACTACCCCGGCGTTTTTCATGCGGGACATAACCTCAATGGTTATTTTCCTGTCTTCGGGCGCCAGAACAAAAAAGAGCGGGATCGCGTGGAGTCTATCGCAAACCCCGTCAAGCGCCGAGGCTACCCGAAAGATATATGCCGGGTCATTTTGCCGGGTGCGGGAGGAGAAATCCCGGCGCAGGGATATTCCGATATACCTGTTTTTTCTTTCGGCACTTCCCTTTTCGGCATATTTCGTCAAGAGAAAGTTTACCCTGTCACAGCTTGCCGGGGTTGTAAGCAACCCGAGGTCGGCATAGACCGACGCCCGGCGCGGGTCGGCCCCAAGGCTTCGGAGCATGTCATAGGCCGAGGGCTCGCGCAGGCCGATAAAAACCGCCTTCCTGAGCAGGGCAGCCACCTTCCGGCGCGCGCGCCGGCTGTAAAGCGGGCCGAGGCCGCTGCCGGCAATTATCAGCCGGCAGCCGAGAAAGAGCGCAGTCCGCGAGATGGTCAGGTAATAGCGCAGCGAGCGCGGGCTGGTGGCGTCCTGGAGCTGCGTGCCGCCTCCGAGGACAAAATACGACGCGCGCCTCAGCAGGCAAAACACCGAAAACGGACTTGTCCGGCTCACGCAGTCGATGCCGAAGCGCTTTCTGCAAGCTCTTGTGTTGGCGGTAAGCACTACCGGTCGGACTTCAGGGGCGTATTTTTTAAGACCCGAGAGCAGCGAGTCAAGGATTGCGTTATCTCCGGCGTTGCCGAAGCCGTAGTAGCCGCAGATAGCCATCACCCTGTTCCCCCGGCGGGCTTTTTGCCGGTTATTCAGAACTGTCTCATATACCTCAACTACCGATTTGGCGGTCAGGTCCGAAGAATTATGGGTTATCACATATTCGCGGCCGAAGTTCCCCAGCGCCCGCCGCTCCTTTTGGCTCATGAGAAGCAAGCGGCGCACATCCCGATAGAGTGCCTCGGCATCGGGCAGCGGGCAGCCCCGCCCGCAGAAATTCGAGTGCGCCGGGATGTTATCCTCCGACAGTATTCCGGTATATCCCTCGTTTCCGCAAAGGATGACCGGCAGTCCGCAGGAGGCTGCTTCAAGCGCCGCGCGCGACACTCCGACAAAGATATCGGCTTGAGATAGCAGCCGCTCTATATCCCCCCGCGCGCCGACCGCCTCAACCACTGCCCTGCCGCAGACCGTATTTATCCCCTCGGCAAGCGCCCTTATCCGCTCAAATTCGCTGCCGCCCCCTACCAGTGTGATTTTCACGTCGGGGAATTCGTCATTAAGCCGCCCCGCAATCCGGCAGAGCAGCTGCGCGCCAAGCGAGCAGTCGTGGTCCATCCGGCTGACAAAAAGTATGCGCCGGGCCGGGTTTGCGGGGGGACTCTGCGGCGCAAAGCGGCGGGTGTCTATTCCGTTGGGTATCACGTTAATATGCCCGGGAAAAACGTTACATTCGTCAATAAGCAGCTGCTTAATATCCTCGCTTACCGCAATGGTCCGCTCCCCCCAGACGGACAGGCGACGCAGCGCCGGGGTCATCCTAAAGAGCGCGTGTGCCGTGACCACAAATCCGCAGCCGTATTTCTTTGCATATTTCCGGCAGATATATGCCGGCAGCCGGCTGTGGGCATGAATTATGTCAAAGCCGCCCTTTCTGAGCAGCCTTCGTATTGCAAAGCCCGACCGGAGCAGGTCCCAAGGTCTGCGTGAGAAGCGCGGCAGCATGACATGTTTCACATCCCCGGGCAGCGAGGCAGCCAGCGCGCCGCCCGGCGAGGCGACCGTCACTCCGTGGCCGAGCGCGACAAGCCCTGTCGTCAGCTCGCACACATGGGTTTCAGCCCCGCCGTACTCAAGCGATGCAGCACATAAAAGTATCTTCATGCCCCGTCCCCCGACCAGTTTTGCAACCCCCAATTAATATTATGCCCCGGTTAAGTCATTAATCAGCAGCTTTGGATTTTTTCTTGGCAGGATCTGCCCCGCCCCCTGCTATTTGTGGGGGCGCTGCCCCCACGCCCCCGCCTTACTTCGGGGGCCCGCCCCCGAACCCCCGCTTAAGAATCCTCAAAAACTTCACAAATAAATCGCTAATAAAGTAACGCGGGCCCTACATCCCGCGCTATGCTGCCATAAGCCCGCCGGCTGATTTGAAAAAAGACGGGAGCGTGCGGGCGATCACAGATCGCCCCTACAGCCCGAATCAAGGTCCCATGTAGGCAGTTGACGGGTCACTCCCTTCGACACCACTCGGCTTGGGCAAACCGGCGAATAACTCAGACCTCTGAGCAGGTTTGCCGGTGTCTACATGGCGAGACCTTCATAATCCGCCGCGCTGTGCGCGCGGCGGCAAAGGAAGGGGGTTCTCAGGGCGGGAACCATAGGTTCCCCTGAGTGTGTTTCTTTGGTTCATTTCTTTGCACGTGCAAAGAAATGAACAAAAATTAGAAGTTTGATAAAATAACCGACGGGAGATAGCCTTCAATCATACGCTAAAAAAACAAGAAGCCCTCAACCGAGGGCTTTCTGCTTATGTAAACTTAATCTAAGAAGTTGAGGCTTCAAAGTCTTATTTTCCCGCTGTACTCAAGCAGCTTGATAAACAGTCCGCCTATAACCGAGCGGTGGCGGAAACTTTTCTCGATAATCTCACCGCTGCCGTAGCTGTCGGGCACTCCCCTTCTGCTGTTGTAGGTCTTGTGCAGCCCGGTATGCGCCCAGTACCAGTCTGTCATGGGCACACGGGAGGGGGTGTAGTTATACATATTCCAGAGCGGGGCAATAAACTCCTCAAAGGTCGCGCGGTCATAGGCCAGCGTGGCGGTCCAGACCAGCCAGTCGGCCTTTGTGTAAGCCTGGCGGTTGTCGAGCGGCAGGCCGTATGGCAGGGTTTTTGCGCGATAGGAGTCAACCTCCGACCGGTAGAATTCGAGGGGCATTATGTTTGTACCGAAGAGCTTATCCCAGACAATGTTGTACTTCATCGAAAAGCTGCCCGGTTTGTCAAAGGCGAGGCGGTAGCTGCCGTCGCCGTTTGCGGCGCGCTCAAGCCAGCTTTTTGCCATGTCGCGCGCAATCCTGTCGTAATATTTTGCGTCCTCTTCCCGCCCGCTCATGCGGCAGAGAATCGCCATGCTCTCAACGCCCATGATTGCCTTGAGCGACAGGTTGCAGTTGTGCGCCAGATGGCCGGCAAAATCGTCTGTGCAGAGCTGGTTTGCGGGGTCGTACCCGTTGTCAATCAGATACCTCACCCATTTTTCAAGCACATCCATGTGCGAGGCGGCAAAGGAGACGTCCCGCAAGGCAATTGCAACCGCGGCCTCCATTATGAGCATATTGCCGCACTCCTCGACCGGCATCTGCTTTTCAAGCTTGTTGCCGCCGTATACCTGCCCGTTGACCTTGGGATAGCGGCCGGCATCATGCGGCGCAAAATCATAGGGCCACTCGGGCGAGGAGGCGCAACGGTAAATCGGGCGCATCATGCCGCGTACCAGCTCGGGATTGTAGAGCAGGAAAATCGGAATTGAGGGATAGCTGACGTCGACGGTGGCGGCACAGCCGTTTGAGTAGCACTCCTTTGAAATAAAGAGCACTTCTCCGTCCTCGCCGGCCACAAGCTTGTGTGCGCCGACCGCCTGCCTAAAGGCAAGCAAAAGCAGCTCGGCATATTTTTCGCCCCCGGCGCGGACCGCATCAAGGAAGAGCCGTTCGGAGAAGGCGCAGCAGCGGGCGTAAACCGTCCTGTACTCGGCGTGTGCGGCCTCAATAGCCTCTCGGATTGTCATGCCCGACCGGCACCACCAGGCGGGCAGCTGCCGGCCGAAGTATTCGATGCTGCGAATATCGTCATACGCAAAGCTGAAAAGCGCGGGGGTGTCGAGCGGCACCTCGGAATAAATATAGGTGATTCCGTCCCGCACCTCGCTGCCGGCATTGGCACCCTCGGCGCTCAGATATACATATCCCCAGTCGATGCGTATGTCATCGCCGTCGTGTCCGAGCACATTCTGGACCGAATTGCCCATCTTCATTGAGACAATGTTGCCGAGGCGGAGGCGCTCAACCGTGACGGGTGACTGCCCTGCATGGTCAAGGCAAAGCTGCTCCGAGACCATAATGCGTGCGCTGACCTCATGCTTGGCACCGTCGCTCGACTCTGCCACAAGCTCAAGGTATGTAACCGGCCGGCTCATCAGGTCGAAGTCGTCAAGCAGCAGCGGTGAGGTAAAGACTGCGCGAAGGACAATCCCCGCACCCTCAAAGGTGTAATAAGTCGAGAGCGCGCCGACGTCAAGCGCGGTCTGGGTGAGCGCCGGACAGCGGCAGGAAGACTCGCTGCCCATGAAGCGGTAGGAAACACCGTCAACCGTAACAATGCCGAGTATAGAGTATGGGCGTCCGGTCCAGTGGACGGTGTCGCGGTCATAGAGCCGGTCGGCGTCCGACCAGACAGAAAAATACGGGTCAACATTGAGAAGCGGAACTGCAGGGGGTCGCAACAACATTTCAAACCTCCGGTATTTTAATAATAACGCTGCCCGCGGCAATATTAAACACTTTCAGCAGTGCTCTCGGAAGATAATTTGGCATAGGTTTCGGGAACTTCGTATTTTATTGATTCATAAAAGGCGGTTTCGGCAGCCTTCATATAAGGGTCTACATAGCAGACATAAAGGATGCCGAATGTGAATGCAGAGAGGATTAACCAGCCGATAAAGCTAAGGTGCAGGCAGAACAGTTTGCCTTTTTTGCCGTACATGAGTTTTTTGCTGGCGTCAAGAGCTGCTTTGCCGTCCATTTCGGGGTTGTCGGCAAGGATGTAGGGTGCCATTGCATAAGAATACGAAGCGACAATGCCGGGGATGACGAAAAGTAGAGACCAGAGTAAAACAAAAATATTGTAAAGAAGACCCATTATAAGATGGTTTCCGAAATTGCTGTCGAATGTGCGGAACATGTCGTTGAATTCGATCTTGTTGCGGCGAAACATCCCGATAAAGGCAATGGACACTCCGACCGTAATCGGACCCCATAAAATCAGTATGCCGATAAAAAATGAGGAAGCGGCGCCAAGAATTATTGTGCTTACAAGCAACACGAGGATCGACATGCCCTGGTTTCCGACCAGCTTATCTTTGGCCTCTCTGCGGTATTCGCTTGCGGTCTTCATAAAAAAGCCCTCCTAAATTATAAGTTTTAAGCAGCTCTTATACGTCGCGGGTGAGTAATAATTGGATCTCGCTTTTGCGGTATACCGGTTGCCGGCTTTGGATTAACACACCTCTGCTGAGACCGGTATATTTCCACAGGAATCAGTACACCTCCGGAGCCGAGAACGTCGAGAGGAAATTGTCGATGAATTGAAGCACGTCGGGCAGAAGTTTAAAAGCCAAAACCACCAAAACAAATGACAGTACCAGCACCGCAAAAAACGACAGCCAGTTGGTTCCCTTCTTTTCAAATTTTATGTCTGCCATATACTTAAGTTGCTCGGGGATATAAAAATGCGCGGTGTCGGGGTTGATTTTGTATTCGGTCTCGCGGAATTTTGGCTTTTTTCCTTTTTTATCGCCGCCTGCAGCCTCATATTCGGCGCGCCGTTTCTCAAGGGCGCTTAAATACTCGACTTCCTCGACACAGCGAACCACTCTGCGGAGGGTAACCCCGTGCCTGAGACTGCCGCGCACTGCCGGATCTTTTTGGTAGCCTAGCTCGGAGAGGGTTTTGGCGCTTTCTGCAGAAAAGCACTCATTTGATATGAGGGCACGCACGAAATCGCCGAGCACCCTTTTATTAAAAATCGAAATCAGGGCGGCGATATTCGCGCCGATAAAAAGACCGAAAACAAGTAACCGAAAGGATGCCGCAGCCCTCGCATCAAAAGTGATATGCTCATATTCTCTGAGCTCGATTGAAAAAAGCTCTTCTTTCATAAGCTCAAACAGCAGCCTGAAAAACGATATGCCCTCATCGTCGGCGGTCAATGGAAAAAACCGAAGCATAAAGCGCCTCCTTTCCGACTCTACTGTGAGTAGAGTTACTTAATTACATCAAATCCGAGGTAATTCTGAAGCACCTCCGGAACCCTGACGCTTCCGTCGGCATTCTGGTTCTGCTCTACAATGGCGGGGAGAATACGGCTGGTTGCCAGCCCTGAGCCGTTCAGAGTGTGGACATAATCGATTTTGCCGTTTTCACGCCGCATGCGCATCATACCCCGCCGCGCCTGGTAGTCGCGCGCATTCGAGACCGAGCTGACCTCGATATATCCGTTCATTGACGGGATATAGATTTCTATATCATATGTGCGCGCCATCGAAGCACTGCAGTCTCCGGCAGCAAGCTTGACCGTGCGGAAATGGAACCCAAGAAGCTTGACGAGGGCCTCGGCGTTTGAGACCAGTTCTTCAAAGGCTCGGTCGCTGTCCTCAGGGAGGGTGTACTGAACCATCTCAACCTTGTTGAATTGATGCCCGCGTATCATTCCCCGCTCGGCAGCCCGGTAGGAGCCGGCCTCGCGGCGGAAGCAGGGCGTGTAGCTTATATATTTTTTCGGCAGTTCGGACTCGGGGATTATTTCGTCGTAATGGAGCGTGACAAGTGCGGTTTCGGCAGTCGGCAGCATGAAACGCCGGCGCTCTTCGCCGTCCGACTCAATCCAATAAACTTCGTTCTGAAATTTCGGAAACTGCCCTGCTGTAAGGCCGCATTCATAACCCAGCATGTGAGGCACGAGGACAAGCTCATATCCGTTTTTCAAATGCGTGTCGATAAAGAAGTTCAGAAGCGCCCACTCAAGCCGGGCACCCAGTCCGCAATAAATCCAAAAGCCGCTTCCCGAGAGCTTGGCGCCACGCTTGTAATCGATAAGCCCAAGTTCGGTGCAGAGATCGACATGATTTTTAGGCTCAAAGTCGAATTTTGGCGGCTCGCCGAAGTAGCGCAGCGGCTGGTTGTTTTCCTTGCCGCCCGGCAAAAGGTCGGTATCCGGGAGGTTAGGCAGAACTAACATGCTGGAGTTAAAAAGTTCCTCGACGTCGCGGAGCTTTTCCTCGTTTTCTTTTATTGAGTCGGACAGCTCCTTCATTTTCTTGAGTACCGGGGAAATATCAATGCCTTCTTTTTTGTATTGCGGGATTAGCTTTGTCACACGGTTTTGCTCGGCCTTGAGGGCATCGGTCTCGCTTATAAGAGCACGGCGCTCGCGGTCAAGACTCAGGATATTTTCAATATCTGCTGCGGCATCATAGCCTTTTGCTGCAAGTCTTTTTACAACTTCCTCGGGGTTTTCTCTGATGTACTTGATATCAATCATTGTTTTGGAGCCCTTTCGATATACTATAATAAGGAAATGCTGGAAAATAGTGATTCGCCACATAAACGGGTGAGAAGCATTTCAAGATCTTCGTCGCTGTCATATGAAAGCTCGAGCACCTTTTTCTTAGGGGAGCAGGCAATTCTCACCCGGCGTCCGAGTGCCTGCATGACCCGCCGCTCAAGTTCTTTCATATAAATTTTGCGTTGATTAGCACCTTCAAGTAACAGTTTTTCGTCCTCGTCGCCCTCGTCAGGCGAGGACGAGCGTGCATTCATTCTTTTAATCAGCAACTCGACCTCGCGGACAGACATCTGCTTTGTTATTGTTTTTTTTGCAAGGTCGATAATGTTCTCCTTGTCATTCAGACCTAAAAGTGCGCGCGCATGCCCCGCAGATAGCTCGCCGGAACGAAGCATCTCGAGTACTTCTTCGGGAAGGTCGAGCAGCCGAAGGGTGTTGGTTATGGCCGAGCGGCTCTTCCCTACCTTGCTTGCCATCTGCTCCTGTGTCAGCCCGAACCTTTCAATAAGGTCCATATATGCACAGGCTTCTTCAACAGGATTTAGGTCCTCGCGCTGAAGATTCTCGATAAGCGAAATCTGAGCCATCTGAAGCTCGTCGCCGGTGAGTACAATTGCAGGGATTTCGGTGAGCCCTGCCATTCTGGCGGCTCTCCAGCGCCGCTCGCCGGCGATTATCTCATATGTTCCGGGGAAAGAAAGATTCTCATGCACAATAATTGGTTGAAGCACACCGCAACTCGCAATAGAAGCGGCAAGCGACTCGAGCGACTCACGGTCGAAAATTTTGCGCGGCTGGTTTTTGCGCGGTTCGATATCGGATATTTTTAGCATTATCCCGGCGCTTTTTTTGTTTTCGATGAAATTATCATCAAATAAGGAATATAAATCGCGGCCGAGACCGGATTGCTTCTTTGCCATATCAACCTCCTTTAGCAGCCAAAGGGCAAATGAATATCATTTTGCACCGACAAAATCGGAAATTATTGTATCATTAAAGTAAGATTCTCGCGTGTAACAGGGCAACATAGTAACAACCAACAAATTTAATTATAAGTGTTCGATTTAATTAGCAAAAAAGCTTGAGGACAAATGAAACACTTCCCTGTTTATATACGTGTTGCAAGCTCCTTTGCAACTTCAAGATATTCGGTCGCGCCCTTGCTGCTTTTATCATGGTAATATACGGGCATACCAAACCCGGGAGCCTCGGATAACTTTACGTTACGAGAAATAGTTGTTTTGAAAAGCTTGTCCTTATAATGCTTGTTGAGTTCGGCTAAAACCTGCATTGAAAGGAGCAGGCGCTTGTTGTGCATGGTAACAAGTATACCGATGACAGTCAGCTTGCTGTTATAAAGATTTTTTATCCGGCTTACGGTTATCATTAGCTGTGATAGTCCTTCAAGGGCATAGAATTCACATTGCATGGGGATAATTACGCCGTCGCTTGCAGATAAAGCGTTTATAGTAAGCATACCCAAAGAAGGTGGGCAGTCTATTATTATGTAGTCAAAGTCGTCTTTAACATTGAGAAGGGCATTTTTTAGTTCAATATGGCTGTCCTCTTCGTCAAAAAGCTGAAATTCTACGCCGGCAAGTGAAATAATTGAAGGAACAACAGATAAATTATGGTATTTTGTTTTGACAATTACGTCATGTATATCAGCGCCTCCGACAAGAAGGTCCTGGACAGAAAACCTAAGGCTCTTTTTTGATATACCGACACCGCTTGTTGAGTTGCCTTGGGGATCAAGATCGACAAGAAGCACGTTGTAGCCGAGAATTCCAAGCGAGGCGGCAACATTTACAGCGGAAGTGGTTTTTCCGACACCGCCCTTTTGGTTTGCAAACGATATTATTTTGCCCATAACACGCCCCCAAAACAATACAAATACTTTATGTGTATTATACCACGTTTACATTGATTTAGCAACAGTAAATTTAAAATATGTTTCACGTGAAACACAGGAACAAACGTTCGAAATTGCTTAATGTTTCACGTGAAACATTG
>JBMNUI010000003.1:0-61228 GCA_050946195.1 Eubacteriales bacterium
CAAAGTTGCCGCGAGAAAAATGCAATGTCTGGAAACCCTTTATTTATCAGTGTTTTGAATACCCCTATTTCTCAACCCTCGACATCAATGTCACGCACTCAACATGCCCCGTTCTTGGGAACATATCAACCGGGGTAACCTCTCCTATTTGATATCCGAGCTCGGCGAAGAGGGCGCAGTCACGGGCGAGCGTGTCGGGGGCGCAGGAGACGTAGACCACCCGGCCAATGCCGCGGCCGGCCAAATATTCAATCAGCTCAGGAGCCACACCCTTTCGCGGCGGGTCGATGACTGCAGTCACATCACCCTCAATTTCCCGCCCCAGCTCACGCTCGGCCATACCGAGCAGTCCCCCGGCATCGGCTGCGTCGCCACAATAGAATGAGGCATTCTCAATGCCGTTGAGCTTTGCGTTAAATCTCGCACAGCCAACCGCCGAGGGCACGATTTCAATCCCGATTACCTCATCAAAATCGCCCGCCATCACAAGCCCGATGGTCCCCGCGCCGCAGTAAAGGTCGAGCAGGGTGCCGCGGTTGGTGCCTTTGGCGCCGGTTGCCTTCTCCCGGGCAATTGTGTATAGCAACTCGGCCCCCGCATGGTTTACCTGATAAAAGGAATCGGGCGCAATTCTAAAACGCAGCCCGCATAGTACATCTTCGATATAGTCCCGCCCGGCGACAGTCACGAATTCTCGGCCTAACACGACATTTGTGCGCTCTTTGTTAATATTGAGCAGCACCCCGACAATGCCCGGAAATTCTGCCATGAGCATTGAGGCGAGCTTTCTGGCACCCGGGAGGAAGTCCTGATTTATAACAAGACAAACCATAATCTCGCCGGTAGCCTCGGCCAGACGCAGATATATATGCCGAAGAACTCCCTCTCCGGTAGTCTCGTCATATGCGGTAATTCTGTGCTCGGTCCCGAAATTGCATATTCTGTCTGCAATATCAGCAAAGACAGCCGGCTGCAGCGGGCAGTCGACCCCGCCGGCTATCCGGTGTGTGCCGGCAGCGTACATCCCGGCAAGCAGCCTGCCGTCAGGAGTCGAGCCGACCGGATACTGCGCCTTGTTGCGGTATCCGGTTATTGCCCCGGTCGGGCGCACCTGCTCAACTCTGACATCGGGCAGCCCGACACGCCGAAAGCAGCTTGCCACAAAGTCGCGCTTGAGTTTAAGCTCGTACTCATATATTATATTTCTGTAAACGCAGCCTCCGCAGCCCGCGGGCGCCGTGCAAAAGGCGCGGCTTGTCCTGTGCGGCGAGGGGGTGATTATTTTCTCGCACCGCCCGATGCAGTAGCTTTTATTCACCTTGATAATCCGGCACTCAATCACATCCCCCGCCGCAGCACCGCGCACAAAAACAACAATGCCAGAGTGGCGCCCGATGCCGTAACCCAGGTTGTTCATGTCGTTTATCTCAAGCGGTATGACGTCGTTTTTTCTCAGATCACACATAAAACTCCGCGCCGTCCTCAAGCCGCAGACAGCCGACTCTCCCGCCCCGCGCCGCGCCGCAGTCAAGCGCGATGCAGCCCTCGGTCTTAAATATTCTCCCCGGGACCGCCCCCGGGATTTTTTCGGTCGGCACATGTCCGGCGATTATAATCTTGTTGTCGAAGTATTTTTTGTTCCAGTCCAGCGGGTCCGCGAACATCTCGTCGGGGGTAGGCTGACCTCCCGAGGCAAGGCTGCCCAGTCCGGCATGGACCAGCAGGTATTCCCTTCCCTTGACCTTGATGTTGTCGTAGAGCAGCATATCCGAGAGATAGTCCAAAACTCCCTCCTTCATCTCGCTGTCGAGTTTCCGGTAGCCGTCAAGCGTGGGCTTGCCGCCGTCGGCCACCCAGTCGTTCATCTGCCTGACAAAGGCCGAATCGGGAGTTTTACCCTGTTGAATCAACTTCTCAAAATTCGAGAGCAGCCGCGCGGCGGTGTAGTCGTGTTCTCCGGCAATGGCATAAACATTGTATCTCATGCTCAGGTCGCAGATAAGCTCGATCGGCTCCTCGCCGTAGTCGACAATATCCCCCAGTACATACAAAACATCGCTGCTTTTGAACTTAATCTGCCTGAGCAGCTCCATGAATTCGGAGTAGCACCCGTGAAGGTTAGCCGTAAGGTAGGTCATAAATGTTCCTTTCTTTTGCCTGTCAGGCCGCCGGGCTATATCAGCTCAATCCGGCAGCTTTTCATATAAACTGTTTCAATGGTACCGTCGGCCTGTGATATAAGCTCGGCCAGCCGGCGGCAGACCGGGTCCTCGGTATAGAAATGCCCGGCTTCGATAAGGTTCAGCCCCACCTCCCCGGCAGCCATCATCTCATGATAACCTATCCGGCCGCTGACAAGCGTGTCGGCCCCCGCCGCAAGAGCCGCCGGGATGTAGTCCCCTCCGCTGCCCCCGACTACAGCCACCTTTGACACCGGACGCCCGCAGCCCGAGACCAGCAGCGACGGGGCGGCAAGTGCCGATTTGACCATCTCGGCAAAGACCCAAAGCTCAAGAGGATGTTCGGTTTTACCTATCCGCCCGAGGTTGTCGTTCTCAATTCCGAAGGGTGTGATGTCGGACAGCCTCAGCAGGCCGGCGAGGATTTCGTTAACCCCGCCGGGGATGGCGTCAAGCCGCGTGTGAAAGGACATGACCGAAATCCCGGCACGTGTGAGTTTTATCACCTTTGCGGCAGTCGCGTCGTCGGGTGTGATTGCACCAAGCGGCCTGAATATCAGCGGGTGGTGGGTGATAATGAGGTCAAAACCTCCTCTTATAGCCTCGTCTGCCACCTCGCTGGTGACATCGAGCGCGACAAGCACCCGCCGCACCTCGCGTCCCGGGTCGGGGCAAACCATCAGCCCGTCACGGTCGCCCACGAGCGTGTATGACGGGGGTATTGTTTTGTCAAGATAATTGTAAAGTTCCTTGATATTCATATAAACCTCGCACGAGTTTAATACTTCTGTTTAAAATCCAAGCGAGTCGAGAGCGGCGAGCACCTCATCTTCCTCAGATGTGTCAAGTCCCCCCCTTGCTTTGGCAGATTTGCGGCGGCTGTATTTTGCTTTGAGTTGCCCGACGTACCGGCGGGTAAGCTCGTCGCCGCGCGCGATGTTGTGCCTGCCTAAAAGCAGCTCGGCGGTATTATATATGTCCCCGCGGCCATCGTATTCGGCGCAGATTGTCTGGTAAATCCGCCTGGCGGCCTCGCTCATGGCCTCGTCGATTATGTTAAAGCCGTTGCCGAGCAGGTATTCACGCAGCTCGGCACGCCGAGTCATGGGCTGGAGTATCAGGCGGATTTGAGAATCTCTGACCCACACAGCCCTGTCAATTATCGAGGTTATAAGCTCGCCGCCCATACCGAAAACAATAATGTCCTGTGGGCGATATTTTTCAATTCCCGCAAGACCATCTGCCAGAACTAAAGAAATTTTGCCTGAGAGGCCGTATCTCTCAACCGTTTTGGCGGCCGAGCGCAGCGGTCCTTCTCTGATGTCGGTCGCCACGGCGCCTTGAGCCCTGCCGGTGAGCAGCAGCCAGACCGGAAGGTAGGCATGGTCGGTCCCTATATCTGCTATAACGCCGCCCCGCACAAACGGGGCGGCGCTCATGAGCCGCCCGTCGGGCTTCGGCGGCGTCATTGGAATATTCTGCTTCATTTCTTTCCGGCGTCTGCCAGATATTCGTTGATCTTCTTTACCAGCTCGTCGGGGTCGGTGCCGTGAACCTCGCAGGCCTCGGCAATGCTCTCGCCGCGTGAGGCCGGGCAGCCCAGACAATGCATCCCGATTTCAAAAAAGAATTTTGCGGTGTTGATGTCATGGTCGAGGACATCCCCTATCAGCGAATCCTTGGTTACCTGCATGATAATTTATCTCCTTTATATTTATTTCCAATTGATATTATAAATCCAAAAGGGTCGGTTGTCAACAGAAAGCTCAATTAGTCTCTGAAGCATACATGAAAAAGCTATTGCAAAGCCGGGGCGGCATATGGTATAATGAAACGCCGGCAGACCAAAAAAGCACCGGCAACTGCGATTATTTTTCTGCCTTATCGGCACAATTTAACCGGCATAACATATGAAATTTAAGCAAAGGATTTGACATAAACCATGATTATTGCGCTTGAAGAAGCAAAATACAAACTTGAGGCGCTGCGCGACGAACTGAAGGAGCTCGGTTCGGCGCTGCGGGTTGACGATCTGAGGACCGAGGTCGCCGAGCTTGAGCAGGAGACGCTAAAGCAGGATTTCTGGGCGAGCAAGGAGAATTCCTCAAGCGTGCTGCGGGCAATAAAACAGAAAAAAGACCGGGTCGAGGGTTACGATTTACTATGCGCACGGCTTGAGGACGCTATTGCGCTCTGCGAGATGGCTATAGAGGAAAACGACGAGAGCTCTGTGGAGGACGTGCTCGGGGAACTTCGCGCAATCGAGCGCGAGTGTGAACAGAAGCGGATTGAGGTGCTCCTCTCGGGCGAATACGACAAGAACAACGCCATAGTCTCCTTCCACCCGGGCGCCGGCGGCACCGAGGCACAGGACTGGGCGCAGATGCTCTACCGGATGATCTGCCGCTGGACCGAGCGCCACAATTACAAGGTCAAGCTCACCGACTGGCTGGACGGCGAGGAGGCCGGGCTCAAGAGTGCGACTATTGTGGTCGAAGGGCCTAATGCATACGGGTATTTGAAAAGCGAGCACGGTATTCACAGACTGGTCAGGGTCTCGCCCTTCGATGCCTCGGGCCGCAGGCATACCTCGTTTGCCTCGATTGAGGTAATCCCTGAATTTGAAGAGCTTGACGAGATTGTCATACGCGACGAGGACATTGATTTTGAAACCTACCACTCGAGCGGCGCCGGCGGGCAGAATGTCAATAAGGTCAGCTCGGCAGTCCGGATAACTCATATCCCTACCGGAATTGTCGTCACCTGTCAGACCGAGCGGTCGCAGCTTCAGAACAGGGAAACCGCGCTGCGGATGCTCAAGGCAAGGCTGATGGAAATTAAGATACGCGAGCGGCTTGAGACAATCGAGGATATCCGCGGCGTCAAGACCAACATCGAATGGGGCAACCAGATACGCTCATATGTATTTATGCCCTACACGCTGGTCAAGGATACACGCACCGGTTATGAGGACGCTGATATAAACGCAGTAATGGACGGCGAAATAGACGGCTTTATCAACGCTTATCTGAAAATGATTGTAAAACAAAACGAAAAATAGCACAATGAATCAGCCGCCGGCGGGATGTAAAACCCGCCGGCGGCTGAACAGTCAGCTTCGGTTTCAGCTATTCAAAGGCTTTGAAAGTTTTTGAAGGGGGCCGGGGGATACTTTTTCCCCCGGCGTTCCTTTTCATTCAAGCTCAATCTGCGTAGCGACAATTCTCTTGCCGCAGTATTTTTCGCGCAGTCTGGGCTTTTCTATTTTCCCGGTCGGGTTGCGCGGAATCTTATCAAAGATTATCTTTCTCGGGCGCTTGTATCTCGGCAGTCTGAGGCAGAACTTGTTCAGCTCGGCTTCTGTAAGACTGCACCCCGGCTTTGCCTCGACAATTGCCGCGGCAATCTCGCCCAGCCTGTGGTCGGGCAGCCCGATTACCGCCACATCCTTGACGGCGTCATGCCTGCGGATGTAGTTTTCGATTTCAACCGGGTAGATATTCTCGCCCCCCGTGATAATGACGTCTTTCTTGCGGTCGACAAGGAATATAAAGCCGTCCTCGTCCTCGAAGGCCATGTCCCCGGTCAGCAGCCAGCCGTCCTTCAGCACCTCGTCGGTGGCGGCCTGATTCTTGTAGTAGCAGACCATGACCCCCGGGCCCTTCACGCAGAGCTCGCCGATTTCCCCCCGCGGCAGGGTGTTGCCGTTGCTGTCGATGATTTTTGTCTCCCAGCCGTACCCGGCTTTGCCTATCGCACCGACCTTGTGGATGTTCTCGATTCCCAGATGTACGCAGCCCGGTCCGGTGGACTCCGAGAGGCCGTAATTCGTGTCGTAATCGTGGCTCGGGAAATGCCGCTTCCAGCGCTTTATAAGTGAAGGCGGCACCGGCTGGGCGCCGATGTGCATCAGGCGCCACTGGGCGAGGGTGTAGTCCTCAAGATTTATCTGCCCGCTCTCGATGCTGTCGAGTATGTCCTGCGCCCAGGGTACAAGCAGCCAGACGATGGTGCACCTCTCCTCGGAAACCGTGCGGATAATCCACTCGGGCTTGACACCTTTGAGGAGCACCGTGCGCCCGCCGACAAGCAGGTTGCCGAACCAGTGCATTTTGGCGCCGGTATGGTAGAGCGGCGGGATGCATAGGAAAACATCCTCGTGTGTCTGGCCGTGGTGCGCCTGCTCTGTGAGGCAGGCATGCATCAGCGCCCGGTGGGTGTGAAGTATGGCCTTTGGGAATCCGGTTGTCCCTGAGGAAAAATATATCGCCGCCAAGTTGTCGTCCGAGAGCTTTATGTCGGGTGCGCGGGAGGTCGTGTAGGTGATGAGCTTGTTGTAGCTCTCGGCGAAGGTCGGGCAGTCGTCGCCGACATAAAAGCGGTATTTCACGCGCGTCAGGCAGTCGAAGATCTGCTCGACTCGCCCGACAAACTCGGGACCGAAGACCAGTACGTCGACGTCGGCAAGTTCGGCGCAGTATTTGATTTCCTCGGCGGTATAGCGGAAGTTCATCGGCACGGCGAGCGCACCTGTCTTGAGAATCCCGAAATAGATAGGCAGCCACTCAAGGCAGTTCATGAGCAGAATTGCTACCTTGTCGCCTTTTTTTATTCCGCGCGAGAGCAAAAGATTTGCAAAGCGGTTTGCCCGCTGCTCAAATTCCCCCCAGGTAAGCTCGGTGCGGAAGGGGCGGTAGAAACTCGCTTCAATCAGCGAATATTCCTTCCATGTCACCTGTTTTTCCTCGGGCAGCGCGGGGTTTATCTCGACAATCGCCACCTCATCGCGGTAGAGCGCAGCATTCTGCGCCAAGAGTTCGGTAATAGGCATTTTTTTATCCTTCCTTGGCTTATGTGTTGATTTTTACAGCTTTTTCTTTACTCCCATATCCCGCAAAGGCCGACTCGACCACCGCCTTGTCGGGTGCCCTGGTCAGAAGGCTCACTATCGGCACGATTAAGAGGCCGGCAAGCATGGCAAACACGCCGCAGTTAATGGGAGACCTGAGCAGGGCCGGGAAATGGTTCCTGAAAAGCATGTTCAGCACCATAATACCGACCGCAAACCCGAAGGATGCCCATGCGGCGGCCTTGGTTGTACGCTTCCAGTAGAGGCAGTAGAGGAAGGGTGCCAGAAACGCGCCGGCGAGCGCTCCCCAGGAAATTCCCATGAGCTGAGCTATGTACTCGTAATTATACTTATACTGAAGAATGGCTATTGCGGCCGACAACGAAATGAAGACGACTATCAGCAGGCGCATGATGCCTATCTGCTGCCGCTCGCTCATGCGCTTTATCAGGTTGCCCCTGATAAGGTCGATGGTCACGGTCGAGCTCGAGGCCATTACAAGAGACGAGAGGGTCGACATCGAGGCAGAGAGCACAAGAATCACCACAACGCCGATAAGCACCGGGCTGAAGTTGCTGAGCATTGTCGGAACAATCGAATCGAATCCTGAGACCGGGTTGCCGTCGGGACCGACCTCGATATCAAACAGGCGCCCGAAGCCGCCGAGGAAATAGCAGCCGCCGGCAACAAAAAGGGCAAATACAGTCGAGATGACCGCCCCTCTTTTTATGGCGCCCTCATCCCTTATCGAGTAGAATTTGTTGACCATCTGGGGCAGCCCCCAGGTGCCGAGCGAGGTCAGAAGGACGACAAAAAGCAGCGTTTTGGGATCGGGCCCGAATACCGACGCAAAGGCCCCAGGCCCGGCGCCTTCGACAGAGATTTCAGACATCTTTGAGACCGCCTCGACAAGCCCTCCTTGGGACTTGAGCACCGCAGAAACAACCGCGATAATGCCCCCCAGCATGATTGTTGCCTGTATCGAATCGTTGATAACCTGCGCCATATACCCGCCGAGCACCACATACACGCAGGTGAGGGCCGACATGAGGATAATGCACCAGACATAGTCGATGCCGAAGGCCATGCCGAACAGGCGTGACAGGCCGTTGTAAAGCGAGGCGGAATAGGGAATCAGGAAAATAAATACTATTATCGACGCCCCGATTTTAAGGCCTTTGCTCGCAAGACGCTTGCCGAAAAATTCGGGCATCGTTCTTGAGTCAAGCAGCTGGGTCATAATGCGGGTCCTGCGGCCGAGGATCATCCAGGCAAGCAGCGAGCCGATAATGGCGTTTCCGATCCCAATCCAGACCGCAGATAGTCCGAATCTCCACCCGAACTGTCCGGCATAACCCACAAAGATAACCGCCGAAAAATAGGTCGTACCGTATGACAGAGCGGTAAGCCAGGGGCCGACCGCTCGCCCGCCCAGCACAAAACTGTTGACATTAACCGAATGGCGGCGGCAACGTACGCCGACATAGACCATGACGGCAAAGAACACCACCACCATCGAGATTTTGACAAGCATTGCAAGTTGGTCTGACATCGCTATCCTTCCTTTCAGGCTTTGGCGTCGGAGGACCATAAAAAAAGTCCTCCGTATCGCTTGATACAGAGGACGACACAAAAGCAAAGTGCCGTGTTACCACCTCAATTCGCTGCAGTCTCGCGGCTGCAACCTCGCCGGGTACGTGAACCACAGTTCATTATACCCCTCCGCGCTAACGGGCGGTCCCGTCGCACCCTACTGATACCCCGGGGCTCTGCCCGGGTACTTTCAGGCCGCTGCTCTCGGGATGTATTCAGTCAGCCTGTCCCTGCCGCCTCGCACCACCCGGCGGCTCTCTGCCCCGGACCAGGGCTGACTTACTTCTTCCCGGTCATCGCATTTAATTTGGCATACATTATATCATCAGTCAAAGCACTTGTCAACTGCAAATCTTAATTTTTACGAATTTTTTTAGCCCACCCTGTCTGTAAGAAGTTCGGGTGCCGGCCTCAGTAAAAAATTCCCCGGTGGGAGTATGTAAAATATCTTTAAAGGTATTGACAACCCGGCAATTTCGGGCTATAATGTTTAAGCTGCAAAAGTCGGGCCATTAGCTCAGTTGGTCAGAGCTACCGGCTCATAACCGGTTGGTCCGGGGTTCGAGTCCCTGATGGCCCACCATGAAAAAAGCCTTTATTCATAAAGAGATAAGGGCTTTTTTACTTTTTATTGCAACCAGCAAGATTGCTGGTCTTATGGAATTTTATCGAACATTTATCGAACCCGCAGCTTAATTTCTATTCTGCCGCGACTTCAGCGCTTCAAGCTGCCCGAATGCGCCGACAAGGCAATCGTACAGTTCCCTACGATTTACAAGCAGCATAATCAGCATGAACCCCGTACCATAAGCCCACCAGAGCGGGACGGCGGCCACCGTCACGGCACAGATTCCTGCAAGCAGCAATGCGTTGACCGAAAGTTTCAGATAATTCACTTCAAACCGGATATATTTCTGAACCGTCACTGCGCGGATTACAAACACCAAAGTATAGCTGATAAGCGTCGCTATCGCCGCGCCCTGTGCGCCCCAGAGCGGGATCAGCATAGCGTTGAGTACAAGATTTGCGAGCGCGCCGGTCATTGAGGTCAGGAAGGACATCTGGGTTTTTTTCTTAACCATATAAACGCTTCCCATGAACATGGTCAGCGCCGAGGCGACCGCCGCCGCGGTCAGCACCGGGATGTATACCCATGAGTCGGCATAGCTTGACGCAAACAGCAGCCTGACAAACACGCGGCAGAAGAGCACAATTCCCGCGCCTGCAAGGAACATCAGCCCCGAATAATAACCGAAAACCCTGCCGAAAAATTCGGACTGCGCCTTCTCCTCCGCATCCCTGACCGCCGAAAACTGCCATGCCTCATAAAAGACCATGCAGACGAGCGTCAGCAGGGTCGGGATTTTGTAAGCGGCGGCATAAAGCCCGCTGATACTGTCGCCGCAGAGCCAGGTCACAAAATAGCGGTCGGACACGTTGGTAATCCACCAGAAAATCGTGGTGGGTATCATCGGCAGGCTGTAGCGCAGCAGCTCGCGCATGAGCCCGCGGTCAAGTCTACCCCGGGCAAGGTCGCGGTACAGCCCGGCGTATACCAGCAGCATAACCCCGACTATGAAGTCTGCGACCACCACCGAGAACACGAATCCGACAACTCCCATGTCAAAAAGGAGTAGGAACAAGAGATTGAAGCCGATGACCAGCGCGGTGTTGATTATCCCCTGCACCGCAAAGAGCTTCGGGCGGTCATTGGCACGAACATACTGGGCGCAGACCGAGTGGAAATTCGACGCGAGTACGTATAAAATTATCAGCCAGACATAACCGGTAAAATAGTCAACCAGAAAAAGCAGCGGCGACAGAATCAGAAACCCCGCCGACGCGGCGGCCAGTACCCCGACCCCGGTTCTCAGTACCGTCGGCTTGTCGGCCCTTGAGTCGATCGCAAAGCGGAACACCCCGTCGGTGACCCCGAGGCAGGCCAGCGGGATGAGCAGGTTTGCGGTCTGCGAGATGAGCTCGGCGGTGTTGTATTGCTCCGGCAAAAGACAAGCAGTATACAGCGGCATGAGCAAAAGTACCAGGGCCTTCGACGCGAAGGTCCCGATGCCGAGTATTATTGTGTCCGACATCAGCTTGCGGTATTGGTTCATGCAACTTCCCGAGGGCACTGCCCGGCCCCTGCTAATTTTCCCCGGGGACTCTACCCCCGGACCCCCGCCAAAGGAACTATTTTGAAAAAAGTTCCTTTGGAATCTTCAAAAAACTTTCAAACAAAAATTAAGTAAGCTTATCCTATGTAATTATAGCCCACAGGGGAATTATAATCAATAGCTTTGCCAAAATTGAGAAATATATTGCATAAATAAGGAAGCGCCGGGATTTCTACCTGCAAAGCCGGGCGTGATGCTGAACCCCGCATGCGTCCCCTCTTCAAGTCGACCGGCAGACTGATGGCAGCAAAGAGCGGGACATGGAGCCCGCACTACTTATTTTGCGAATGGTTATAGTATGGGCCCGCAACCAGACATTAGCGGATGCGGGATATGCAAGAGCGGGGCTGCCGCAAACAATTGCAGCAGCCCCTAATTTAAGCGTTAACCTTTTAAGTGTCAACCTTGATTATCCTCGTTGGAGTTGTCTTCTCCGCCCGGGCCGTCCCGGCGCTCGCGGTTATCGTTTTCATACCTCAGCCCTGTTGACACCCATTGGTTGTTTGTCGCGCTCTTTTTGTTCTTCCCGGGGTCATTTTCCGGGGGTTTTTTGTCTGTGCCCGGCGGGATGAAATTAATAGATTTGAAGTCCTTCCCCATTTTCTTTATTTCCTTTCCGGCCTTCGGGCCTTTTTCATTAGTATATCCATGTTAAATATTAAATATCTGTGGGATTGTATCCGAAAAATGTTGACAAAGCTCGGTGTATACTATAATATTTAATCAAGTCAATTTAAATTCAGAAGGGATATAAATATGTCTGACAAATCAAGGCTTGTGGCCGCGCTGCTTTGCTTTTTCTTCGGAGCCCTCGGAATACACAGGTTTTATGTGGGAAAAATCGGAACAGGCATACTCTTGGCTGCTGACCGGAGGGGTTTTAGGATTCGGTGCGCTGATTGACTTTATTGTAATACTATGCGGATACTTCAAGGATAAAGAGGGAGCATACTTAAAGAGGTGGTGAATACAGCCCATCCGGACCGGGACGGGCTTTTTCTTTGTTCACATATTACTTAGTTCATCAGTTAAAAATTAAAAAAAACGGGTTATTGATATTTTAAACTCATACTGATATATACTGCAAATCATATCAAAAAGAAGCCGGACTTCTGAATGTGCAGTAACTATGACCGGAAAGGCGCAGCGCCACGCTGCGCCTTTTTAATGTTCTTCTGTAGAGCTTGCCAGCCCAGCACGCCCCGCTCTACTTTACTTGTGATGTGGGTTTGAAAGTTTTTTTGAGGATTCTCAAGAAACATTTTTACAAAAAGTTCCTTGAGCGGGGACTCGGGGGCAGAGCGCCCCCTGAAATTTAATCAAGAATTTCGCCTTCGGTTGAGAGGGTGACCACCTGCCAGGGGATGAATTTGCCGCTCCGGCGAAGGGCAGCTTTTGCGGCCTCCTCGATACCACCGCAGCAGGGCACTTCCATCCGCACGATGGTAAGGCTCTTTATATTGTTGTTTTTTAGGATCTCGGTCAGCTTTTCGGAGTAGTCCACCATATCGAGTTTCGGGCAGCCGATTATGGTTATTCTGTTGCGCATGAAGTCGGAATGGAAGCTCCCGTGGGCATAGGCCGCGCAGTCGGCGGCAATGAGCAGGTTCGCACCGTCAAAATACGGAGCGTTGACCGGCACCAGTTTTATCTGCACCGGCCACTGTGCCAGCATGCTGGGGCGGGGCGCTGTCTCGTGCGGTTCTTTGTCGGGCTGATTTCTTATTATCTGCCTTGACCGCGTCCCGGGGCAGCCGCAGGGCAGGGTGTTGTCTGCCTTTTTGCTCTGCTTGTTTGCAAGAACGGCGGCTTCGTCGAAGGGTACCGCTTCGCGCTCGACAATGCTGATAGCGTCGGTCGGGCAGGCCGGCAGGCAGTTGCCCAGCCCGTCGCAGTAATCGTCGCGGAGCAGCTTGGCTTTGCCGTCCACAAGGCCGATTGCCCCCTCGTGGCAGGCCGTAACACAGGCACCGCAGCCGTTGCACTTCTCCTCGTCGATCTGAATTATCTTTCTTTTCATATTTTGTATTCTCCTTCTTTCGGACTATTGACTTTCCGGTCATATTATAATATAATAAATATAACAATTCTGTTGCAATAACAACAAAAGGAGATTTTTATGACCAATAAAGATATCGCAATAATAAAAAAATCACAGCTCTTCTCGGGGATGGAGGACAACGAGGTTGACCATGTACTCGGCTGCCTGAGCGCTATGGGTCGGGACTATAAGAAAAACCAAATAATCCTGCATTCCGGTGACTCGACAAACTCGATAGGGATGGTCATCTCGGGCCGCGTCCATATACTCAAAGAGGATTTCTGGGGAAACCGCAACATAATAACCGAAGCGCTGCCCGGCGACGTGTTTGCCGAGGGCTACGCCTGCACGCAGGGGGCTGAGCTTGAGATAAGCGCGGTGGCCGCCGAGGATTCGAGGATTCTCTTCCTTGAGGTGAAGCGGCTCATAACCACCTGTCCGAATTCCTGCGTCTTCCATGTCAAGCTTATCCGAAACCTGCTCTCGGTGATGGCCCGAAAGAACCTTATGATGGATGAAAAGCTCACGCATCTGACGCAGCGGACCACAAGGGAAAAGCTCTTGTCATACCTTTCAAGCGAATCAAGGCGGCAGGGGAGCGCGTCGTTTGAAATCCCGTATAACCGCCAGCAGCTTGCCGACTATCTCTCGGTCGACAGGAGCGCCATGTCCAGCGAACTCAGCCGCATGCGCGACGAGGGGCTTATCACCTTTGAAAAAAACCGTTTTAGGCTGCTGATATGAATACGGGGAGCTTCATTTGCGAAGCTCCCCTTTTGCGGTATGTGCATTATGATCTTGACTTTCCGCCCGATATATTTATCGTGACCCCGTGGATGTAGCCCGAGCGCTCGCTGGCAAGAAAGGCTACAGTGTTTGCCACCTCGCTCAGCTTTCCTGCCCGGTTGAGCGGAATGGTGCTGGTCTTGGCATAATTTGCGCGAAGCTGCTCGACCGTGATACCTCTTGTATATGCCAGCGCCGATTCATACTCAAGTGTGCGCAACCCGGTAGCCTCCATGATGCCGGGGGCTATTCCGACCACTCGGATTCCCTTCTTGCCGAGTTCCTTGGCCCATGAGCGGGTGAGCAGGTTTACCGCGCCCTTTGAGGCCGCGTACACGCTCTGCCCCTCGGAGCCCTCGGACCCCGACTCGGAGGACATGTTGATGATAACGCCGCCGCTTTTCTGCTTTATCATCACCCTTGCCGCCGCCTGGGAACAGAAGAACACGCCCTTTACGTTGACGTTCATCACCTTATCCCAGATTTCCTCGGTCAGCTCCTGCTGTCCTGCCTCGTCGACAAGCAGGCGCGGGATGTTGATTCCGGCATTGTTTACTAAAACGTCTATCCGGCCGAAGGTCTCAAGCACCTTGGCAATCATGTTGTCAACGCTTTTTTTGTCTGAAACGTCGGTTTGAACATACAGGTATTTGCCGGACGAGACGTCAAATTCCGGGGCATTGGGTGCAATATCGCAAACCGTGACATAAGCGCCGTCGTGGAGCAATTCCTGGGCGGTCGCATATCCGATGCCCGAGGCGCCACCGGTGACGATAATCGATTTCCCCTCAAGATTCAGCCAAGATTTTTCCACTGATTCGTATCTCCTTTGTCGAAAATTTTCCCTCAGATGCTATTATAGCAAAACCACCGGTGGTTGTCAATGGGATATGGTCTAAACCCGGCCACCCCGATCCCGCAGTTTTGCGGGGCCGGGGAAGACCGGTGATGTGGTCTATCCTGCGGGACTACTCCTGCAGGATAGGCCGGGGGAGGTCAGACTCCCTCCTTGCAGCGGTGTGCCTTGCAGGCAAAGCAGAGTAAAAATCCGACTGTTTCGGTCAGCATCAGCACATAGAAGAAGGCCACAACCGCCACGGCTATTGCAGAGCTGACAAGTCCGGGCACAATCAGAATTGACAGCGCGATTGTAGCGGCCACTATTGTGCCGATGATGCCGGCCAGAAGGCAGGCGGCGTGCCTGCACAGGCATCTTGAGAGATAATAGCTTGGTTTAGCCTCGGAGAGATATGCTCCGACAAACAGGAGGACCAGCAGAACAACCGCCAGCTCCAGCACTATTAATATGCCGCCTAACGCTTCGGGGATAAGGCCGAAGAAGAAGAGTATCCCGAAAATAACGGCGGCGATAACCCCGAGCACAAGGCCAAGACAGCAGGTGCTGAGCCCGCAGTTCTCATTGTTATAGCTGCTCATAAATCCCATATCCATCCTTTTCTGAATGTTGAGGGTTTTTCCTGCTACCATAATATGATTTGCGACAGTATTATGTGACAAAATACACATTCTTTCGATGGTTTTCGTCAATCCCTATCCCTGCAGAAGAAATAAAAAAGCTCCGTTTCACATGAAACGAAGCAATCAGGCTATGGAAAATGATCAGATTTCGGCCTCAAACCCGTCGGTGACGGCAATCAGCTCATAGGGCGGGTTTGAATCTCTGAGCGCTTTGATGCTGTCTGTGCGGTGTGGCGCTATGTGGTTGAGAAAAATACGCTTTGTTCGACACTTCTCAAATGTCGGGGCGGCCGCCTCAGCCGAAAAATGCGCGGCTTCGCAGATAATGGCGTCGCAGTCGAGCTCAAAGCAGACCGCGGGGAAATCCTTGTCGGGGCCGGCAAGGTCGCCGGTGAAGACCACCCGACGTTCACCGGTCTCAAGAAGAAAGGCATAGGACAGGCTTGTGTGTTTGGTTTTTATCGCGCTGACCCGCAGAGTGCCGTCGTTGTAGATTATGCCCTCCTCGTATGCACTGTAATTGAGAAGGCGGGGTTCGCGCCCGTGGATTGCGGTGTTCCAGAGCCGCAGCGCGTCAATTCCACGCGGGTCGGGCAGATAAATAGAGGGTACGGCGGCCTTGAAATACCAGGATATCAGGTCGGTAAAGGCCGGCAGTCCGTTTGTGTGATCGCCGTGCATATGCGTGACGAAAATTGCGGCAATGTCGGCAGGGTCAACTCCCCTGTGTATCAGTATATCCATGACCGGCCCGCCGGCATCGACCAGGTATTTCCGGCTACCGGCCTCGACCAGTGTACAGGAGCAGTACCTGTCGGCTTCGGGTACTCCGTGGCTTGTCCCGAGAAATGTGATTTTCATTTTTATATTAACCTTCCGTTTATGGATTGACAGGGTACCGGCTTTGCGTAAAGGCTACTTATTATTATATCACAGCAAATATGCCGGTTCAATCGTGGATATTTACAAAAAATAAATGGCAGAGACCCCGGCCTCTGTCATTTATTTTGTATTGGGGAAGGCATCTGCCGTTTCCGGAAAGCGATATGCGGTTTTGGCTATGTGCTGCCGGGCGCCCGGCAGGCCAAATTCAGGCAAAGAGGACCGGTTCGTCTGGGTCGGCGACAAGTATGCGCACCTCATTGTCGGGCACCGCAGCGCGCACGGCGGCGCGGGCCAGCTCGGGGCGGTTGTTTTCACGGCTGAGGTGGGCGAGCAGGATATGCCGGGTACCCGCCTCGGTCAGCTTTGCCGAGAGCGCCGCGCAGTCGTCGTTTGAAAGATGGCCGTACCTTGATAGTATGCGGGTCTTGAGAAAATCGGGGTAGGGGCCTTGCCTGAGCATTTCTGTGTCGTGATTGGACTCGAGCACAACAGCCTCGCAGCCCGTAAGACCCTCGACAATATTTCTTGTGATGCAGCCGGTGTCGGTCAGGCAGCCGAGGGCGCGCAAAACGCCGCCGTCGTAAAACTCAATCCGGTAGCCGACACAGCAGGCGCTGTCGTGCGAGGTGGGGAAGGAGGTTATACTGAGCCTGCCAAGAGACACCGAAAACTCGGTCGGGTGTGTGGTGAGCGGCCCGTCAAGAAAGGCGCGGCAGCGCGGCGGAACATAGGCGGCAGACGCCTCTGTCATATGTACGGGTATGCGGTACTTCTTTGAGAGGGTCTCGAGCGCGCCGATGTGGTCGGTATGCTCGTGCGTGATGAAAATCGCATCGATTTTTCGAATGTCCGAGCCTACCGCACAAAGTGACCGGCAGAGCGTGCGGGCGCTCTTGCCGGCATCTATCAATATATTGGCTCCCCCGGCGCAGATAAGAAGCGAATTGCCGCCCGAGCCCGAATAAAGAGATATGATTCTGTAGGTCATCTTAAGTCTCAGTTGAACAGTCTGAAGAGCTGGTCGCCGACAAACAACTCCAGAACATCAAAAGTAAAAGTGAAAATAAACGGAAACAGCAGGGTCAGCATCCACTTGGATTTTTCCATCCGCCGCTCGCCGTCGTCGATGAAGGCCTGTTTTTCCTCGTCGGTCATCGTGTCGGGCAGCATGTCTTTGGTCTCTCCCCGGCGCGAAAAACCGCGGTTGTAGACGACATAGCCTATCGCCAGAGCCGAGGTTGCCGCCATGTAAGCCCACATCACATAAAAATAATATTTCTGGGTTATCGCAAAGCGGTAAAACCCGAATATTACGGTTGTGTTCAGTATCAGAATTAATAGCAGCTTCCAGTTGATTTTGCCGGAGGTCTCCGGCCGGTTGCGGTCATCGCCGTGTTTTGTTTTCATAGTTTTCTCTCTCTTTTTTATTTAGGAGGTCATGCACTTGTCAGCAGAGGCGGAGCGCACCCTCCCGGCGTATGTAGAGCACCGAGCATGCCCCGCGGCCGAACACCCCGTCCATGAGCTGCCTGAACCCTTCGACATCGTCTGACTGGACATATGCCTGTATCGAGCCGGCAAAGCCCCCGCCGTGAACCCGCCATGCAGCGGTCTTTCCGGCAAGGTATTTCTCGGCAAGGCAGAGGGCCAATGACAGCCCCTGCTCCCTGACGTTTTTGGGGGAGTATACATTCTGAAGGTAGCAGAAGGACGAGCGCCCCGAGGCAACGACGCCGGCAAAATACCGGCCGAGGTCACCCTCGCGCAGTGCCTGTTTCTGCTCGGCAACCCGCTTGTTTTCCTCCATGAAGTGCAGCGCCCGCAGGACAGCGCGGTCGCCGTATTTTACTCTGAGCTCGGTCATTGCCGCCATGAGCTCTCTTTCGTCGACCTCGCGCAGGTAGGTCCGCCCGAAGTGAGTTGCCACCGCCTTCATTTCGCCGGGGATTGCAGCATATTCGTCGGTGAGCCCGGCATGGCTGCCCCGGGTGTCGACAATACAGAGGTTATAGCCCCTTAAGGTCAGGTCGAAGTCCAGCTGCTCAATTAGGGGATTTGCGGGGCTGGCAAAGTCAATTGCCACAATGCCCCCGACGGCGCAGGCTATCTGGTCCATGAGCCCGCAGGGCTTGCCGAAGAATTCGTTTTCAGCATACTGCGCGATTTTTGCGATTTCGACATTGTCGACTTTTCCGCTATTGTAGAGGTGGCTTAAAATTGTCCCGACCATCACCTCAAAAGCGGCAGAAGAAGAGAGTCCCGCCCCTTTGGGGATTGTTGAGGTGGTGTATGCGTCAAACCCGCCGACAGCATACCCCGATTTTGAAAACCCGGCGCACATGCCTGCGATGAGCGAGTCGGAGTTGCCGAATTTCGCCGGGTCAGGCATGGTGTATCCGTCTATATCGACGCTGTTTTGCGGAAGTCCCTCGCTTTTGAGCCTTATCTGCCGGTCGGGCCGGGGAGAGGCTATGGCTATTATGTCGAGGTCGACAGACGAGGCGATGACGCAGCCGCGGTTGTGGTCGGTGTGGTTGCCCGACAGCTCGCTGCGCCCCGGGACCGAAAAGAGCATTACCTCCCGCTCCGAGCCGAACATGCCGAGGAAATTTTCTGCCGCGTCAAGATAGCGTCTGCGCACATCAAGAATATTCGCTCCGGGGTAAAGGGAGGTAAATTTATCGTCAAGTCCTCCGGTCTCGATTGTTTCTATCAGACGGTTGATGTTCATTGCGCCTCCGGAAAATAGAAAAACTTAAGTTGCCGTGCAACTCAAATACTGCCAGTGCCTAAATTATAGCATAAAAAATCACGCCCTGCAATACGGTTTGTCGAGAAATACTTGAAATGAGGCATCCTGTATGATAGAATAAATCCGAAAAGTTCAGAGCCTGCTATGGGCGGTCGCAGCTGACGCAGACAAAAAGCCGGTTATGACATGACAACCGGGGCATATGTCTTTAGCATAAAACAGTCGCCTTCGTCCGGCGGGGGTGACGGTACCGGAGGTCGTTTTGAAAAACTGCAAGAGATTCACCGAGGGGTTAGGGTATTTTGTTTGCTTTCTCATATTGCTTTTTATTTTATATTCATACTTTACGTTCGGAGACCCTGTTGTCGATGAGGAGACCGGCGAGGTTCAGACCGTTCTTACCAGTGTGAGGGGCTTTCGCGAGTACCTGGTGCTTTTCGGGATTTTTCTGGTCAGCTCGGTTTTCTGCTCGGCGACAGACCGGCTGCCCTTTGTCGGCATTGTCGTCTCGGCGGTCCCGGTTTACTATGTTGTGAGGCTTTATTATGACAAAAAGCTTGTGTACATGCCTATGATAATCATGCTGCTCGCACTCTTTTTCTTTGCGGGGGAGATTATTGCAACTATTCAATGGGCATCTGAAAAACTAAAAGCAACCCGCGGTAATTCTCGCATAAGTCAATCTAAAGACTAATGGCAAAAGGCCCGCATACGGAGTCCGCGCTAATTTGTTTGCGATTTAGGTTTGAAGTTTTTGAGGATTCTCAAGACCCTGTTTTCAAAAAGGGTCCTGAGCGGGATTTGGAGGCGGAGCCCCCACACAAATCCCGAAAATAAAAACATAACGGCAGGCCGCGCTGCGCGGCCCGCCGTTATATTTTGGGAATTGCCGAAATAGAATATTAGAGCATAGTCTTCAGCTTTTCGAGGCACTCGGTGCAAATGCGCTTGCCGTTGAAGAATATGACCTGATCGGCATTTCCACAGAAGATACACGCAGGCAGATATTTCGACAGAATAATTCTGTCACCGTCGGTGAATATTTCTACCGAATCCTTCGGATTGATGTCGAAGGTTGTGCGTATTTCCTTCGGCAGAACTATCCGCCCCAGTTCATCCACCGGACGTACCATTCCTGTAGATTTCATTGGCTTTTACAACTCCTTTCATAGAGCACAATAATCCCCTACGGGACAGCTCCGTGGTATTTATGCCATTATTATACACCATCTTTTAAGGTTTGTCAATACCATATAATGGTTATTTTTGTTGGTTTGTGACTTATTTTTTTAAGAAATGTCACAATACCGTAGATTATGTCGAATACTGTTATATCGGGAGGATAAAAAAATGCTCGGCAGGGTGTTTGGCATCATCTGTCTGCTATCACTTATTTTTGCCATAGCGACAGGGAACACGGCCGACCTGTCCAACGCGGTGCTCGACGGCGCGGCACAGGCGGTGGAGCTTGTACTGACCCTTGGCGGAATCATGTGCCTGTGGTGCGGGATTATGCAGGTGCTCGAGGATGCCGGGCTTATAAGGCGCCTTTCGGCACTCATGTCCCCGTTTTTGCGGGTCTTTTTCCCGACCGCTTACAGGACCCGGCAGGGGGCTGAGGAAATCGCCGCCAACATCAGCGCAAACCTGCTGGGGCTGGGTAACGCCGCCACCCCGCTCGGCATACGCGCGATGCAGAAGATGCAGGCAGTAAATCCCGACCCGACCTCTGCCTCGGACGACATGATAACGCTCGCCGTCCTCAATACCGCGTCGGTATCAATTCTCCCCTCGACGGTAATTGCCCTGCGGCGCGCGGCCGGCTCGGCGCAGCCATATATGATTGTGGTCCCGGTCTGGATTTGCTCGGCCTGCTGTGCCGTCTTTGCTCTCCTGCTCTCAAGGGCGGTTGCGGCGGCGGGAAGGCGGCCGGCGGTGCGCCGGTCGGCAGGCGGCAAACCCAAAGCTGCCGGTAATGTGGTTTCCGGGGCGACGGCAGCCGTAGCGGGTAAAGCTGCCGGGGGTGTAACCTCGGGGGCAGGGGCAGCTTCACCGGGGAGACGGGGAGGTTAGTTGTGGCCGGGCTTTTCTCCTCGCTCATAATTCCGGTCATAGTGTGTGCTGCCGGGCTTATAATGATTGCAGGCGGCAGCCGGTTTTTCGACAGCTTCATCAAGGGCGCAAAAACAGGACTCAATACCGCCGTGGGGCTGCTTCCAACGCTTGTCGCGCTGGTTTGCGCGGTCAGTATGCTCAATGCCTCGGGGGCGGTCGACTTTGTCTGCGAAAAAATCGCGCCGGCCGCCGCAATTCTCGGGATACCCGAAGGGCTGCTCCCGCTACTGCTCACCCGCCCGGTTTCGGGAAGCGCTTCGACCGCGGTTTTTTCGGCGCTGCTTGAAAAATACGGCGCCGACAGCTTTGAAGCCTTCTGCGCCTCGGTGATGATGGGCAGCACCGATACCCTGATTTATGTCATTACCGTTTACTTTTCGGCCGCCGGGGTCAGGCGGAGCAGGCATGCCTTTCCGGTAGCCGTCGCGGTCATGATTTTCGGCATATTCCTCTCGTGCCTTGTCTGCCGTTTGTTTTTCCCCCGTGTTTAGAGCTTCCTTCCCCGGGAAATAATAGGAGTGTACATATCGTCTGTTCCCGGCAAAAGGCTCGGCAGCCTTTCGGGAAGTATTTATAAGTTTTGAGCATCCTGGCGCAATTCGGGATGCCGGAGCATTTTGGAAGGAGGAAAAACAATGGCAATCAAGGGCTGTTCAAGGCAGATGATCGTGCTCAACGGAACCGGAAGCAGCATGTTTGAAACCGCATATTTTATTGTCAAACCCGACGCCGACATAAGGCCGCACACGCACGGCGACCTGCTTCGCGAAGCCAACCGGATAGTTGAGGAAAACAGCTTTTCGTATTGCGACAGAAGGCGGAAAACTCCGGGCCGGGCTGTGCGGGTATGGCTCTTTGTTGCCGGACTGCTCAGCGGGTCGCTTGTCACCGGGCTGGCATGGTTATTGTCGGCCATAATACGCTGATACTTGCCGCTGCAGGTATGAGGCCTGCCCGGGAAACCTGTGCCCGAAAAAATGAGTTGACAAGATTTACAATGTGATGTATAATAAATCAGTTTATGTGGCCGCTTTTTGCTTTAGCCTCACAAACTCCGCGGGTGGTCGTTGCCGCGGGGGAAGGAGAGGCTGTGTTTGTATGTCTTGCTGAAAAAACAGCTTAACAGACGGGAACATTAAATACGAAAGGATAATTATGGATAAAAACGAAAACGGAAAATTACTGCGTGCGACAAGGGTCAGAAAGCCCGGGCGACCGGGCAGGGGAGCACGGGAAACCTCAAAGCTGCGGGTAATCCCGCTCGGCGGGGTTAATGAAATCGGGAAAAACATGACGATGCTCGAGTACGGCAACGACATTATAGTTATCGACTGCGGGCTCAGCTTTCCCGACGAGGACATGCTTGGAATTGACCTTGTTATCCCCGACATAACCTATCTTGAGGAGCGGCGGGACAAGATACGAGGAATACTCCTCACGCACGGACACGAGGACCACATCGGAGCCATGCCCTATGTGCTGCGCTCGATAAACCCGCCTGTCTACGGAACCAAGCTCACGCTCGGAATTCTGAAAAACAAGCTCAGGGAGTTCAAGCTGCCCTGGGAGCCGAATCTTATCTGTGTGAGCGCCGGGGATACAGTAAAGCTCGGCGTCTTTACGGTCGAGTTCATCCGGGTGAACCACTCGATTGCCGACGCCTGCTGCCTCGCCATCACCACCCCGCGCGGCGTGGTCATACATTCGGGCGACTTCAAGCTCGATACCTCGCCCTATGACGGCGAGATGATGGACCTCACGCGCCTGGGCGAGCTGGGGCGCAAGGGGGTACTGCTCCTGATGTGCGATTCGACCAACGCCGAGCGTCCGGGATATACCCCCTCCGAGAGCAAGGTGGGGAAATCGCTTGAATACATCTTTACGGTAAACAACGACAAGAGGATAATCATCGCCACCTTTTCCTCAAACGTTCACCGCGTCAAGCAGATTATCGACATCAGCGTGCGCCGCGGGCGAAAGGTGGCAATAACCGGGCGGAGCATGCTCAATATAGTCGGGGCTGCGACAGAGCTCGGCTATATGGACATTCCCCCCGGAGTGCTCATCGACATCAACGAAATCAAGCGCTACTCACCCGAGCAGCTTACGCTGATAACGACCGGAACCCAGGGCGAGCCGATGTCGGCGCTCTACCGCATGGCCTACTCCGACCACAACCAGGTCACGCTCGGCCCCGGGGATTTGGTGGTGCTCTCGTCGAGCGCAATCCCGGGGAACGAAAAGCTCATCGGCCGGGTGATAAACGAGCTTTGCCGCAACGGTGTGAAGGTGCTGCACGACAGCATATTTGAGGTCCATGTGTCGGGGCACGCATGCCAGGAGGAGCTCAAGCTTATTCAGGCGCTGGTGAAGCCGAAATACTTCATGCCGATTCACGGTGAGTACCGGCACCTTTATGCCAACCGCGAGCTCGCCCTCTCGCTGGGCATGGATGGCGCGAATATCTTCATACCCGAGTTGGGGCGGGTGCTTGAAATCGGCAGCCGGGGGGCGGCGCTGACCGAGACCGTGCAGGCAGGGAAAGTGCTGGTCGACGGCAACAGCGTGGGTGACATCGGAAACATCGTTCTGCGCGACCGCAGGCATCTGGCGCAGGACGGGCTTGTGGTGGTGGTGGCCTCTATTGACCCCGACGAGCGGATGCTGCTCTCCGGGCCGGATATCGTGTCCCGCGGGTTTGTGTATGTCCGCGAGTCGGACGAGCTCATGGAGCAGCTTCGGGAGGTTGCCGCAAATGCCCTTTTTGCCGGCATCAACACAAGGGGGAAAATCGACAATGTCTCTCTCAAGGGCAGGGTAAGGGACGATATATCGAAGTTCCTATACGCCAAGACCAAGCGCCGGCCGATGGTTCTCCCGGTAATTATGTATATCTGAGACTAAAACGAGAAAAGTTTGTATTAAGTTCATATTATGTTCATATAACTATCAAGGTTACAGGATATAATATAGGCTACTGTTTTTGAATTGGGACATTCCCGCATCATATTACAGCTAAAGGAAGTCATTCACATGGGAAAAGGCAACAGAGAAAAACTCAGAAAAACACAACAGCTGGCCGAGAGTTCGGCAAGCATGGGCTTATATGCCCCCAAAAAGCGGAAAAAGCAGACCCCCACATGGGTATGGACGCTCACTGTCGTACTTATCCTCGCCCTTTTGGTTGTACTTGTAGTGCTCAGCGCCCTGTCCGACAGCGGGTATTTCCTCCGCTGGACGACCGTGGCGAGAAGTGAGAACTATTCGATAAATGGCACGACTCTGTCCTATTATTTCTATTCCAATTACAACATTTTCGGAAATTACGCGAAGTATCTCGGGCTTGACACAAGTAAGTCGCTCAAACTTCAGGAGTATGATAAGGAAAAGAGTACCACATGGTTTGACTATTTCATGGATATGACACTTGAGCAGCTCAAGACTATGTTGGTTTACTGCGAGGAGGCGCACGCGCGGGGGATTAAGCTTGACGACGAGGATTATAAGCTTATCGACGAGAACATCGAAACGCTGAAAACCAAGGCCGCCGAAGAGGGATACCCGGTTCATACCTTTACCGCCCTGATGTACGGCCCCGGTGTGAAAATCAAGGACATCCGCCGGGCGCTTGAGTTGTCTCAGCTTGCCGCCAAATGCGCCGAAATAATCGAAGAAGAGATTTCCGACGGGGTAACCGACGAGGATGTCGATGCCTATTATGAGGAGCATAAGACAGATTTCTGGACCGCCGATTTCCTTTCATATACCTTTTCGGCATCAAAGGTAAGTGACGACCCCTCATACGATTTTGAGGCTGAAAAGGCCAAGGTGGGAAAATATGCAAATGAACTTTTTGCCTGCACGACCGAGGAAGCCTTCAGGCGGTATGTCGCCGAGTATGAGGCCGACACATACTTTGATAATCTTTACGAAAAGAAGTCCGAGGAATACAGCGAAGACGTGCTCCCCGACGAGGCTGAACTTGCGACCCGCAAGGCGGCGGTGGTTGCCGATGCCGTCGAGAAGGCACTTGCCGGGGAAAGTGTCGAGCTGCCCGACAGCTCCGAGACACTTGATAAAATATTCAACTCGATTGAAACAGAGCTTGTAAGCTATCTGGACACAAAGCTTGAGAATCTTAAGAAAGAAAAGTATGCCTACAGCGACCCGACCGCCGAGGGTGCTTCCGACGAAGTAAAGTGGGTATGCGACAGCTCGAGGGCAACCGGCGACATGACCAAAATCGAGAAGAGCGACGACAACGGCTTTTCGGTCACGGTCAATTACATGCTCTCTCCCATGAGCCGCGACGAGCAGATAACCAGAAATGTCGGGCATATCCTCTTCAAGTATGACAACCACGATGACCCCGAGGCGGAAGCCGAGCGCGTGCTTGATCTGTACAAGAGCGGCGAGATGACAAAAGAGGCCTTCGAAGCGCTTGCCGACGAGTACAACGAGGACTCAAACAACTTCTACACCGACGTCGTCCGCGGGCAGATGGTCGAGGAATTCGAAGAGTGGCTCTTTGACGAATCACGGAAGGTCGGGGATGTGGGCATCGTCGAGACCGAATACGGCTATCATATCATGTATTATGACGGCGAGGGCAAGCCGGCGTGGTATGTAAGCGTCAAGAACGAGATAATCACCGAGAGAACCGAGAGCTGGGTGGCCGAAAAGACCGAGCAGTACGGTGTCGACATCAACGAAAATGCCGCAAACAAGATAAAGGCGTAAATAAAGCGGGCGTATCCACGCCCGCTTGTATCTCCAAAGTAAAGGTCAGATCCGGCCCTGTAGAACATGAGGCAGCCAAAAAAAACAAGGAAGGCTTTTGGTCATGAAAACTTACGCAAGATTATTGTGTGTCCTGCTTGCGCTGTGCTGTATCTTTGTCCTTGCTTCCTGCAAGGGCGGCGGCAAGGGGGATAATGACACAGATAAGACAGAAGACACCGGGGACATGACGGAGTTAAAGTTCAAGGCTTCGGAGGGACTGCTTGTCTATTACATCTATAAGGCGGCCTATGAGTTTACCGAGGAGGATTTGATCGAACATAATTTCGACATCGAAAAATCGCTCAAAGACCAGATGTACGACGACCAGCACACCTGGTACGACATACTTGTCATGCGGGCGACAGATACACTGGCCTCGCTTCTTGTATGGTGCAACGCCGCCGTGGCCGACGGGGTTGAGCTCGACGCGGCAGACCTTCAGTCAATCGAGAACGCGCTTATCCAGCATCGGATAATCGCCGCGGCTGAGGGACGTACGCTCGACGATTATCTGGCCAAAGAAATTAATCCGTACATCACCGAGGCGGTGCTGCAGGCTGCATACGAACTCGAACACCTCTCGCAGAAGTATTCCGGAATACTCGAGGAAAGGTTCGCCGGCTCGATTACCGACGAGATGATTCAGGAGCAGATAACACAAAATAGCAGCACAGACACCACGCCGACCAAGAATATCTGTGTTATTGTGCTGTCCTCCGAAGTATATGACTCTCCTGAGGATGCAGCGGCTGAGGCCGAGAACATATTGAACCGGCTCAGAGCCGAGGAGCAGATGACATATGAGGTTTTTGAAAAGTATGCCGCTGAATATTCCCACGGCAAAGAGATTTATTTTGAGAATGTGGCAAAGGGTGATATGCGCTCCGAGATAGACGGCTGGCTTTACGGCGCCGAGGCACGCCAAGTAGGAGACATGGCCGTGATTTCCTCGGACTATGGCGCATACATTGTCTATTACGAGTCTGACGGCGACCCGGTTAACGTGGTAAATGCAAAGACTGCCCTTGTCGACAAAATGTTCGAAGACTGGTTCAATCAGATGAAGGAGAAGTACGGCACCCTTGTTTCCGAGGAGCTTATTGAAGGGCTTGAGCTTGATTTTTGACCCGGTTTAACAGACAGGTCTGCGGACAAGCCTGGCATACATCAGAACGGCAATTACAGGCAATAATAATGGTGTTCTATCCGCAAAATGCTATCTGCCCGGCCGGACTTATTGCATTAGGCACCCGTAAGTCATATAATGGTAGCAGGCAGCCGGCCGTCGGCGCAGCCGAACAAGCCGAATTGAAGGGTGAAACTTTCATGCTCTGATTATCATTTTCCCGGTATGAATCCGACCGGGAATACCGCGGGTGCCAGCCCGGGGTATTGAGAAAGGGATGGATACAACATATGGTTCTTGATGCAAAACAGACTACCGTAGCATACCGCTGTCCTTACTGCGGGGCCGGTATACTGAGCGCTGTAGGTCTGTTTTCTTTATCTGCAGACATAATAAAGCTAAAATGTGACTGCGGGCACAGTGAAATGTCGGTTGCCTACTCAAAGGACGGGAAGGTGAGGCTGACAGTGCCCTGCATATTCTGCCCGAGACCCCATAACTTTACAATAAGCTCAACCCTGTTCTTCGGGCGGGATTTGTTTGCGCTGGCCTGCCCTTACTCTGACATAAACATCAGTTTTACCGGCGACGCCGAACGCATACAGACCGAGCTGGCGCGGTCCGAGCTCGAGCTGCTCGATATTCTTCGGGCAAACGGCATCAGCAGCTTTGCCTCGCTGCACGGCGAGGAGGAAAAAATCCTCTCCGACCCGCAGATATTCGATATAATAATGTTCGTGATTCACGACCTTGAGGCCGAAAACAAAATTTTCTGTCGCTGCAAAACAGGAGACGGCGAATATAACGCCGAGGTGCTCGATGATGCAATACGTATAAGCTGCAAGAAGTGCGGCGCTGTGCGCGATGTGCCGACCGACTCGCTGCTGGGAGCGCACGCCTTCCTCAATTGCGATAGCCTGCACCTTGAATAATAACCAGCGGGAGCCCGGCCGGGCTCCCGAATTTTATGGGGCTCCGTCCCACGCCCCGCTTAAGCCCCTTTTTGACCGCCCGCGCGCTTCCCCGCATCCACTAATTTCTAATACCTAATAACTACATCTACACAAACCCCCATTGTGCGCCGTGATTTTACAATTTACCCCTTGTAAATATCACATTCTGACTTTTCCCGCATAATATGATACCGAGGAGCAAGCTTCAGCAATCCTCGTGAAAAGATTCGGGCAAGGAGCCACGGCGCCCGGAAGGGAGGTCATGTAATGAACTGCTTATGCAATATTTTTGATGATGAGTGCATTTGGATCATCATCATTGCGCTCCTGATAATTTGCTGCTGCTGTGGTGGCAGATAAGTATACGTATAAAAGACGGGAGTAACAATAAAGAGGGGGCCGGCCGGCCCCCTCTGCTGCGCTATTCCGGAAAATGAATAAAACTCTATTGTGAAAATGCCTGTTTTGTTATATAATAAATTGAAATTGTTCGGGACACCCCCTTGACTAAAACACAGGATACTCAAAGGAGGCCAAATGGATAAGACCGCCCGGCAAAAGCGCATACGGAATTTCTCGATTATAGCCCATATCGACCACGGAAAGTCGACGCTTGCCGACCGGCTGCTTGAGGCAACCTCGACGGTCTCAAAACGCGAGATAAAGGAACAGCTGCTCGACAGCATGGACCTTGAGCGCGAGCGCGGGATCACAATCAAGGCGCACGCCGTGAGGCTCAACTACACCGCGCCCGACGGCGAAGTTTACACCCTGAACCTGATAGACACCCCGGGGCATGTCGACTTCAACTACGAGGTGTCGCGCTCGCTCAATGCTTGCGAGGGCGCGCTTCTGATTGTCGACGCCACGCAGGGAATTGAGGCACAGACCCTGGCAAACGCCTATCTTGCGGTTGATGCAAATCTTGAAATTGTGCCGGTGATAAACAAAATCGACCTGCCGGCCGCCAACGTCGAGCAGGTCAGGAATGAAATAGAAGAAATAATCGGCATACCCGCCGCCGACTGCCCGGCAATTTCGGCAAAGCTGGGGGTGGGTATCGATCAGGTGCTCGAGCGGATAGTCAGGGACATCCCGCCACCCGGCGGAGATGAGGACGCCCCGCTCCGCTGTCTGATTTTCGACTCTTACTACGACAGCTACCTCGGGGTGGTGGTTTACGTCAGGGTGATGGACGGCCGCGTGCGCCCGGGGGACAGGATAATGATGATGTCAAGCAGGAAAACCTTTGAGGTGATCGACGTCGGGATTATGGAGCCCTTCGGCCTTGCGCGGCGCGAATGCCTTGCGGCGGGTGATGTCGGGTACATCACGGCGTCAATAAAGAATGTCGGCGACACACGCGTCGGTGACACCGTAACCTCGGCCGACCGGCCCTGCGCCGAGCCGCTGCCGGGCTTTAAGAAGGTCAATCCGATGGTTTTCGCCGGTATATACCCTGCCGACGGTGCCAGATACGAGGACCTGCGCGATGCGCTTGAGAAGCTCAAGCTCAACGATGCCTCGCTGGTCTTTGAGCCCGAGACCTCGGTGGCGCTGGGGTACGGCTTCCGCTGCGGCTTCCTCGGCCTGCTCCACATGGAAATCATTGAGGAGCGGCTCGAGCGCGAGTTCAATCTCGACCTTATAACCACCGCACCGAGCGTCATCTATGAGGTAGAGTGCAAAAACAGGGGCAGAGTAAAGATAGACAACCCCACCGACTTCCCCCCGGCAGACGAAATCGAGAAGGCATATGAACCGATTGTCAAGGCCAATATAATCGCGCCGAGCGAGTATGTCGGCGGGCTTATGGAGCTTTGTCAGGAGCGTCGGGGGGTGTTTATCGACATGAAATACCTCGACCCCACGCGGGTGGAGCTTGTCTACCGCCTGCCGCTGAGCGAAATTATATTTGATTTTTTCGACGCCCTCAAGAGCCGCTCTCGGGGATATGCCTCGCTCGATTACGAGTTTGACGGCTATGCCGAGAGCAACCTGGTCAAGCTCGATTTCCTGATTAACGGCGAGCAGGTCGACGCGCTCACATTTATCGTCCATGCGGACAAGGTCTATTCCATGGCACGCAGGATTGCCGAAAAGCTCAAGGAAAACATACCCCGCCAGCTTTTCGAGGTGCCGATACAGGCGGCGGTCGGCAGGCGCATTATCGCGCGCGAGACCGTCAAGGCGCTGCGCAAGGACGTGCTTGCCAAATGCTACGGCGGTGACATAACCCGAAAGAAAAAGCTGCTCGAAAAGCAGAAGGAAGGCAAAAAGAAGATGCGTCAGCTCGGCTCGGTCCAGATTGAGCCCGAGGCTTTCATGGCGGTCTTCAGGCTCAGCGACGAGGATTGACCGGACTTGTCAGAACCCACAAAGCCTTTGTGCAGTTCCTACAAAAGCAATAGGCTTGTCCGACTGACGCCGGGATGAGGTTTTTCATAAAATGAAAAAGAAACTCGGCATATATATACACATACCCTTCTGCCGGAGCAGGTGCCCCTACTGCGATTTTTACTCCAATGCCGGCTGCCAAAAGGAGGATATCAGCCGGTATGCCGCGGCGGTGGCGGGGCAGCTCAGGGTATGGAGCCGTATGTGCGGGGAATACACCGTCGACACGGTGTATTTCGGCGGCGGCACGCCGACCCTGCTTGCGCTGCGCGATTTCGGACTGCTTTTTGACGCGCTGCAGGGCAATTATGATATTGCCCCCGATGCCGAAATATCCTGCGAGTGCAATCCGGCGACGGCCGGCGCTGAGTATCTGCATGAGTTGCGCGCACTGGGGGTCAACCGGCTGAGCATCGGCGCCCAGAGCCTTGATGACGGCGAGTTGCTCTCTCTCGGCAGAATCCACACCGCGTCGGATTTTTTCAGGACCTTTCATGACGCGCGCGACGCGGGGTTTGAGAATATCAGCGCCGATATCATGATGGGAATCCCGAGCCAGAGCACAAAAAGCCTGATTATGACTCTCAAGCGGCTCTCGGAACTTGGGCCCGAGCATGTCTCGGCCTACTGTCTTAAAATCGAGGAGGGTACGCCCTTCGGAAAGGCGGCCGGCCGGCTGCTGCTGCCCGGCGAGGACGAGGTTGCCGAAATGTATCTTGGCATAATTCAGTTTTTGGCCGGGTGCGGATTTGTTCAATACGAAATCAGCAATTTTGCGCGGGCCGGGTATGAATGCCGGCATAACATAAAATACTGGAGCTGTGACGAGTACCTCGGCTTCGGGGCGTCTGCCCACTCCTGCTTCGGCGGCGAGCGCTTTGCCTGCCCCGCAAGCCTTGAGCGGTTCTGCCGCGGCGAATATGTGGACGAATCCGGCCGGATAAAGCTGACCGACACCGACCTTGAGACCGAATATGTCATGCTCACCATGCGCCGGACAACCGGGCTTGTCGCCGGCGAGTATGCAAGGCGCTTCGGGTCTGACCCCCGTAAAAAATACGACGCAAGGTTCCGTGGGTTCGTACGCCTCGGGCTTGTTGTTGCCGATGAGTCAGGCTACAGGTTCACCCCGCGAGGGATGCTTGTGAGCAATTCGATTTTGTCAAGCATACTCGACCTCTGACCCCGCGACAGATTTCGAGCCGGCCCGACATGATTTGCCGCGTGAGCAATACCGGCCGCGATTAATGGACGCTGCTGCTACTGAAAAAGTAAATAATTTCTTTGCATTTTCGTATTGACTTTTTATGAGCGATAAGATACAATAAAATCAGAAAAGTGAATCCCGATTAAGGATTTACTGAAAGGACTTTATAATATATGGAGTTTGGCGACGAATACTACACGCTGACAGACGAGGAAGGCAACGAGTACAACTTCGAGTTGATCGGGCGCTGCGAGCTTGACGGAAATGTTTATTACGCCTTGATTCCGATTGACGATGTGAAAGGCAATGACGAATATGCCGAGTATACCATACTCAAGGAGATAATCGGAGAGGACGGCGAGCCCGAATGGGTGACTATAGAGGATAACGACGAGTTTGACGATGTCGCCGATTATTTCGACGACCTCTTTTCCCGGGAAATGGACTTTGACAACCCGGACGCCGGTAGTGAGGAAGAATAAAGAATAAATCATTAACATATCGTTATTCCTGCGTGGTGCGTGATATCGTGCGTTAAGACCCACAACAGAATAAAGGAGTCCGAAATAAATTCCGAAGGGTTTGCAGACCTCCCTCCCCTCGCCTCGATTGACTTGTCTCGACACGGGGGGCAGGACGTTGGGAGCAGAAAAACGGAGGATAGGACACCGCCCTTGCAGAGAGCAGGGTTTCTAAATGCCGGTACACGGCCATGCGGGGTATATAAAAGGGGCTTGCGCCCCTTTTATGTTTTCGTTTTTTGTGGACGCCGCCCCCAATGAAAAGTCCGGGGCAGAACCCATGAAGCACGTTATACATTCCCCACGATAACCGTGTCAAGGTATTCCCCTGCCACCGCGGCAAGGCGGTAGAGGAGCGAGACATCGGTCGGGTTGCTGCCGGCCATTTTGCGGCGGGGAAAAAAGCGCGTGATATGCAGGGGTATTTTGCGGTCGACCGACGCCACCCATTCAGAGAGCTCCCGCATTCCGTCGAGCGAGTCGTTTCCGCCGGGGACAATCAGGGTAGTCAGCTCGACATGCGAGCACTTTGCGGCAGCCCTGATGAAATCAAGCACGATGTCGAGGTCCCCGCCAAGCCTCCTATACCATTCGTGCGTGAACCCCTTGAGGTCGATATTGAAGGCGTCGATATAGGGCAGTAGCTGCTCAAGGTACGGCAGGGTGATTGAGCCGTTGGTGACCACCACGTTTTTCATGCCCCGCCGCCGCACCTCGGCAGCCGTATCTCGCACATATTCCCAGCCCACCAGCGGCTCGTTGTAGGTGTATGCGACGCCGATATTCCGGTATTTGCGCTGTGCCTCGGCAAGAGAGGCGAGCAGGTCGGGCGGGTAATATTCCCACCCCACCGACTGGTCGACGGCACAGGAAATTTGGTAGTTCTGACAGAAGGGGCAGTCGAGGTTGCACCCGAAACTGCCCACAGATAAAACATATGTGCCGGGATAAAACCTTGCGAGCGGCTTTTTTTCTATCGGGTCAAGAGCTATTGAGGTGATTTTGCCGTAATTTATGCAGACACTCGCCCCGCCCTCGTTTCTGCGCGCGCGACAAAACCCGGTCTGCCCCTCGCGCAGGCGGCAGTGCCTGAAGCACACCTCGCAGGTGATAGTGCCAAGGCTCTCGTCAGACATGCCGCACAACCTCAAAGCGCTGCAGGCGGATTTTATCTCGCTCACTGGGGAATATCCCGGCTTTTTTCATTGCAATAGATATCTGCTCCTCGACCGTGTCGACTCCTTCAAGGTCGGGAAGAAGCAGCCCGCGGCGGTAGCCGCAGGATACTATGACGCCGTAGCGCCTGACGTCAAGCTCGTCGGGCGAGGATATATCTTCGGGCTTACCGAGCACGTCGACGCTGTATTCGAGCAGCGGGAGTTCGTCCTCGCGCACCGGCAGAAAGCGGGGGTCGCGTAAGCAGGAGCTGATGCCGTTCTGTATGATTTCGTGGGCGATGCTCGGTGTGGTAGGCTCTGTCGTGCCGATACAACCGCGCAGCCGGCCATAGAGGTGCAGGGTCACAAACACGCCGGCCCGGTTTTTTGTCATCTCCCCGGGCAGGTCGGCCGGGGGCGATATCTTTTTGCCGGTCTTAACATATGTTTCGACGGTCAGGCGTGCGAGGTGCACATACGGGTCCTCCTTGTCGGCGAGGGGTCTTTGAGGCCGCAGCGCGTCGAGATACCGGCGTCCGGGGTCGGGGTCGCCCGGCTCAAATGTAGAGATGCCGTAGCCCACGCCGAAGGGCCCCTCGTATGACAGCCTTTTGGCTCTGACCGCAACCCCGTCGAAGCAGCCGGCCATCATTGCAAATGAACGGTGGCCGCACTCGCCGGCAGCCTGACAGAAGGATTCGCTCATTTTGAGCAGGCTGCTAAAATCACCCTCGCCCATAATGTCCATTATCTGTCTGTCGTACTGCGGGCCTTCCTTCCGGTATCCGTACGGCCCGCTGCGGGTGAGATAATGCGACAGGTCGCCGCTGGCGACAACCGAGGCCCGGCGGCCGAGTTTTTCTGCTGCCTCTTTTATCATCATTCCAAGGCTGTAGTGCTCGGCAAACGAAAGCCCCGATATGCCAATCCGCACGACCGGCGGGAGCTTTGCGCCGCCATAGGCATTTCCGAGGAAATAAAGCGGCACCAGCGCCCCGTGGTCAATCTCGGGGCTCCGCTCGCCCTCCGTGCCGGCCGGAAAACTCCTGCTGCGGGCAAGACCGGAAAGCTCGCGTACAAACTCCTCATCGTAGTCAACCGATATCGAGGTGGCATCGCCAAAGGCCGCAAAGCTGCCCCGGCCGCCTGTCCCCGGCGAGATGTGGAACCAGTCAGCGTACATTGCGCTGTGCGGCGAGATAATGACAATGGTGTCGGGGCGGGATTTCGCGACAAAGCCGGCGGCCTCATTGTATGCATCTGTGGTCGCCTGAATTTTCTTCTCCTCCCCGCGCCCGATGCCGGGTATAATTATCGGCGGATGAGGAACCATGATTGCATTAATTATACTCACCAACAATCACCTCTTTATGGGGGCGCTGCCCCCAAACCCCTGCTCAAGGAACTTTTTTGAAAAAAATTCCGAATCCTCAAAAACTTTTTTCACCGGTTGCCATATTAGGTGTGGCAGCTATCTTAGTATCTCGCGTTCAATGATGTCGGCGACACCGCACTCTTTACAGGTGTATCTGGTCACATTTTTTGCCTTTGACTTCTGCGCGGCTTCGCTGCCGAGCAGCGCATAGCCACATCCGGCGTTCTCAATCATCAAAAAATCGTTCCACATATCGCCAAAGGCATAGATATCCTCATTCGGTATGCCGTAAAACCTTGCTATCCGCTCAATCGCATACCATTTGTCAGCTCCGGCCGAGCAGAGGCTCATGCGGATGTGGCTTACATCCTCGGTTGCCGGCATGAAATCCCATGAGGCGGCTATCACCTCGTCCGGTCCGGCAGCCGTAGCTACGGCCTCAATCGCCCGCACCGCCTCATTGTCGGGAGGCATTATGATTATTCTTGAGGCCGGCGTATCGGGGATATTGCTCTTGTCGAAAATTGTCGCCGGCTCTGAGGTCCTTATCCTCTCCCTGTAATATTTCCCGTGATGCCCCTCGGTATACCACAGGGCATTTTTATGTTCGACATACATGGGTATGTGGCACCTGTACTCGAAGGCGGCTTCGATTATGCGCCTTGTCATCTTGGGGCTGATGCTGCATTCCGAGGGGGCGAAGGTCTCGTCATACGGGTGGAACACATGGGCGCCGTTGAGGGCGCAGACCGGGGAATCAAGTCCCATTGCCTCATAAACCCACCGCATCATGTTGAAATGCCTTGCCGAGGCTATCACCGGGATATGCCCCTGCTCGCGCGCCATGCGAAAGGCCTTAACGGTCCGCTCGTCAATTTCGTCAACCTTGGGCAGCACGGTGCAGTCAAGGTCGAAGGCTATAAGATATCTTTTTTGTTGCACGAAAGCAGCCTCTTTTTCCTGATGGTTGTTCACTCTTCCACCCGGGCGCATTATATTATTGCTCCTGGGGATATCAGGGTTTCCCGCAGCTCGGTAATGTTTATCTTGCCGACCGGGAGGTTGTTTTTGGAGCATATGGCCGTCGCCGTGCCCGCGGCCTGCCCGAGAGCCATGCAGGTAGCCTGAACCCGGATCGAGGCGATTGCCTCTCTCGTCGCCGAAATCGTCCTCCCCGCGACCAGAAGGTTCTCAGAGCCCTTCGGTATTAGCGTACGGTACGGGATATTGTAGCCCTCGTCCACCCTCCTTAAGTCCTGTTCCCGGCTGTCGGGCTTGTGTATGTCAATCGGGTGCCCGCCCTTGGCAATCGTGTCGGGAAAGTCCTTCGGGCTGAGTATGTCGTCGGCGGTCATTTCATACAGCCCGTCAATCCTGCGCGTCTCGCGTATACCCACCTGGGTGCCGGTATCGATTATATAGCAGTTTCTGAACTCCTCGAAATTCTCCCGAAGAAGCGCAACCAGCCTGAATACATCCTCGCGCAGCCGGCACTCGGCCTCGGTAAGGCTGAGCACGTCGGTCCCGTCGCCGGCAAAGCGCGACATATTGACCGAGGCCTCCCCCCGCCGCAGGGTTGTAAGCATCCAAGGGCCGCCGAACTTCGGCACCTCCCCGCCCAGCGAGAGAAGCTTCTCGCGAATGCGCGTGTTGACATGCCGCCTGCCGCTCTCGCGCATCTCCATGTTCTCAAGCCGGTCGGTATCCACCCCGCCGAGCCTGAACCAAAGCGTCATGGGCTGCAGCTCTTTGCGCTCGTCGCCTATTCTGAAGGGGAAGCCCGCATACTTCACCAGATCGGCGTCGCCGGTGCAGTCGATAAAATACCCTGCCTCAAGTGTCTGGCGCCCGCTTTTGTTCTCAAGCGTAATGCTTGTTACCCTGCCGCCTTCCCTTTTGCAGCCGGTTATATATGAATGGAGCAGCAGCGTCGCCCCCGAGCCGAGGACCATCCTCTGGGCAACGAGCTTATAAATCTCGGGGTCAAAGTGGATATTTCCGCTGGGAAAGCTGGTGTCGGCACCCCCCAGCCTCTCCATTTCTTCGGCAAATTCAAGCGGTATGCCGGCAATAATCCTTTTGCCCTTCTTGTTAAAGACGCTGATAGGGCTGACCAGAGAGAGGGTGGCCATTCCCCCGAGAAAGCCGTATTTCTCAATCAGTATGGTTTTGGCCCCGTTTCGTGCCGCGGCCACCGCCGCAATTATTCCGGCCGGTCCTCCGCCGCAGACCGCAACATCATATTTCGCCACAACAATACCTCCAAAAAGTAATCTGATTATAATCTATATGAAAAATTGCCAATTGTCAATATGATTCGATGATATAATCCTGGCGCCTGCTTGCCCCCAAGTCATTTCCGGGCAATTCCGCCCTTGCAAATAAAAAACGCCGGGCGACGCAGAGTCTCCCGAACGCTTTTATTATGCTACAACCAGATACGCAAACACCACAAGCAGCGTGAAAATTATCGCAATCGGCGGGGTTATCCTTGCGAGCAGCTTGTCTTTTGTGCCGGTCCTTTGCTTTGAGAAAAACGTCTCGGCCCCGCCGGTTATTGTGCCAATCTTTTTTTCCTTGCCGGTCTGCAGCAGAACCAGAATCATAATTACCACGCTCAAGACAAGAATAATTATGCCTACAACAAGTTCAAGTGTTTCCATTATATTAACCTCCGTGATTTATTCCACAAATCAATCAACGCCGTATAAACCACATAACGTGCATGTTATTTTAACACAAACCTATAATAAATGCAATAGCAAAATGAAAAATAATGAAAGAAGAGCGAAGAATCTTGACATCCCGGAAGCTTTATGATAATATAATGAGGCCGGCAGACGGTTTTACCGAAGGTCGGCAAAAGACACGGAGGAATAGCGAAGTGGTCATAACGCGGCGGTCTTGAAAACCGTTTGAGAGCAATCTCACGGGGGTTCGAATCCCTCTTCCTCCGCCATGAAGCTGTCGCAGTTTGCGGCAGCCTTTTTATATCCAGCAGGGAGCGTCAATCCGATAACCGCCCCTTTTTCAGCATGATTTCAGGAATTCAATGGCCTCGAGTATATTCCCGCCGCATTTTTCAAGTGCCTCGCGGGCAAGTTCTGCATCAACCCCAGTTTCATGGCTGATTATCCGGGCGGCACGGTCAAGAAGCTTGCGGTTTGTCGGCTTCATGCAGACCATCATGTTGTGCCAGACCCTGCCGAGCTTTATCATGACCCCGGTTGATATCATGTTGAGCACCATCTTCTGCGCGGTGCCGGCCTTCATCCTGGTCGAGCCGGCGATAACCTCGGGACCTGTGAGAGGGGTTATCGCAATATCCGCAAGCGCCGCCGAGCGAGCCCCCTCGCTGCAGCAGAGGGCAACCGTGAGCGCCCCGAGACTCTTTGCATATTTTATGGCGCTGACAACATACTCGGCACTCCCGCTTGCCGATATCCCGAAGCAGACGTCAGCCGCCGAAAATCCGATGCTCATGAGGTCCGAGACCGCCGCCTCCCCGTTGTCCTCGGCCCCCTCTGCAGCCCTGAACATAGCCTCGCGCCTCCCGGCAATCAGCCCCTGAATCAGCCCGGGGGAAACCCCGTATGTCGGAGGGCACTCGGCCGCATCCAACACGCCGAGCCGGCCCGAGGTCCCGGCACCTATATAAATAAGCCTCCCGCCCACCGCGAGCCGGGCTGCAATCTCGTCAACGGCTTTGGCGACACTGTCAAGAACCTGCGAAACCGCCCCGGCTACAGTTTTGTCTTCCTCGTTTATGAGCCTGACAATTTCCGCCGACGACATTTTATCGATATTATAGCTTATTTCATTAACTGCCTCGGTCAGAAGGCTTTTGTAATCATACGACATAATGCCCTCCGGGGAGCTTAAAATTCTATATCCTCGCCGATTCCCGCCAGAATACATTTGCGCAGGTGCGCAAGCTCGCACATCACCCGCGTTTTGCGGTATTCATCCTTGAACCACTCGTCGGGGGTGTCAAAAGGCGGCCGCGCAGGCACCGCGTGAATAATGTAATGATCCGGCAGATAGTATCTTGCCAGCATCATGCTCCGCATTATATGAAATGCCGAGGTCACTATAGATATGACTTTTATGTTTTCATCTCCCAGGCGGCGCTCTATGAGTTCCGCGCCGCAGGTCATATTTTCCTTTGTGGTAGTGGCCTGGTTTTCCTTTATGATTGCCTCCTCGGGAACCCCCCTGCGGACAAGATAAATGCTCATCTGGTCGGCTTCGCTGAGATGTCCGAGCGGCGAATCCCATAACACGCCTCCTGTCGGCATGATAAATCTTGTTTTGCCCTCGTGATATATTTTCGCCGCCTTGTCAGCCCTCGGCTCACATTCCACCGGGCGGCCGCCGAGCAGCAGCACAAGGTCGGATTTTCCGTCGTATTCCTCGACGCCGCCGTACACTATTCGTGTTATTTCGTCAATTGACAGGTTTTGAAAGTCTTTTACGTCCACTTTAGAGAGATACATTATAACCTTCTTACTCCTTTGCTTTTATGTTGACAGAACGCGATAAATCCATTAAATTATAACGATATTTATTCTATAATTAAAAAGCAGGGTATGACAATGTTGAAAACCATTTCCTTCCCCTACGGGCACAAGACAAAACAGCTTACTGTGAGCGAAGAATACATAAACGCTGTTCTTCAGTCGAAAATTCACGATTTTCGCCCCGCCGCCCCCGAGGTCGAGTTGGTACGGGAGGCACTCAAAAACCCGATTGACTCACCGCGCCTCTCGGAACTCTCCCGCGGGAAAAACAAGGTGGTCATAATTGCCAGCGACCACACCCGACCGGTGCCAAGCAAGGTAATCATCCCCCCGATGCTCGAGGAAATACGCGCAGGTAATCCGCATGCCGAGATTACCATCCTGATTTCCACCGGCTGCCACAGGGAAACGACCCGGGAGGAGCTTGTCCGGAAATTCGGCGAGGAAATCGTTGAGCGCGAGAGAATAGTAATACACGACTGCGACGACACGGCAAATCTTACAGATATCGGCAGGCTGCCTTCTGGGGGCAGGTGTATCATCAACCGGCTGGCATATGAGGCCGACCTGCTTGTCGCCGAAGGGTTTATAGAGCCGCATTTCTTCGCCGGCTTCTCGGGCGGGCGCAAGAGCGTTCTCCCGGGCACTGCGGCGCGCAAAACCGTGCTGGCAAACCACTGCTCGGAGTTTATAAACTCCAAATTTGCCCGCACCGGAAACCTTGAGAACAACCCCATTCACGCAGACATGCTCTGGGCGGCAAAGCAAGCCGGGCTTGCCTTTATCGTCAATGTGGTGATTAACTCAAAAAAAGAAGTCATTTACGCCGTCGCCGGCAACACCGAAACCGCCCACCTTGCCGGGTGCAGGTTTTTGTCGGGTCTTTGTCGGGTGGAGCCGGTATTCTCGGACATCGTCATCTCCTCAAACGGCGGGTATCCGCTCGACCAGAATATCTATCAGGCGGTCAAGGGCATGACGGCCGCCGAGGCTACGGTAAACGAGGGCGGGGTTATAATAATGCTGGCAGAATCCGAGGACGGGCACGGCGGAGAGGATTTTTATCACCAGCTGGCCGATGAGCCTGATATTCTGAAAACCGAAGCCAAGTTTTTAAGCCGCGGCCGGGAGGAAACCGTTCCCGACCAGTGGCAGTCTCAGATACTTATCCGGATCTTAAAGCGGGCACGGGTAATATACATTTCAGACGCTCCCGACGACATGGTGCGCGCCATGCACATGATACCTGCTCACTCGATTGAAGAAGCGCTCGACATGGCCCGGCGCATCCTGGGCAATCCCCATGCTAAAATCACGGCAATCCCCGACGGGGTGTCTGTTATAGTCGGCTGACCTTCATGCAGCGCCATACCCCCGGTCGGTGTGGCGCCGTTTTTTTGTCCGCCTCTCAGCCTTCAATTATCTTCACATAAAATTCCCTGTCCCTCGGCCCGTCAAATTCGCAGAAGTATATTCCCTGCCAGGTGCCGAGCATAAGCCTCCTGTCGCGGATTATAACGGTGCAGGAGGAACCCATAAGTGAAGCCTTTATATGGGCGTGTGAATTCCCTTCTATGTGAAGATACTCCCCCTCGGCGGGAAATGCCTTGTTCAGTGCATAAATCATGTCGCGCACGACATCGGGGTCGGCGTTTTCATTTATCGTTACCCCGGCGGTTGTGTGGGGTACATATATTACGGCGATGCCGTTTTCAACATTGCTGCTTCTGACCTCGTCGGCAACCCTCTGGGTTATGTTGATGAACTGCTGGGGTTTTGTGGTCTGAATTCTGTGACGCATTGTCAACCCTCCTTTCGCTTGTAGTCCGGCAAATTACAGTTTCGCGCCGCAATAGGGACAGTAACTAAACTCTGCCGGCACTTCAGCCCTGCAACTCGGACAATGCCCGAAGGGGGAATAGCCGTCGACAGACCGTAGGTCTTCTTTTCTGATTTCGGTGCCGGAATTCTTCTCAAACTCCCTGCCGAGGGCGCCGTTAAGCTCGTAGATGCGGCCGCAGCATGAGGTTCTTACAAAATACCTGACATTCCACCTTGCAAGCGGTATAAAAAACACATGAAAATACCTGTACGACTTGCGGACCTCATATCCTGTCGCCATCCCGCAGGAGGGACATACGCCGTCTTTGTATGTCCCCAAATGTTTGTCTTTGTCCTCTATTCCGAAAAAAGCTATGAAAAACATAAGTATATTATACCTGCCGAGTCGCTTTATTTCAATATCTTTCCCGATATAATAAGAAATAACCCGAATACAGTCATCCCAAAATACTCCAGACCGAATCTGACCGGCGGTCCGCCGGTCAGATTCTTCAGCGGTGGTTTTTAGCTTTGCATAAGCCACTGGCGGTATTTAATTAAAACAATAATGAATAAAATTTTGACACCTCTTGACATGACATCTTCATGTTGTATAATGTATATCGTAGACATCCAGTTTTTCAAGGAGGAAAAAACACATGGAGTTCTTCAGTAATCTCGTCCCGTTCATTCTGGCGGTAGTGGCTGTAATTATCAACGGCGTACCCCAGCTCCTCTATGCCCAAGCCCGCGGATTTGCTTTAAAGCCCGCAGGATTTGCTTTCCTCATCGGTGGTTTTGGCAACCTGTTTACCGGTTCGGTGACCCCGATTTCGGCTCAGGCCGAGACAATCACCGTGGCGAGCGTCAAGAAAAACGCAAGAGATAATGTCAGCGCCATTCTTCTTGCGGCGATTCTCATGACTATACTCGCCGCCTTCGGCGGAATCACCAAAATCTCGGACTTTGCGGGCGTGGCGGTAGTCTCGGGCATGATGAGCGGCGTCGGCCTGATTCTTGCCAGCGTATCACTGGACATGTTCAATCAGGAAAAGCGCACCGCGCTGATTTCGATTATTACTGCCATCGCTGCCTATGCCATCTTTTTCAACAGCCCCAACAAGGTCGTATGGACAATCTTTATCTCGGTTGTTGTGTCCACCGCCGACTTTTTACTCCTGCAGAAACGCAGAGTAAATATATCCGCCTCGGTTGAAGAGGGACGGGATTACTTGCAGTCAAGCAACGAATGGCGCTTTTGGAAAAAGGAATACTGGTCTGAATTCAAGCTTATCAAACCGAGAGTTAACTTAAATGTTATTCTGGGCGCCCTGAGCCTGGTTATGCTCAACATCGGCGCGAACATTTCGTTTGGCGGCATTACCGCGAGCATTGCCGGCACCACGCAGAATTACGACCATCTCTCGTTCATAAACTCGCTGGCCGACTTCCCCAGCGCCCTGTTCGGCGGCCCGCCGATTGAAGCCATCATTTCGGGTACCGCCGGCGCTCCCTGGCCGGTTGCCTGCGGCATAGCATTTATGTTAGCAATGGGTATTTTAATCCTCCTCGGAGTAATCGGCCGGCTGGGCAGGTACCTTCCGAGCCAGAGCATTGCAGGCTTTTTGCTTGTCATCGGCTTTGCCCTCACCTTTGCCCCCAACCTGAGCACGGTGGCAAGTTCCGAGAATCCGATGAGCGGATATATTGCCCTCGGCGTCACGGCCTGGTCCAAGAACCCGTTTATCGGCATGGTGGTGGGGATTCTGGTTCGCTATCTCGGTTCATATGTCGGTTTGGTTTAATAAATCTGATACTACCTGAAGAAAGAAATGATGAACATGCAAAACTCCAAATGGCCTTCTGTCTGGAAAATACGCATTGACGAAGAGCTTGAAATCGAACTGCCGCTGGTTGAGATTGGAAACGGCTTTTATATCTATTCCTTTGACATGACCGGCGAATCAAAATGGAACAGGCACGCGGCGGCGGCGCTGAAAAAAAAGCTGGCAGAATACAGCTTTGACGGCTTTGTCACGGTGCAGACCAAATCCTCGGGCCTCTCCCAGGAGATGGCGCGGGATATGGACTGCTATCTTGAGCTGCGCAAGTCCCGCAAGTCCTTTATGCGCGACCCCAGGCATATAACCTATGAGTCGATCACGACTCAGGGCAAGCAGGAGCTTTGGGTCGGCCGGGAGAAATACGAGCGCTTTGTGGGAAAGCGGCTTTGCTTTATCGACGACGTGGTGTCAACCGGCGGCACGGTCGATGCGGTCCTTGGCATGGCTAAGGAAATCGGGTTTGAGGTATCGGTGATTGCCTGTGTCCTCACCGAAGGCGACGAGCGCACAGATTACAAGGGCATCCCGCTGGTCTCGCTCGGGCTCATTCCCCTGCCCGGCACGATTGCAAATAACGAATAGTCAAAAGAAAGCCGGAGGGGAATGAGCTCATTCCCCTCCGGCTTTTTCATTCTCCCCAGCCATACCGGCCTTTGAGTTCGACAAACCTCACCATCCCGGCGGACTCAACCTGCAACCTGCCGTCAGCTCTCTTTGTAATTACCTGAAGCTCCTGGACATCCGGCGGACCTATCGGTATCACCATCCTGCCGCCGGGGGCAAGCTGACCCATAAGCTCGTCGGGCACCACGCGCGCCGCGGCCGTGACCATAATCCTGTCATACGGGGCGTGCTCTACCCATCCCAGACTCCCGTCGCCTACCTTATAAAAAATGTTAGTGAAATTCATTGAATTAAGCCTTTCTTTGGCTTTCTGTGATAATTTCGCAATTCTCTCAACAGTGAAAACCTTCCCTGACATTTTGGCGAGCAGGGCCGTCTGAAATCCCGAGCCTGTCCCTATCTCGATTACCTTGCTGTCATGCTCGGGGGCAAGCAGCTTTGTCATCTCGAGCACAAGGCTCGGCTGTGAGATTGTCTGCCCGAAGCCTATAGGCAGCGGCGAGTCATAAGCCGCATACTCCTTCATGTCATTCTCAAGGAAAAACGAACGGTCAAGCGACCGAAAATATGCTTCAAGTTCCCGATAGTCCACTTCCCATCACCTCACCTGCATTATGTTCGTATATTTCATTATAATGACCGCAAGTATTTTTAGCTTGCTCAGGGTTGACAAAAAGCATGCGGCGGTGTATTATTAGGATTTAAGCAACAACAGTAAGAGGAACACAAAGCATAACACAAGGAATTTTTCGGTCGCCCATCTGGCAAGCCGGCCGGTTACAAATCAAATGAAGGCTGTCATTAATTCACTTGTCGGCTAAGTGCAACAAGACAAAGGCACCGGTACCAGTGCCTTGTCTTGTTGTTATGAAACTGACCGGCAAACCGCCGTCAGTACTTATTTATCTGACCTGGGAGCGCTGCTTTCTGCGTTTTGCAAGGAGCAGGGCAGCCAGCGAAACAGAGGAGACCGCCATTGCTATCACAGCATAGATTGTAGCATCGCCGGTAGCCGGCTCCTTATCGGGGGAAGCGGTATAGGCTTTCTCAAGGTCCATTTGCGTATACTCCATGAGCAAAAAGCCCATAACATCCCACTCGACAATGCCGGGCATGCTCTTGCCGTCGCCGCCGAGCGTACCGGTCGGGGTGATGACTATGCGGAGCATTTTTGTGTTGACGCTCTCAAACTTGTAGATGTTGTCCTGATTAGGAAGATAAGAATATGTTCCGACCTTCTTGACCGATACAAACTGGCTGCCATCCCAGTACTGAATATCGATTGACTTGGGCACCCTGATGTTTTCGCCGTCGTCATACCACCTGACCACGCAGCTGCTCACCGATATTTCGACCGGTAATTTATACTGCACCCACGGATTATCGGTGCCGGTGTAGCCGTATGCGCTCCAGTAGGCGTCGGTTTTGTCGTTCAGATTGAATATGAAGTCGGTCTTGTAGGAAAATGCCGCAGAGGGTTTCGCAAGGCTCGAAATACTGGGCAACTGGGGCTTCGGAATCACCGTTCCCGCAGCCAACGAGCCTACCACATCCCACTCGGCAATTGCCGGCATGCCCTTGCCGTCGCCGCCGAGAGTTCCGGTCGGGGTGAAGACAACACGGAGGATATTTGTGTCAACAGGACTAAACTTATACATACTCTTTTCTCTGTTGTCAGTGATCATGTTAACCGGAACAAACTCACTGCCGTTCCAGTACTGTATTTCAATTGACTTCGGTTCCTTGCTGCCGCTGCCGTCTTCATACCAAGTAAAGACACAACCTCTGAGCGTCAACTTGCAGGGGAACTCATACTGCACCCAGGGCTTATCTTCGCCGGTGTAGCCGGCTGCATTCCAGTAAGCGAAGGTGCCGTCATTTAAGCACTTCGGATGGCTTTCTTCACTCGCGAATGAAACGGCAGGGGTTGCAATTTCCTTTAAATTGACTACAGGATTGCCAAAGCCGTCTGTTACTCTCGGCACGTCAACGGTATTTATAGTAGCCTCTATTGCTTGGGCTGCAGCCACAATCGTGGCATAATCTGCGTCAGTCTCACTGACTATTTTTATATTGGTGCCGGCGGGTATAGTTATATTTGTTGTATTCTTTGAACCATGAATGGCAAGGTTTCCGCACGGTGTTGAATAGCAATTCTCAAGTGTTACTGTCTTCGAAGCACAACCCAATACAAGCCCGGTCTGCGTGGTTTCGCCGCTATAGCCTTCGATAGACCCGAAGTTATAGCAGTTCTTTATTTTCGTCCCGTTTGCATGGCTTTTACCGACAACGCCACCGATTCCGTTGTTGACTGTATTTGTATAATCTTTGTCTGTAAGTATTATGTTTCCATAATTAACGCAGTTTTCAACCGTCGTGTTGTTGGCAAATGCCACAATACCCGCGAGACCTATCTGGTTGGGATTATGGCCCCTGACTTTTCCGATTATATTGCCATAATTTATGCAGTTTCTAGTAACCGCATCATTTTCCATAAGCCCTGTAATCCCGCCGGCAATAATGTTCCCGGTGCCGCTGGAGTTGGGGTTGCCGTATGCGAAGAGCGTGCCGTAGTTTATGCAGTATTCAATTGTGCCGAAAGACCGCCCGACAAGCATACCGCAGGTATTGGTCTGGCTTTCGTAATAAGAATTGGCGTCAACAGTGCAATGGGACAGCTTCCCGCCAGCCAATAGTCTGCCGGCTATAATACCCGAATTAAGTGGAGCCGTGTTGATGAAAACGGCGTTTGCAAAGTGAAGGTTCATTGCTGTGCCGCTAATCAATCCGAAAAAGCCGACATACGCGCCGTCCATGGTCTTCCTGGCAGCATCAACATAAAACGAAAGATTGCTGATGATGTGCCCCTGGCCGTCAAATGTTCCCCTGAATGCACCCGAAGAACCATCCCTGGTCCCGATAGGCGTCCAGTCATATCCCCCTATGTCAATGTCAGCTCCGAGTTTGATGGTTTTGCCGGTAAAATCATCGGGGTCGATTCCGGTTGCGTTGCCGTTGACGATAGCCGCAAGCCCGGCCAGCTCGGCAGCCGTGGTCAGCGTAAATTCGGTGTCGGTCGTGTTGTACCACGAGGTGTCTATCGACTTTCCGTCCCAAGCAGCCGCCGTGGTACCGACAGCATATGTAACCGTCAACATCAACAATGTTGTCAGGATCAGCAAATATGACGTAAGTTTTTTCATGGTATGCTTCCCCTTCCTCCTTACATTTCTGGAGAAATTGTGTTGTCATTATATCATGAGCTCTAAATCTTGTCAATGGATATTTTTGTTTTTATGACTATTTTGTAAACAAACCATGAACTTTATTGTTCGGCCATTGCCAGAAGGGCCTCTCCCAGGTCGTGAACGAACCTGCACCAGGGCGCCCTTGTGGAATCGGGAAAGTTATGAGAGCCCAGCTCCAACGAAAAGTCACCGGTATAACCGATATGGGCGAAGGCCTTCATGGTGTCGGCCCAATCAATAGAGCCCATAAACGGAGGCAGATGCCTGTCGCCGTCGCGGTTGTTGTCACTTGTGTGTGTGCATTTCACGCGCGGCCCTGCCATGCGGATGAAGGACCCCACATGAATACCGCCAAAGTGTGCATGCCCGGTATCAATGCAGATGCCCACGGAAGGGTCATTTATTGTATCGACCAGATCAATGAGCTCTTCCGGGTCCCCGCCGCAATAGCGGCGGCGATTGCCCTTGAAATCCACCATATTCTCAATTGCAATACCGATACCTGCTTTCTTTGCAGCTTCGATATATGGTGCAAGATATCTGAGGTTGATCTCCTTGGCCTTTTGGCGGCTGTAAAGAGGGTCGTGCGGCAGGTTCCAGGGGTGCATTACCATCCATTGTGCCCCCAGAATTCTTGTTGTCTCGATGCAGCGGTAGTTCGTGGCCCACACGAAGTCGGCGTCGGCATAGTTTGGGTCGTCCCACTGTTGCCCGGACAGGGTCTGGCGGAAGGATATTCTTATTGAATCGGCAAAAGCGCGGGTATTCTCTGCCCACTCGAGCCAGTTGTCCTGACCGAGAGGGGCGTCGCGGCCGCCCAGATTCCATAGATTTGCGTCGGCATAGTCAAACCCGGCGGCCTTCATGGCACTCAGGCACTGTTCAATGGTATAGCGGCTTTGAGTTCCGGGAATGCGGCTCATCAGCCATGTGGAAGCAGAAAGCGTCATCATAATGGTGTCTCCTCAGCAAAAGATTACCCTATATCGGGTCTAAGTCCCTGTGCCAACTGATGAACTGGTGCGGCAGGTGCTTTACACTCAAATAATAACACACGGCAGCCCGCACAGCGAGGCGAAAAATTCAATCTGCTCCGGCTTTGCCCCGTAGACAAGCACGCTGTGATGTGTTGCCCCGGCATAGCTCAAAGCCTCCAAAAACTCCGATGTCGGCATGTGGGGCTTCATCCAGCCGCGCACCCTTGCCTCAAAATTGTCCTCGGGGACCTCAAGCATTTCAACCGGCGAGGCCAGCAGCCGAAATCCCCCGGCCGTGCGGTGAAGGTTTACGAATACCGCATCCCCGCCGCAGTAGCAGCCGTATGAGACCACCGGGTTCTCACCTTCTCCGAAAATGAAATTCATCTCCTTCATCCCGGCCCGCCGGCAAATCAAATTAGGGTTGTACTCGCCCATGTGGCTGAGCAGCAGGGTATTCCCCTTCCAGTCGGGACAGAAAATCTCGACAAAGCTGCTGTCAGGAAAGCCCTGCAGCAACGCGCCGAGCAACGAGGCGGTGAGCACGTCGCCCTCCCCGGCGTATCCTATGCCGCGCGCCATAGCCTTACAGGCTTCCATAAAGGGCATGACAGTAAGCCCCGTGGCGACGACAGCCCTGAAATTTGCGGTGAAGGCACGGAGCTTGTGCCTCTCAATCCAGTGACGCACGGCAAGGCAGTTTTTTGCGGTCCTCAAATGAACAGCCGGGTCGAGAGGCTCTATTTCATAGCAGTTTTCCCGGTCGTACTCAACCTCGCGCGCCGCCTCCTCGTCGCTGATACCATCAAGGATTGAGGCAAGCTCGCCTTCCCCGGGGTATACCACAGTCACCCCGAAATGTGATTTCATCTCCTCGTCGGTGACAAAAAAGTCCCCCATGCCCTCAAAACTGCCGCCGATACTCCCTACCCTGCTGCCGTGCAGCGCCTGGGCGGCGACGGCTGCGCGGACAAAGCCCGCGGCCCTCTGCAGAACATCCGACTCAGCGTAGTGCCCCGCGGCGATGGCAAATCTCTTGACATGGCGCAAAAGCAGGCTGCACATATCCATGACCCCGTGTATGCCGTGGCAATAGCTTATCTCGCCCGGGTCCTGTGTGCTGCCGAAATCGTAGGTCTCGGTGGTGTCAAGCACCACAACAGGCAGGTCTGTCGCGCTCAGCGCGCCGACACACTCAAGCGAGGGGGAGTATGCCGCGTGCCAAGTCACAATGCAGTCGACCCCTTCGCGCTCAAAGCGCTCGACCGCCGCCTCAAATTCACGAGCCACCCTGCAAAACTCCGAGCGGATAACCTCAAACCCGAGCTTTTCAAATTTTGCTGCCAGAGTTTCGTAAAACGCAGAAAGCCTGCCCCGGGCCTTTGCCCCGGTGCCGACATCGTCATATAGCTTAATGTAAAAAGGAAGAAAACCGATTTTTATTTTCTTGCCGCTCATAAACTGCCTTCCTTTCTGCTGCCGGGGTGTTCACAGTTCTATGCCAAAATACTCAGATGCGTTTTTATACATAATATCGTTTATTTCGTTTTGTGTGAGGCCGAGCCGCTCTGCCGCGCGTCTGAAGGCAAGCAGCTCCTCATACATAAAGAGCGTTATATCGGTCTCGTCGGTCTCGCGCATATGTCTGTCCCCCGACACGTCGCCGTACAGCCCGCGGGGCACCACATTGACATAGTTCCCGTCCTCGCATGTGCGGTACATGCGCATTTTGGTGTAGGGCATGTCGGAGCCGAACATCACCCTCCCGACACCGACCGCCTCGATGCACTTCTCGATTGCCAGGTCAAGCGTGTTTGCCGAAAAGTCGAAGACAAGGTTTTTTGTCTTCCGAAGTATCTCGAAAGCCTCGCCGATGTCCTCGGGGCAATAGGCCCGCCCCACATGGGCGACAACAACCTTGGCACGGGGGTATTTTCGGTCTATCTCGACAAGCTGTGCCAGGTTGACCGGGTCGCGCAGCCGCCCGGCGCGCGGAATATGGAGCATGACTATGCCGCCAACCTCGTCCATGAATTTTAGCTGCTCATGGGTCAGAAAATCAAAAATACGGACCTCGGATGCCGGGATGTACGGCGGGGAATTGTTAAGATAGGGCTTTATGCCGACAAAGCCCGCGTCAAGCGCCCTCTCAATTTCGGCGGTGGTGGTGTCCCAGTTTGTGCAATAGAGCGCGCGGACCCGGTGCTCCTGTATTATTTTCTTCACATATGAATTTACAACATCGAGCCGGCAGGAGGGCGAGCCTAAAACCACCTTGGCTACCTTCTTGCCGGGGAAAAGCTGCTCAAAGGACCGCTCCATGTCCTCAAATGTCTGCGAGTCGGCCACAAGCGAGGGCCAGCGGGCAGCGCCCTTCCGCCCCGGCCTCTTTGTTCCCGGCTCCCAGAGATGCACATGGACATCGATAAACTTCGGCGGAAGAAAATCTTTGAGTTCCTCGTAGTATACCTTTTTATCGTAGTCGGTAAGTTTTACTCCGAACATACCAAAGCTCCTTGAATCATCGTATAAAACAGCTGACGTACCGCCCGAATTTTTCGCGGTAAAAGCTAAGCAGGTCCGGCTGCGGGTAAAGCGGCTTTTTCCTGACAAAAAAGTCGAGACAGGCCGCATAATCTGAAAATGCGCCCGAGCCCACCGCGGCAATCACGGCCGCGCCCAGCGCCGGGGTGTCGGGCTCCTCGGTGAGCAGCAGCTTACAATTACAGACCGCGGCGACAATCGAGCTCCAGAGCCGGCTTTTTGCGGCGCCACCCGACATGGTAAGCGACCCGCCGCTGACCGGCATTACTCCCAAGTCTCTGAATTTATCAAGCACCAGCCGAACTTCGAAGGCCGCGCCTTCCATCATGGCAAGGGCAATGTCGTATTCGTCGTATTTCCGGGAGTCAATTGAACCTGTCCGGCGGTGGTCGATAAGCCCCCTGTCGGTGCTAAGCGGGCATATCAAAAGCTCTGCGGCTTCCCCGCGCCGTGCTTCGGCGACCCTGTCAATTTCCTGCAGGGAGAGTCCATAGCGGGCGGCATGGCTTTCTATCGCGGCCCCGATGCCGCCGAGCGAGGTCATGGCGCCATATCTCCCCCCTGCCGGATGTATTCCCGGCGCGATGTGCCTGTCGACAAACCTCAGGCTCTCCAAAACCCCGAAAATCACCCACGCGGTGCCGGTTGCCAGCAGGATGTCGCCGGGGTTTATCACGCCGCTCCCGAGCGAGGCGCAGTACTGGTCATGCGCGCCGCAAAATATCACCACATGCTCCCCGAGCCCCAGCTCTCGGGCGGCCGATTTTGCAAGCCTTCCGACCACACTGCCGCAGGGCAACACCTCGGGCAGCATTTCCCCGCCGATTCCGAGAAAGCCAAGCAAGTCATCATTCCAGCAAAGCTTGTTTATGTCGTAAAGCCGGGTGATGGCAGCACCCGTGGGGTCGGCCACCGCCCGGCCGGTGAGCTTGTAGTTGATATATTCCCCGGTAGTCAAAAACTTTGCGGCCCGGCCGAAAACCTCGGGTTGGTTGCGCTTCAGCCAGAGCAGCTTTGAGGCACAGTCGGCCGGCGAGGTCGGCCAGCCGCAGCTTTTGTAAATCTTATCGCCGAGAGCCCGAATTATTTCCTCAGCCTCGGCAAAAGCCCGCCTGTCCATCCAGGTCATGGCCTCTGTCATGGGGCAGAAGTCATGGTTGAGCGCAAATATGCTTCCGCCCTGTGCCGAGACGCCCATGGCGCAGACCTCGGCGGGGTCAGGCAGCGCGCCGGTAACCTGCCTCAGTGCGCCGACCGCCGCCCGCCACCAGTCGCCGGGGTTCTGGGTCGAATATGAACCCGAGACCCCGGTCGGGTATGTTTGCCTCCCCCTTGAGAGAATATTCCCGCACCCGTCGACGGCCACCGCCTTGACTGCGGTGCTGCCTATGTCAAGCCCTATAAAAATCATATCTTCTCCAGAAGCCCGTCTATAATTTCGAGCAGCCTGTCAATCACCGCGTCGGAGGCAATTATCGGCGGCTTGAAAAGCACGGCCGGCAGGCAGTTGGGCTTGTAGAGCTGCGCGCTGGCGTCAACGCAGCTTGCGTTCAGCGCATTTGCAAATCCCGCCGCCTCACCAACTGTCTTGAAATGAAGCGCCGCAAGGTGCCCGAGCCCCTCGACCGCGACGATTATTGACGGGTGCTTTTCTTTGAGCTGCAGAAGTCCCTCAAAAAACCTTGAGCCAAGCCGCTCTATCTCAAAGCTATTTGCGCGGGCAAAGGCCATTGTGACAAGATATGAGAGGGAGGCCAGCTCCTCCTGCCCGTTTGTGACCAGCGCGCCGAACTGGTTTAAGTTGTCGTACTCGGCGGCGGTGACTATCCTGCTTGCCGGGTATTCTCCACCCGGAAAGCCCTTGCCGAGGGCGACAAAATCGGGATTCAGGCCGTACTTGCGGAAGAGGAACATTCCGCCATACCACATGCAGGACTGTATCTCATCGACCAGCACCGGCGTGTCGGTCTGCTCGCACAACCTGTAGGCATCCTGCAAATATTCGGCGGTAAGGCGTATGCCCCCGTAGTTCATCAGAATGATTTCGTGCAGAAAGCCCGCGGTCTTGTACCGCCCGCTGTTGTATTTACTTATTTTTTCGGCAAAATCCGAAATGTCGTTAATTCTCACCGGCACAACCTTATAGAGCCCGGCGGCCTCTGCCGCTTCGTAAAATTCCCTCCAGAGCCCCCTGAAGGTTTGGGTCAGCACCGTTGTGCCGTGATAATTTCCGGTTTTCTCTCCGGCATGGTCGGCCACCACAAAAAAGACGGGTATCCTTCCCGAGTATTTCGGCTCGGGGAACTCGGGCGAGAGCCGGTAAAACCTCGCCAGCATCATTTTCACGCCGGCCTCGACCGCGAGCGACCCGGTTTCAAGGTTTATAACCCGGTTGAGCACTTTGGGCTTGTCGGAGTTGATAATTTCGTCGGTTTTGGCGTCGTCCTCCCAGTCTATGCCATTGATGCTCTGAATTATCCGGCGCTCGCAGAGCCGGGTAATATAGCCGCGCGTGTTGTTGTGCGTGGCGTTGGGAATACTCAGCCGGCGCGCGTTGTCGACCAGCCGGTAGCCCCCGAAGCTGTGACCGATCGAGGCGTGATAGTGCTCGCTTTTCCCCAGAAGATAAAGCCTGCCGTCCTCGCCGACCCTGAAACACCCGAAACCCGACAGAGGCGCCGCGGCTTTATGGGTTGCAAGCCTGAACGAGTTGGTCGGGGCGCCGTCGTTTGAATTGTAAAAGGGCGGCAGCAGCTCTGCCCCGACTTTATCCAGCAGGGCGTCATTCCGCCTCTGCTCGGCCTCGGGGTAAAAATCCACCTTTTCATTGGCGATTTCAATTGCCTCGCGGTAATCGATACTCCCGAGAGCCGCGGCCGCCGTAGCTACCTTTTCGGTATAGTCCTGACCTATTATGTCGGATAGCGACATTCTTACATTGCAGAACATTTGCCACCTCAATACTCAATTGCAACAGCTCTTTTTTCCCTGTATGACACAAGCGCCGCATCAAGCAGCCTATGCGAGAGCGCCGTCTCCTCGGGTCTCACACAGCCAAAGGGGATTTCAATACCAGAAACCTCAGAGACAAAGGCCGCTATCATCTGAAGGATGGCGTCGGGGAAACCGAATTCAAATATGCCGCCGGTGATGGCCGGTATCATCGGTTTGTAGCCGATGTTCACCCGACACCAAGCCTGTTCCCTGCCGCAGTTCTCGGTAAACCAAAAGGCATTCGGGTCGTTTGTACTGAATCTTGCGGAGACCGCCATTCCCAGGACCGTAAGCTCCCATTCGTTTGTCGAGCCGGGGGACATTCGCTTGGTCTCAAATATAAGGGGGAAGAGGTCCCCGCCGGTGTCGCGCGCCTCGCAAATGAGGGTCGCGTTGTCCCAGGTGAGGCAGGGGGCAAATCCCCCTCGGCCGTCGGGTCGCTCGGTGACAATTTTGGAAAGGCTCGCGTAGACATTCAAAGGCATCCAGCCTACCCTGAAGGGCACATGCTGGGTATGCAGCCCGAGGTCGCCCATACAGCCGTACTCGCCGTTGAACTCAACCTGGCGCTTCCAGTTAATCGGCTTGTTTATGTCAAGGTCGCTTGAATGGCGGAAGGCCGCCCTGACCTCAATTATCCTGCCGAAACGGCCCTCGTCTACCCATTTAATAAGCTCCTGACAGGCCGGGAAAAATGGAAACTCACTCGAACACCGAACGGTCACCTCGGGGTGTGCCCGCACCGCCTTAAGTATCAAATCATTTGCGGCCTTATCAATCCCGAAGGGTTTCTCACCGAGCAGGTGCTTGCCGGCATTTATTATATCAACATAAAATCGTGCATGCAGGTTGTGGGGCACAGCACAGTATACCGCGTCTATGTCGGGTTTATCGATAAGCTCCCGGTAGTCGTCGGTGCCGTACTTTATGGTGCTGAAATTCCGCTCAAACCATGCCCGAGCCTCGGGGTTGATATCGCACACCCCGACAATCTCGGGTTTCGGGATATCTTTGGAAAGGTGGCACCACCGCGCGGCGGCCGACGCAAACTCCCGCCCCATCAGCCCGCAGCCGATAATGGCAAAACGAATCGTTTTTGACATCTTTCCCTCTTCTCGGCCTATTGCCTGCTTTTTGCCGTATTTTGGCTGCTGAACGGCAGGGTATTCGGGGCGTCCTCAGAGGGGAAGGGTGTGAGATTGTCGTTTTCCCACTTTTTCCTTTCGCGCTCTTTGGTAAAGTCGGGAATATCAAACCGCTTGGATTTCTGCAGTACGCTGCGCCAGCCGAGGATCGCCACCGCCGACATCGCCACTGCATGATACACGTCAAGCCGCTCATTAGATTTGCCCGATCTTATCGCGTCTATAAATTCCTTCACCACCCAATAGTCGCCGCCGCCGTGCCCGGCCTGCTTGGCCTTGTCGGCGTCGCTCTCCCACTGAGCTTCGTAAATCTTTGAGGCCTCTGCACCCTCGGGGACCGACCAGGAGTTATATGCCAGCCGCATGCACTTTTCATTACCTCTGACAGTTTCGACCCCGCCGCAGGTGCAGCCGAGACGGTACCAGTTGCCCTGCGGTCCCATATTTGACGAGCCGTTGACCCGAAAAACCGCGCCGTTGTCCATCTGGACCAGCATGACCCCGACCGCGTCGGTTTTCAGCCTCTTGTATATTCTGATATTCTCCTCGGTATCGGGCGCCGCCATCCCCACCACATAGCGCGGCAGGGCACCCGTCATATACATCAGCGGAGCCAGCGCGTGCGAGGAGTAATAGGTCACCGGCAGATAGCGCCGCCAGTGATACTGCCCGTGGACCTCGGGGTTGTTGTATCTCCAGCTTTCTTCGGGGCTCATGGGGTGTACGTACTCGCCCTCGGCAAACAGGACCTTGCCTAAAGTCCCGCCCTCATATAGCCGCTTCATCTCAAGGCAGCCGCGCGAGAAGGGGTAGTTTTCACCCAGCATGTATATGCAGCCGCTCTTCTCGACCGCCCGGCAGAGCTCGACGCAAAGCGCCATGGTCGAGGCCGCCATGGTCTCGCTGAATACATGAATCCCGCGCTCGAGTGCCGGTATCGCATACTGGGCATGCTCGTGAAAGTAATTGCAGAGAAGTACGGCGTCAAATTTTCCCGAGTTGATGAATTCATCAAAATTGTCATAGGTCGCAACATCGCCTTCGCACCGTGCTTTGGCTTCCTCAATCCGCTGGGGCATTTTCTCACAGAGTGCCGTCACCCGCACCCCGTCAATTAGTTTGAGCGACTTCATGTACGCCCGGCCCCTCCAGGTCCCGAACACGCCAATCCTGATTTCCCGATCCATGTTAAAGTCTCCTCTCAATTATTTTTCGGCAAGCTGAATTTCCGAACTCCGGGATTAAAGTAATGACTGATACCGCGGAAAATTATTCACATGACTTTACTATATTATAATACTAAATGGAGTTTATTTCAAGGTGTTTAAGAGATATTGTGGCAAATAAAAACGGCAGGCCGCATTGACCTGCCGTTTTGCTACAAAATCCAGCGCTCTACAGCATGGATTTCAAATTCCTTAAACATTCGTCGCAAATACGTTTTTCCATGAAGCATGCGATGTTTTCTGTGCTGCCGCAGAACACGCACGGGGGCACATACTTCTGCAGGATGATTTTGTCATCCTCGGTGTATATGCACATAGTGTCATTCGGGTTTATGTTGTAAGCTTTGCGAAGCTTTTTTGGCAAAACAAACCTGCCGAGGTCGTCGACCTGACGGACCTTTACCGTTGTTTTCATTTTATTTCTCCTGTAAAAAAAGCGAAATGAAAGTTTATGAAAAAGCGAACAAGAAACCTCACACCCGCTATTACCGCGAGCGCTTCCAAAAATATACAATATCATTAGCCAGTGGTCATGTCACAACTGGCCTAAATCGCCTCAATACTGAACCACAGGCTGGCAGGTAATGACATCGGCCGGTCCGCCGCTGCCATAAACCTCATAGACTGAGGTTACCCTATATGTACCTCTTGAATCGAGCTGAACAGTATGGCCGCCTATATAAGTGAAATCAAAAACGTAGTCGACCCATTCGTTACCGGATACTCCAATGTCTACTCTGGTCCAGAAGAAAAGCAAAATTCTCTTTTCTACATATGTTGTTATAACCGCGCATGTCGTGACGCCCTGAAAACCAATAAACCTGTTGGAAACCGTCAATAATCCTGTGTCTGATATACTTGCTACTGCATCGGCATATAGAGTATTATTGAAACAAACAGAATAATCTGCTGCCGATAATAACACGGCAAGAAGCGAAGACATCAGAATTGCGGTAAGAAGAAAAGCAACAATCCTTGTTTTTCGCATTTTTTCGTCCCTTTCTTTCATTTTTTGGGGCCCTCATATATACAACAAAATAAAATGGCAAAAAGGATACAATAATTAAAATTTTATTTCAAAGATCCGATAATTTTCTTAAGCACGGATGTCGGGCAATCCCCAGTAATTAAAATTGTGAAAAAATACTGATTTTCAACCCATTCGGCAACCGTAACATTACCACTGGTATAAACGTTGATTATTTTTCCATTAATGACTATTACATGATGCTTTATATTCTCTTTATCTATATAGATGTCTGCCTCACTGATGGCAGATTGCGTATACTGAATCCTATTATCGTTATTATCCTTCCACTCTACATAATATCTTGTAATATCCGAATACTCACACACTTTTCTAAACCCCTCGGGCACATATGAAAAAGTGTATTTATATTCGATGGAATCGACCTTATCCCCAACAAAAGTGACATTAATTGATGTTTCGTATACTCTCCTGAAGAAATTAACCACTTTTGTTCTGATGGGGGTAATGCCGCAGGCGGCGGCACAAAGCGCGGCAATAATCACTGCAGCCACTACCAGACGTTTTTTTGCAGTGTTGACATATTTCCATGCAAAGCATTTTTCTTTGCGGATAAGCTTTGACATCTTCTTCTCAAATTGACTTGAGAAGGTCCACTCAACCATGTTCTCCTCGGGGACATTCCTGAATTCCTCGGAGGCCACCTGGCGAAAGGCGGCTTTTACATCGCAGATACTCATGCTCATGACATTATCTCATCTCTCTTTTCTTAAGTTTGGCAGCGGCAAGCTTTTTGCCTCTTGCAAGCTGTTGTTTTACGGTGGAGAGCTTGCGCCCCAGCAATTTCGCAACCTCAGGGAGGGTTAATTCCATTACGTAATGGTAATACAAAACATCAAAATAATCCCTGTTTATTTCACGCAGCACTTCAACCAGATCATCATATGAAAATTTGTCGGCAAGCGCCTGCATAAAGGAGTCGTCGGGAATATCGCTCACGGAATCCAGGCCAATCACGCGTTCCCGCCTCTTTTTTTGAGACAGCATATTGAGCGAGGCATTCTTCGCTGTTTTCAGAAGATAGTTTCTCATGTCGGTTTCATTTGTGATTTTACTAACCACGGCCATATTGCGCGCAATACATAAAAAGGCCTCGTGAACCGCATCTTCGGCATCATGCGTGTTATGTAGTATCGACAGAGCCAAAGCTAACATTTGTTTGCGGTATTTGTTATAGAGGCCTTCAAATCTGCGCTGGGACTGCTCGTCATCAAGCAGAGCCAAATAAAACGCAAGCATGATACTCCCCTGCTTATGTTCTATTCGCCCTTTATATACAACAAAATTAAAGGGCAAATAGGATACATGAAATTAAATTTTGCAATATTCTCCGGGTATTACCATGCAAATTATAACACAATAAAACAGTTAATTCAATAAAATAATACAAGTAATTGCTAAATATGACAAACCAAAAATAATATCCGGAATTATTGCAGCAGATCTCTGCTATTTTACCTACAAAAGGTAGACATGTAAGCCGGATTTGCGCCGCGCCGGTCCGGTGAGTCTGTCGAGCTCGGGTTTTATTAATAGCAAAACCACCCCGGACGGGGTGGTTTTAATTATCGTTTTTGTCGTGTGTGATGTACATTGCGCTAATACAATGCACGGATTTATCCGGGGTCTGTGCATTTCATTATGGCTGAAATCGGCACATTTTTTCAATCTTTTCACTTTATTATCAAAATACCGCTTGACTTTTTTTGCCTGTTTGATGATAATGTCTGTCCTGAGGGGGTGGAACTATGACCAAAGAACAGGCAGAAGCAGAAAAGCGCGATATGTACTGGCTCGTTGCATTTACCTGGAATTATACCGCAAGAACATCATCGACCGGGATGGATTACAATACGCGCTGCGAGAGGCGTTCCAGGGAATAAACGGCTATTCAATTAGCAAAGTTCTAACAAAACGAGGCATTCCGACTCCATGTAGGAAAAAACAATGGCAAACCAGAGTTATATACAGCATCCTGACAAATGAAAAGTATAAAGGGGATGCTTTGCTTCAAAAAAGGGTACGAATCGATTTTTTGACACACAAAAGCAAGCCGAATACCAGTGAAGCTCCGCAGTATTACATTGAACATGACCATCCGGCAATTATCCGTAGGGACATTTGGAATGAGATTCAAGACAAGGTCACAATTCTATCCAATCACAAAAGTATCATTGACCCACTGCGCGGAAAAATAGTATGTAGAGAGTGCGGAGGATATTATGGTCGTAAAACTTGGCATTCCACCACTACTCGCGATAAGACCGAAAGCGCGGCAAGCTTGAGCCGTCTGCAGACACTTCAGGATCTCCGTTGGCTTCTTCTTCTGACATACAACAACTGAAAGATCAGCTGTACGAAATGCAGATGGAAATTGATATTTTGAGGGCAACAATCGACGTGTTAAAAAAAGACCCCGGCATCAATCTGAACAAGCTGAAAAACAGCGAAAAGACAGTGGTGGTTGATGCCATACGGACAAAATATGCACTGTTTGATCTTCTGCGCAGGTTATCAATCCCAAGGAGTAGTTACTATCTTTGTCGGATGATTCAGCGTAGAGAGGACAAATATCTCGAGCTGAAAGACAGTATTCGAAAAGTGTTTGCAGAAAGCCGGGAAACATACGGTTACAGACGGATCAAGTCAGAACTTAAAAAAGCCGGCATCTGTATATCGGAAAAAGTGATACGGCGACTTATGAAAGAAATGAATCTCACCGTGAAGCAAACACAACATGCCAAATATAACTCCTATAAAGGAGAAATCACTCCCGCGATGGAAAATCTCCTAAATAGGGATTTCAAAGCAAATCGCCCGAATGAAAAGTGGCTTACAGACATTACCGAATTTGGGCTTCCGGCTGCGTTGATCACTTGTTTCCTTTGCTCGTTTCAGTTCATATTGCCCGTCTGACATACGCATTAAGCGTATATTTGCTCTACGCAATACACGTTCAAAATAAGAGGCTTGCAACAACGAGAATTCATGAACGGTTATACCTAAATGCAGATCAGATAAATGGATGAACTTCATTAATATCCCTCCTGCAATAGTTAACATTAAGGAATTTTGGCACAACATTCCTCTATTATTACATTTTAATTAAAATTTACAACAATGTCAAGAAAATTTGATATTATTAGGATAATTTTGATAAATAATCTCCAGATATTACAACTTTGTGGGTTAAACTCTTCAACGCTGACATTTATTTGCTCTGCTTTGTTTTTAGTTATTTATACAAAAAAGAGACTGGCGACTGTGAACAAGTCCATAAAAAACGGGTAACATAAAAAAGAAACTTCAATTTCTAAAATAATGAGCACTTTCATTAAAAATTAAACTGACTCCGTTTGAAAAACGGAATCAGTTTATTGCTTGAATTTATTTTCTACTATAGTTTCTCTTTTTTTGTTCTATCTGCATAATTTGGGCAGTTCGATTTCATGCTTTACAGAGATTATGCCTTAATAAAACTGAAGCACCGATCTCCTTGGCATTCAAGCCTTGGAAATCGGTGCTTTTCTTATTGTTCATTGCTTTTGAGCATACGCTGCTTTTCCCGTGTGCGCTGATACTTTGTCTTTTGACATGCCTTGCACAGGGTGTTATTCTTTCGCTTTTTCAGGAACGGTGCTCCGCATGCTGCGCAAACCCCAACTGAATAGCTGTCAGTCGACATGCATTCAAAGAACATCTGTGCCTTGGCAACCTCCAATAAATCATCGCACATTAAAAAGAAGGTTGGAGGGCTTACCGAGAAATCAGGAGGCTTGTATCTATGAAAATGAGCCTGCTTGTTAACTTTCGTCCTTTTTGTCCTTTTGTCCTTTATGTAACGCAAATAAGCAATAAAAGAAAGAAAACAGCTTTTTCTTCTTTATATATATTCTCTGCTTCCTATAGGGACAGCGTGACAGAAAGGACAAAAGTGACAGCAGCATCGTTAAATGCCGTAAATCTGAGACAACATGAAAATCCGCGCCGGATAATATCCGGTGATGATTGAATAAAAAAACAAGGAGGTTAGTTTTTATGAACATTTCAAAACCCAGTCAGCACATGAAATCGCTGTGCAAAAAACTCGGGCCGGAATACAGAATTACGGTTATCGATTTATCGCAAGTAATTTATCGTGATTTTGAAAACGGCTTTGACCTTGAGATTTCCGGTGTCAACACGTCAAGCTTGCGCAAAAGAGTTACGCTTTATCTCTGGTATGAAAAGAATCGCATGATTAAGATTGTGAAATCCGTCCCTCAGGAGGATATTGGCAAGTGGGCTGAATGGCTCCGACAAAAGACTGAATCTATCAAACCTGAAGACTTTGACCGATATGGTTATCTCAAGGGCGAAAAACGCACAATCTCTGCCAGAGGATGGTGCAGATGCCTCGTAAGCCTTTGAAGCCATGCAGTTATCCCGGCTGTCCGAATCTAACTGAGAGCCAGTACTGTGATGAGCATCGAATATCCGAGCGCAGGAAGTATGACAAATATGAGCGCAATCCGGATGTAATGAAGCAGTATCACGGTGCATGGCAGAAGATACGTGAACGGTATGTCAGAATGCATCCTCTTTGTGAGGACTGTCTTGAGTCCGGTCGGCTCACTCCGACGGCGGAGGTTCACCACATTCTTCCACTGTCCTGTGGCGGGACTCATGACGACAGTAACCTGTGTGCTCTCTGCCGCTCCTGTCATAACAAGAGGCATATTACTCTCGGTAACAGGTGAAACAAGCGTTAAGCGATAGCTGTGACCGGGTAGGGCTGAAGTGCCCCCCAGGTATTGGACAACATAACGTTGTTTGAAATTTTATAGTGAGAAGTATGGTATAATAGAAGTGCTTTACTGACACGC
>JBMNUI010000004.1:0-55993 GCA_050946195.1 Eubacteriales bacterium
CCGGCCATGAAGGGGTTGTCCTCCGGCACGTTGGCGAAAACCACAAGTTTGGCGCAGGCTATCGAGCCACAGTCGCGGCTGAGATACGCCGCACGCCTGATTGTCTCCCCCATGCGGGAGATGGCGTCCATGTTGATGCCGGCCTTGGTGGTGGCGACATTGACCGACGAGCAGACCAGCTTGGTTTCTGATAGCGCCTCGGGTATGACCGAGATGAGGTTTTCGGCGCCAACTGTAAATCCCTTATGTACCAGCGCCGAAAAACCGCCGATAAAGTTGATGCCTATCGCCCCGGCGGCACGGTCAAGAGTATGCGCGATCTTGAGGTAGCCCTCCGGCGATATGTTGCTGCCTACAAGCGATATCGGGGTAACCGATACCCGCTTGTTGACAATCGGGATTCCGTACTGCTTTTCGATTTCCTCGCCGACCGGCACCAGCCGGCACGCGGTGCGGGTTATTTTATCGTAAATTTTCTGACACAGACGGTCTGTGTCCTCAGATACGCAGTCAAACAGGGATATCCCCATCGTGATGGTCCGGATATCCAGATTTTCCTGACGTATCATATTTATCGTTTCGAGAATATCAGACGTGTTAAGCATATAAAAGTTCCCGGCTTTCCTATATACGATGCATTGAATTGAAAATATCCTCGTGCATAACGTGTATGTCGAGATTTTTGGCGCGCCCCAGCTCTGCGAGCCTGTCGGCAAATTCAACAAAGGGGATTTTCAGTTTCTCAACATCGGCAAGCATGATCATGGCGAAATACTCGCCGAGCACGGTCTGTGATATGTCGAGAATGTTCACGTCGTTTGCGGCACACTCGGTGCTGACCAGCGCGATAATGCCCACCGTGTCCTTACCTGTTACTGTGATTACTGCTTTCATAGCGGTTCCTTCCAAAATAGACTGTGCCAGTATTATACAGCATTTCTTCATTATTTTCAAGTATCGGGGCGGCGGCAATATAAAAAATAGGCATCTTTGGTTGTTTTGCAGTCAAAAATATTGTATAATAATGTAGAAATAACAACCCCCGCCGACAGGCCGGGGAAAATCCTTCTTTATAGGTGAGTTTTGAAACATGAACGAGTTTACCTCATATGAGTTTACCGTCTCCCAAAAGTATGAGGGCAAGTATTTCTGGAGGCGGGTCGCCCTTATTGCAGCTTATGTTTTTTATGTTGTAGCCGCTTTTATAATAGGCGCCTTTGCCCGGCTTATAGCCCCTCTGCTTGCCTTCGTGCCGCTGAGCGTCTGGGTGCTGGTCTTTTTTACCTGGCGTTATGTGAATGTGGATTACGAATACTCTATAATCTCGGGTATCTTGACATTTACCAAAGTATATGGAAACCGCTCTCGCAAAAAAATCACCGAAATCAAACTCAAGGACGCTTCTGCCATCGCCCCGCTTGACGACCGGCTGCAGAAAAGCCGGCTTGAAGCCTGGGGCGCCAAGCAGGTCTTTTCAGCTCTGTCCTCCTCCTCGGCTAAAGACGCTTACTTTATAACTTATGTAAACGAAAAAAACGAAAAATGCGCTTTCCTCTTCGAAGCAACCGAAAGAGCGCTCAAATTATGCAAATACTATAACCCGTCAACAGTTATCACAACCGTGAGCCGCTGATGTCGGGGGCGCTGCCCCCGAACCCCGCTTTACTTGCAGGGCTCTGCCCGCAATTTATTTTCTTGACACATCATAAAATCGCGGATATAATAGTGTTGAAGTAATTATGAGATTGGATCAAACATGAACATTTTAGCGCTCGGCGACATCACCGGAACAGTCACGATAAGGCACCTGCGCGAGAATCTCTGGCGGCAGAGAAGGGCACTCGGTGTGGATTTTGTTGTCGCAAACGGCGAGAACGCAAGCGAAATTCATGGTATCACAGCCGGGGATGCTCAGGTGCTGCTCGACTGCGGGGTTGACCTTATCACCACAGGAAACCATGTTTTCAGGAAAAGGGATATCGGGGAGCTGCTTGATATCTCGTGCAGCATAATCCGGCCGGCAAACTACCCGGCCGCCTGCCCCGGTACCGGCAGCGTAATCAGGCAGATCGACGGCTGGCGGCTTTTGTGCATGAATGTCATGGGGGTGGTTTATCTGGAGCCGCTCGCCTGTCCGTTTGAGACGGTCGAGCGGATTCTTGAGCGGGAGCGGGGGAACTATGACATCTCGCTGCTCGATATACATGCAGAAGCCACCTCTGAGAAGCAGGCGCTGGCCCGGTATTTCGACGGCCGAATAAATATTATCTTCGGCACGCACACACACGTACAGACCGCCGACGAGCAGATACTTCCGGGAGGTACCGGGTATATAACCGACCTTGGCATGTCGGGTCCTGTCGGCGGGATACTCGGCACCGCGACAGAGCCGGTGATAGCGCGTTTCACCACCAAGATGCCGCAAAGGTTTTCGGTCGCCGGCGGGAATATTGAGGTCCGGGGAGCTCTTTTTGAGCTTGACCCGGCTTCCGGGAGGGTTTCCTCGGTCAGCAGGGTACAGTTTTAGACAAATTCGACCGGCCTGTTGGAAAAACAACAGAGCCGCCCGCTCTGTTCGGGTATACTATAACTGCATGATGTTTGATAATATCACAGAAAGGAGCGGCAGGAATAATGGTTGAAAAGGTCTACAGGCTGGCACACGGCGACTCAAAGATTATCGAGAAGGTTTTGTTTGATGAGAATATTCACTATATTCACATGATTCTGAACAAAGCCGAGGGTCCGCCGGTTCATTATTCAAACTCAAACGTGTATATGACGGTTGTCCGGGGGATTCTTTCAATCGGGCTCGACGATGCCGGGCCGAGAAAGTACCCAGCAGGAACGCTGCTCAAAATACCGCAAGGCACAAAGATGGATATTAAAAATCAACACGATATGACATTGGAACTGATTGTTGTCAAGGCACCTGCGCCGGGAAAACCTTGATTTTAAAATAATCTGGAGGTTACTTTATGAGCATGTTTTGTTATCAGTGTCAGGAAACCGCCGGTGGAAAGGGCTGTACAGTGCGCGGTGTATGCGGGAAAACCGAGGAGGTCGCAAAGCTTCAGGATTTGTTGATTTACACCATCAAGGGCATAGCCGATATTGTCGTCAAGGGTGGCATTGACGTCGGCAGCCTCGGGAAGCTCAACCGCGAGGTGCTGACCAGCCTGTTTATGACTATTACAAACGTCAACTTCGACCCCGATGCCATAGAGCGTCAGATAAGAAAAATGCTTGATGCGAGGGACGAGCTGAGAGGGTCGATAGACTCTTCGGGCCTGCATGACGCCGCCACATTTACGGCAGACTCGCGGGACGAGATGCTTGAAATTGCATCCTCGGCTGGTGTACTCGCCATCGAGGATGAGGATATCCGCTCGCTGTCCCAGATTATTACATACGGAATCAAGGGCATTGCGGCATATGCCGAACACGCCGCAAATATCGGCAGGGAGGACACCGATATTTATGCCTTTATTTATGAAGCGCTGGCAAAGACGCTCGATGAAACAAGCACGGTCGACGACCTCGTAGCCCTGACTCTTAAGACCGGCGAGTACGGGGTTCGGGTAATGGCCCTGCTTGATGCGGCCAACACCTCAAGATTCGGAGACCCCAAGATTACCGAGGTCAACATCGGTGTTCGGAAAAACCCCGCCATTCTTATCTCGGGACATGACCTGACCGACCTTGAGCAGTTGCTTGAGCAGACTCAGGGGGCCGGTGTCGACGTCTACACACACGGCGAGATGCTGCCCGCGCATTACTACCCGGCGTTTAAAAAATATGAGAATTTCGTCGGGAACTACGGAAACTCGTGGTGGCGGCAGCTTGAGGAGTTTGTGTCCTTCCGCGGCCCGATAATATTCACCACAAACTGCATCGTGCCGCCGAGGAGCGAGGAGGTCAGGAGCAGAATCTTTACCACAGGCTCCGCGGGGTATCCGGGCTGCAAACACATAGCCGCCGACAAGAACGGCAAAAAGGACTTTTCGGAGGTCATCGCGCTGGCAAAGACCCTGCCCGCCCCAGAGGAAATCGAGACCGGCAGCATCACCGGCGGGTTTGCCCACCGGCAGGTTGTAGCGCTGGCCGATAAAGTGGTTGAGGCCGTAAAGTCGGGCGCAATCAAGAAGTTCTTTGTCATGGCAGGCTGCGACGGGCGGATTAAGTCGAGAGAGTATTACACCGAATTTGCCAAAAAACTGCCGCAGAACACCGTAATTCTCACCGCGGGCTGCGCAAAATACCGCTACAACAAGCTCTCGTTGGGGGATATCGGAGGAATTCCGCGGGTGCTTGATGCCGGTCAGTGCAACGATTCGTATTCACTTGTGGTTATTGCACAGAAATTAAAGGAGGTATTTGGGCTGGACGACATAAACAAGTTACCAATAGTCTTCAACATTGCTTGGTATGAACAGAAAGCGGTTATTGTGCTTCTTGCGTTGCTCTATCTGGGGGTGAAGAACATCCATTTAGGGCCGACGCATCCGGGTTTCCTGTCGCCTGCGGTCGGCAGGATGCTGGTCGATAAATTCGGACTGGCAAAAATCGGCACAGCAGACGCTGATATCGAGCTTTTTATGGCCAACTGATACAAAACAGAATCCCGCCGTTGTGAAAACGGCGGGATTCTGTTTCAATACCCCCATGCACCGGGCATACCCTTTTCCAAAGTCAACCGTAAGATGATGGTAGCAGTGCGCGGGATATGATACCCGTGCTGCTTTATTAGTGTTGCGGAGCCCCACAAATCTTTACTCTCTGTTTTCGATTATCTCCTGTCCGGTCGCACGGTATTTGGCCGGGGTGACTCCGGTTGCCTTGGTGAACACGCGGATGAAATACGAGGTGCTGTTAAACCCGCAGGCAAAGGCGGTCTCGGTCACGCCCCTGCCTTCTTTGAGCATCATTTTGCTCCGGCTTATCCGCACGCTGCGGATATAGTCATGCACGGTAAAGCCGGTATACCGTCGGAAGACCCGGGTCAGGTAGTCCTTGTTGATGTAAAAATGGCTGGCAATCTCGTCAAGACCTGAGAGCGTCCGGTAATTCTTGCGGACGTATCTTATAACATCATATATTATGTTAGGCATATCTGGCGGGCCGAACAGCTCGGAATTGTTGTCCGGGTGTCCGGCCTCGTTGTTGATAAATATCAAAAGTTCGGCAAGCCGACCGAGCACGGTAAGCGGCGGCAGCTCTGAGCCGGGGTCGGTGCATTGCTTGATATCCTCAAGCAGCTCCTTCAGTTTATCCCTGCTCTCCGGCGGGATTCTGAGCAGGTTTATCTCCGCAAACCGCTCGTCCATAAATATGCCGAGCGTCGACTTGTTTCCCCCTTCAATCCACGAAAAAGCGTCCTGGGGAATCCAGACTGCGTATCTCTCATATACCGAGTCTTCGGCAGCCAGCGCATAGTGCGGCTCCCCGGCGCGGCAGAAAAAGATGTCCCCGAAGCCGAGCTTATATGTCTTCCGGCCGGCAAAGTGCAGCATGCGTCCCGACAGGATAATGCAGATCTCCATGAAGGCATGCTCGTGCATGTGGTCGTAATAGGTCTCGGGCGACACCTTTTCCTTTGCATACCTGATTTTTATAGGATAGTTGCCGGTGAGATTTAGCACCACATGCTGCCTCATATCCCGCCCCTCCTGCGCAATGTTCTCTGATTTATCATACCACTCCCGCGCTGCCCTGTCAATTGTCCGGCTGACTTTTCGGGATCCACCACCCGACCCCAAAGAAGGCGGCGGGGCTCTGCCCCGCACCCTGCTCAAGCCCCTTTTGGAAAAGGGTTTTAAAAATCTCCAAAACTTTCTCATCCGAAAGCCAGGGTAGCCCAATTCTTGTGCGGAAAGTCGTAAAAGTTAAATTTTTGGTAGTAAATTTTATATATTGCGGGGCATGAAGCATTGTATAATAAAAATAAAATCAAACTTGTTTGGAGAATGGCATGTCAAAGGTAATGTATTCAAAAACCCTCAATTCCCTTGGCGAATATGATGTTGCGGTGCTCGGCGGCGGTCCGGCGGGCGTGTGCGCGGCAATTGAAGCGGCCCGATGCGGGCGGCGGGTGCTGCTTGTAGAGGCGACAGGCATGCTCGGCGGAATGGCAACCGCCGGACTGGTAGGCCCCTTTATGACCTGCTATGACCGCGACGGGGACGAGCAGGTAATAAAGGGGCTTTTTGATGAAATTGTCGACCGGGTGGTGGAGATGTCGGGCGCGGTCAGCCCCGATAAAACCGACTCTCCCAGCCGCTGGACCTCATATATAAAAAAATATCACCGGCGTGTGACCCCGTTTGATTCCTTCATCCTTCAGCTTGTGCTTGACAGGATGGTAAAAGAGGCCGGCGTACATACGTTTTTGTATACAAGGTATGTCGACAGCATTTGTACTGACGGCAAGATCGACAGCATTGTATTGGCGGCCCCGCAGGGGCTTGTCGCGGCGCGCGCCGGAGTTTATATCGACTGCACGGGGAATGCCGACGTGGCGGCGGCCTCGGGGGTGCCGACCTGGAAGGGGAGCGAGAAAGGCTATCCCCCGCAGCCCGCCACATTGTTCTTTGAGGTCGACAATGTCAACGACCGGAACTACACCGCAAGGCCTCCGCGGCCGGTCAAGGCCTACCAAAAGCCGCTTGCCGGCAGCTATAAAGTCAACCATGACCGCGTGTACGGGGTCGATGCCACAGACGCCCTGAGCATGACCGAGGCGCACATGAAGGGACGCGAGCAGGTGCTTGAATCATATGAGAAGCTGCTCGCGACCCCCGGCTTTGGTAACTGCCGGATAACCCAGATTGCCCCGGTCATAGGAGTCCGCGAGAGCAGGCATATTCAGGGGCTGTATATGCTGACTGTCAAAGATCTTGGCGAAGGCCGGATATTTGAGGATGCTATAGCCTGCTGCGGCTACGGAATGGATGTTCACAGCCGCGACGGGAAGATGAGCGGAGGCTTTCACGGCGAGGTGGCCAAGGTATACACGATACCCTATCGCTGCATGGTCCCGGTAGGCTGCTCGAATCTGCTTGTGGCCGGTAAAACCATATGCGCTGAGTCACAGGCGGCCGGCAGCTTTCGCATAATGCCGGGCTGCATGGCGCTCGGCCAGGCGGCGGGGGCCGCCGCGGCGCTTGCCTGCGAGGGCGGTATTTTGCCCGGGCAGGTTGACACCGCCCGTCTGCGTGAACTGCTGAAAAAGCACGGGGCGTATATTATCTAAGGGTCGGCATGGAAAACTTAATATAAAACGGTTCTGCCGAAAGAGGGGGGTTGACATGAAAACCAAAATAAGAGTGATTAGTTTTATACTTATGCTGGGACTTGTGGTATTGGCCTTGTCGGCGTGTACCAACAGCGGAGAGGGGGAGGAAACCACCACTGCCGGAACACAGCCCGGGGAGTCCAATACCGGTGGCGAGACCACCGCAAGGAACAGCCTGCCGCCCGGCCTCGACTTCGGGGGCGCCGAGGTCAAAATTCTTTACTGGAGTGACGCTAATAACGAAGAGTTCAACATCCCGGAGCAGACCGGCTCCCTTATATACGACGCTGTTTGGAAGCGTGACCTCAATGTTCAGCAGAGCCTTAACGTCAAATTCAACTGGAACGGTCAGCCCGGGAACAAATCCCAGCTCGCGAATTTCCAGCGCTATGTTCAGAACAGCGTGCAGGCGGGGGATAAAAACATCGAGATAATCGCGGTCCACAGCATGGTCATGGGGGCGCTTGCCGCCTCGGGGCTTATGCAGAACCTGCTCGACACCGAATACCTCGACTTTGAGATGCCCTGGTGGCCCGACGACCTTATCGAAAACTCGACGATTCGGGACCGGTTGTATTTTGCCTCGGGCGACATTTCGCTCAACACCCTGCTCGGGATGATAGGTCTGTTTTTCAACAAGGAAATGGTGCGGAATGATTATTATGCCTATGTCGACGCCGGGACGTGGACGCTTGACAGGATGCTTGCCGAGAGCGAGAATTTTTACCGCGACAACAACGGCAGCCAGTCCAAGGACAAAGACGACACATATGCGTATGTGACCTATTCGGGAATGATAAACCCCCTGTTTGTCGGGTCGGGAATCCGCTTTGTAACCAAGACCGCCGACGGGGATGTTGCGGTGTCCGAGACCTATGCCTCGGAAAAAACCCAGGGGCTGCTTCAGAAGGTCATATACAACCTTTACGATAAGAACGACTGGATTTACTTCCCGAATATCGACGATTGCACCGACGTGTTTGTCGCGGGAAGGTCGCTGTTTTATATGGCCTCTGTGCGCCTGACCCTTAATGCGCTGGTCGATGTCGAGGGACTTAAGTACGGAATTCTGCCCAATCCGAAATACAACGAGGAGCAGGAGTCCTATTACACCCTCATGGCGAACACATACTCGATGTACGGCATATGCGTGTCGGTTCTTGACACCGATATTCAGAGCGCGGTGATTGAGGCTATGGCAAGCGAAGGCTATTACGAGGTCACCCCGGCGGTGTTCGAGACGGCGCTGAAGGTGCGCTACTCGAATGACGACAACGACTCACGCATGTTTGACATACTAAGAGAGACTTCAATCTTTGAAATCGGCCTGATTTTCAGCGACCAGCTCGGCAAAATCCCGAGCACCGGGCTCTTCAGCCGCGTAGACAATCGCAGCTCTGATTGGATGTCCTATATGAAGTCTCAGGAAAAGAGCCTGAATAATTACCTCAGAATTCTGAACAGCTCATTTAGCAAATGAAAACAATAAAGGAGAAAAAACCATGAAAAGGCTTATTCCTGCAATACTTCTGGCAGTGATACTCTCAACCTGTCTCTATACGTTCCCGGGCATGGCGGTCGCCGAGGTGAGCGTATGGGACGGCACCCCGGGCACGGGAATTGCACAAGGTTCGGGCACCGAAGCCGACCCCTATGTCATTACAAAAGCCGCCGAGCTTGATTATATTGCAATGGCATGTATGAGCGGCGAGACCTTTGCCGGCAAATACATAAAGCTCGGCGTCAATATCGACTGGGGCGGCAGGGAATGGACCTCTATTGGCTATTCGACAAGTGCGGTGTTCAGCGGGTATTTTGACGGCAACGGTAAGACAATCTTCAATCTCACCTGCTCCGACGTGACGGTAGGCATCTTCGGCTATGCGACAAACGCAACTATCAAAAACCTCAATATCGATTATGCGACCTTTACGACCAACACCCGCTATGCCGGCGCAATTGTCGGACTGATGCGTGGCAGCGTGGTCTCGAACTGCTCAGCCGGCGAAAACACCAAAATCACCACTACAGACAGCATGGAAAACACCGCTCAGATAGGCGGCCTTTTCGGGCTGGTCAACAGCAGCTATATCGACAACTGTACGTTTTACGGCGAAGTGGTGGCGACCTCGATAACCGGAACGTCCTTTGTCGGGGGAATTGCCGGCGTTATAGGAAATGTTTCCGAGGTGAGTTACTGCATCAACTACGGTTCGGTATTGGTGACAAGCCCCAGCACTCAGGAAGGCAAATATGCCTTTGCCGGTGGGATTGCCGGCTGCATAGGCTCGAGCAGCGCGGTCGGCAGCATTAAAAACTGCATAAACAAGGGCACTGTCACGGCGATTGAATATGCCGGTGGCGTGCTCGGGCGGGTTCATGTGGCAGGCAGCAGCATGACCGACTGCTACAATGTCGGCGATGTTTCGGCAAACCAGGGCTTTGCCGGTGCGATTGTCGGGGAGGTAGCCTATAACTGCGAGATCTCAGGCTGCTATGGTCTGCCGTCAGGCTCTGCGCTCGACGCATGCGCGTCAATTGTCGATGGTGTGACGGTTGCGTCGGATGCGCTAAAACTCGGCACGACAGCCGAAATTGAGGCGCTTGAAGGATACAAGAACACCGAAAAATCGGTATCGGAGAACATTCCGGTGTTTGATGTTGTAGTCCCGACCGAGCCGGCTGAGACCACCACCGAGGCGGAAGAAACCACCACGGCGCCTCAGGATGAAACCACGGCCCCCAAAGACGAGACCACAGCACCTCAGGATGAGACCACCACCTCGCCGACCGAAACCACCACAGCATCCCCCGGCGGCACCTCAGGCACTTCCGAGCCCAAGCAAGAAGGATGCAAAAGCGTACTCGGCGGCAGCGCCCTTGTGGCCGCGGCTTTTGTTACACTTGTTGTTATCAGAAAGAAAAAAGATAATCAGGTTTTATGAAAAAATCAGTTAAGCTGACGGCAATGCTGCTGTCCCTGCTTTTGGTTGTATTCTGCCTTAATGGATGCCAAAATACAGATACACCCGGCCGGGACAGCGGCACCGTCTCGGATGAAAATTCTGTCCCAAGTTTTACGGTTGATGTTTCCCAGTATACGATAATCCGGCCCGAAAAAGCCTCGGCGGCCTGTACTCAGGCGGCGGCAGAGCTCAAAAAGCAGATAGACGCCCTCACGGGCGGCAACATCGCCATACGCGATGACTGGGTTGCCGATACCTCTGCCATACCCGAGGATGCCTGCGAGATTCTCGTAGGTGCGACAAACAGGGCCGAGTCTAATGGCCTTGCCGCCGAGCTCTCCGGCATGAAATATGCGATACGGCTGAGCGGCTCCCGGATTGTCATCTCTGCCGTAAACGACCAGTTGCTCTTATATGCGGTCGACTATTTTGTCTCGGAATATGTAGCCCGGGGTGCTGGAGAGGGGACCTTCAGCCTGCCCGAGAATCTCAGCTACACAAGCGGCGAGCATAACTCGTTGCCGGTAGTGGTGTCGGGGACCCCCCAGTACCATATCGTATATCCGGTCGGCGCTAATCCCGCTATAAAGCCCGAGTATCTTAAGCTTAAGGACGAAATCGACAAGCTTGTCGGCAACCAGAGCCAGACAATAGGAACCGACCTCCTCTCAAAAGGAGGCAGCTACGACAGCAGCAAGCGAGAAATCCTGCTCGGCGACACCCGGCACGACGAGGTTGCCGAGGCAATGGAGCAGCTTGCCGCCGACGAGTACGGGATTTTTGCCATCGGCAACAAAATTGTCGTCTGCGGCAGGACGCGCAGCAGCGGCGTGCTTGCGATAGGAAAGTTTATTGAACTTTTAAAATCCTCCGTCACAAAGGACGGCGAGGGTAAGGTGAGCCTGAGCCTTGTCTACGAGCGCCCGCTGATTTTCAAGAATACAAGCTACAAAACCGACATTCCCGAATTTACCTCGGGCAGGTTATCGGGCGCTTATGACTGCGGGGACGGCGTGCTCGAGATGTATTACACCGGGGTATCTCCGGCCGATTATGATTCCTACTGTGAGGCGGCCGGAAAAGCCGGGTTTTCTCTGACCTATTCCCACACCGCTGCGTCTAATACATTCAGGACATATTCTGACGGCAAAACGCGGTTTTTTGCCTCGTATTCAGCCGGGAAGGGCGTGCTCAGAATCATAACCGAGGATGCCTCAATGACGCCGGCACCTGTCGAGGCGGCCACATATTCGGAGGTCTGCGCGCCCTCTGTCACACAGCTTGCCCTCTCCTACACCAAGGACAACACCAACGGCATGGGGTATGTAATACAGCTCTCGGACGGCAGCTTTATCATCTATGACGGCGGCTTTACCGCCGACGCCGAAAATATACTCAACACGCTCAGTGGGCTCACACCCCCCGGAACTACGCCATACGTCAGGGCATGGATACTGACGCATATGCACGGCGACCATTATCAGGCTTTCGTTGAGTTTGCAAACATCTATGCGTCACAGGTAAAGCTTGACTATGTCGTCCTCAACGTCGCCGACAAATACTACGATGTGGGTTACAACATTTATACAAACGGCAAGATCTCGTCGGCGCTGGTGAAACTGAAAGCCACAAGACTGCTCAAGGTCCACGCCGGAACTGTGCTTCGTTTTGCCGATGCCGAAATTGAAATCCTGTGTACCCATGAGGAGCTTTACCCGGAGGTGCTCAACCTTGAATACACAAACGACACCTCAATTGTCAGCCACGTGAGCCTCGGCGGGCAGACAATCATCTTCCCGGGGGACATGCAGACGCTTGAGAGCAACATACTGGTCTCGATGTACGGCACATATCTCAAAAGCGATTTTGTGCAGATATCCCACCACGGCTCAATAAAGTACCCGGCGACACTGGAGTTTTATCAGACGGTCGACCCGACATGGGCCTTTTTCCCGGGCTCAAAGTCGCGTTATGCCGAGAATTCCGGCACTCCCGAAAACTCATACCTGATAAAAAGGCTGGGCGCCGGCAATATATTCGTAGCCGACTCTGGGAACAAGACCATATTGCTGCCGTTTGGCAAATAATATGGCGCTTAATTTGTCAGGCTGACTTCATACCCGCAAAAAAGCACCCGGTGAGGGTGCTTTTTTGCCCCCCGTTGCCATGCGGCAACGGGGGGCTTTCTGATTAATAATGTCTCATTATTTGTACCTTTACGGCTTCAAGCAGGGTTTTCCACGCTTCATTGTCGTAGTCTTCGCGTTTCTGGGACTTTAACCATTCTGTCAATTCAGTTAACCGGCTTGTCGTGTTGCTTTGGGAAACACTCTTGGGTTTTAAGTCATCATACATCTTTTCGTAAAACTTGATGAGCTGCTGATTTGTTGTTTCTCTGTTCCGGACAACCGCGACAAGTAAATTTGCCTTTGACAAATTTGCATCATTGGCTTCGTCGCTGACTCCCTCGCCGATTTTCATTTGCCTCAGTTCGCCGATTACGCTTTCAAGATAAGCGGTCGAAGCAGCTATTTATTACAAAAATACAATACATTGTCAAGTACAATGTTTTCGGTATAAACAAGTGATGCAAAATGAATCCGACCCGCCGCTCTTACCTCGGCTGAGCAAACCTACAAGACGGGGCGCCCAATATGCTTGACTTTTCATTGGCTTTGATTTATAATTTACATGAATATCCAGAAGAGCAGGCATTGTTTTAAAAAATCGTTGTCTCAACCCTCCTCTCAGCCGGTCTTGGCCTTCGGCGATTAATACCAAACCCATAAGTCAAGTGGAATCAGGCTATGTCGGCTCAATGGAAAATGCACCGGATAACGAAACCGAGAAAGCCCAAGGGGAGATAAAATGACGTTAAAATCAATCCGGATACTGTTCCGCGCTCTGACATTCATTATTCTTGCGGCTGCGCTTGGCTTCTGCACGCTGCTGCTTGCCTCCTGCGGCACTTCCAAACCGCCGTTGACCGACGGCAACCGAACCGGCGAAACTTCGGGCACGGACACGGACACAGACACGGACACGGGTGAAGCCCCCGGCACAGACGAAAGTCTGATCACAGCAAAGGACAGTGAAACCTGCGAGACCCCGCCCGATACAATTTTGAGAGTCGGAAGCTATAATATTAAAAACGGCTCACAGGTTAACCACAATTTTAAACTGATTGCCGATGATATAATTGAGATGAACCTTGACATAGTCGGTCTTCAGGAAGTTGACCAACTGACCAACCGAAACGGCAGAATCGACACCATGAAGAACCTGGGCCAGTTTACCGGCTACTATTACAAGTTCGCCAAAGCGATATCCTATCAGGGCGGCGAATACGGAGTGGGGATTCTCAGCCGCTACCCGATTGAATCCTTCGAGGTAATCCGGCTTTACAGCGGCGGCAAGGAACAGCGTGTTCTCAGCCACGCCGTCATAAACATAAACGGTATTAAAGTCGATTTCTTCAATACCCACCTCTCCTACGAATCCAGGGACATCCGCGACGAGCAGTTCAAGGCTGTCGCCCAAAAGCTCACCGATTACCAATACTTCATCCTGACCGGCGACTTCAACACCTCCGACACCGCCGAATTTACTGTTATCGCAAAGTCATTTCTAGTCAACCCGAAAAAATATGTTACCTTTCCGGGTGGCAAATCCCACATCGACAACATCGTCCTCTCTGAAAATTGGGCCGTGATTGATTCCGGAACACTTGAAAAAGGCCACTCTGACCATTCGATGCTCTGGGCTGAGATAAAACTTCAAAAGTGAGAGAAAGTGTGCCTCGCCGCCCGAATATCCGGATATCGACTGTTCGATTCCGCACTCCCGTGGCAAACAGAAAAGCCCCATGCGCTGCACTGGGCTTTTCGATTGGAGGCGCCACCCGGAATCGAACCGGGGAATAAAGGTTTTGCAGACCTCTGCCTTACCGCTTGGCTATGGCGCCATTGACTTCAAACGGGCACGATTATTGGTCGCGCCCGTTGTCATTTGGAGCGGATTACGGGGATCGAACCCGCTACCTCGACCTTGGCAAGGTCGCGCTCTACCAAATGAGCTAAATCCGCACGGCACAAAGCCGATGGTGCCTCCGGTCGGAATCGAACCAACGACACAAGGATTTTCAGTCCTCTGCTCTACCAACTGAGCTACAGAGGCAAATTATTGGCGACCCGGATGGGGCTCGAACCCACGACCTCTAGCGTGACAGGCTAGCGTTCTAACCAACTGAACTACCGGGCCGTACTCGGCCGCCGGCCGCCGCCCTTTCGGGGCTGGTGGGAACAGCAGGGCTCGAACCTACGACCCCCTGCGTGTAAAGCAGGTGCTCTCCCAGCTGAGCTATGCTCCCAGACATGATTCTTGCCTGCTTTCCGTCTTGGCGACGGGTATCATTATATCATAGACATTTTGCTTTGTCAACACCTTTTTTGTTTTTTATGCACCCTCCGGTTATGTGGAAAAACTATAATTACAAAGCCGATTTACGGGCTTTCACGGTATGCCGGCCGGCGCGGCAGCCGTTGATTATTCAGACTCAAAAGTATGCCAAAGATAGTTGGCAGGCTACATTCCGTTTTCCATGTATTCGGACTTTGTGGCGTTTATCAGGTCATATACGCGCTTGGCATCGGCAATGTCGATGAAGGAGTCGAGCAGGCTGTTTGTGTATGCCACCCTGTCGTAGCGCCTGCCATAAGGATACTCGGGGGCGTGTGTCGGGGTGACAAACACGATTGTCCCGCAGCCTGTTCCGCGGCGGCTGAGGATCAGCCTGACCTCGCTCAGCCGGCGGTAGCTTATGTCCCTGAAGCGGTTGACCCGGCCGGTAATGCAGAGCATCACCCTCATGTTGGTCACCGCATAATAGATGTTCGGCTTGTTGATATTGAGCACTATCGTCTTGCCGAAGACGGTATAGAGCCATATTCCGAAAAAGAACAGGCCGAATAACGCCACAAAGCTGCTTAATCTGATGCTGTAGACAAGCCAAAAAAAGATAAATCCAAACACTATAATGTTAAGTATGTGTACGGCCCCGCTCTTGCGGACCCCGACGTGCTCGGTGGTCGGCTGGCCTGACCAGAGCACCTTTTCGTTGTCGGCAAGATAGGCGGCAAGCGGGCTTTTCCAAATATCCGACCGGCCGCCCGGCTCGCCGGCAAATGTCCGGTTTCTGTCGCCCGGGATCTTAACCCCCTCGCCGACATTGCCGAGACTTTCCCCCGCCCCATAGGCGCCGCTGCCTGCCGGTGTTTTTTCTATGCTCAGCGTAGTCTCGGCCTGCCGGGAAGTTTGGCCTCGGGCTGTCCCGCTTAGCTCCTCGACCGTGACGCCAAACAGCTTTGCAAGCAGGTCAAGCTCGGCCGGGTTCGGCAGCTCTCTCCCGGATTCCCAGACTATAACTGTTGCCGGCTTTACCTCAAGCATTCTGGCAACGCGCTCGACAGACATCTCGCGCTTTTCTCTGAGTTGCCTTATTTTCTCTCCTACACTGCTCTTCATTTGCTCTCCATGCCGCCCGTGCGGACAGATTTGTAAAAGTTGCCTATCCCCGAAATCCGGGGCTATAAGAAAAACTCGGCCATCATACCCATTGTGGCCGGTTCCTCAGGGTTTTATCCCCCCGTGCTACCTGCGCTTGTCAAGCTTTTCAAGCTTCTCGAGCACGCTGAGATAGCCGTCGCTGCCGTATTTGAGGCAGCGGTTGACCCGGCTGATGGTGGCGGTGCTGAGTCCGGTCTGCTGGGCGATTTCTGAATAAATGTGGTTTTCGTACAGCATTTTTGCCGCCTGCATCCTCCGCGACATTTCCTGCAGTTCGGATACCGTGCACAGATCCTCAAAAAAGTTATAGCACTCCTCAATCGTCTCAAGTGTAAGTATTGCCCTGAACAGGAAATCGAGCTTTTCGTCTCTGATTTTGTTCTTCATCTCGCCTCTCCTTGCCTGACATGCCGGCCCTGAAAGGCCGCGTTATTTGCCGAGCTGGCAACCTCTCATGTCTTGACTTATTTTAATACTTTTCCTGCCTAAAGTAAAGTGCTTTTTGTAATTTTCACATAAGTCCGGCTCAGGTGGGGAGGTTCCCCTCGTCCGGGTCGAGGTCAAGCATGGGGATAAGTTTGTCGATGTCCCCGGCCCCCATGATAACGACCTTATCCCCGGGCAGAAGATGGTTTACAAGAAAGGCGGCGGTTTTCTCCATGCTGTCCATATACTCGGCCTTGTCCTCGATTGCCGCGGCAAGTTTCTTTGAGCTCACCCCGTAGTCTTCCGCACCCCGCGCTGCATATATGTCTGTGACAAGGACGCGGTCGGCATATCCGAAGGCGGCGGCAAAGTCGTCGAACAGCGCGGCGGTGCGGCTGTATGTGTGGGGCTGGAACACGCAGATAAGCTCGCCCTCTGTGCCCATGTTCGCCAGGCTCTCAAGCGAGGCGCGTATCTCGGTAGGGTGGTGGGCGTAATCGCTGAAAACTATTGCCCCCTTCATTGTGCCGACACGCTCAAGCCGCCGTTTTGCGCCGGTAAAGACCCGCAGCCCCGCGGCGATTCTGTCTGCCTCAATTCCGCACAAATCGGCCACAGCCGCGGAGGCCAGCGCGTTGTAAACATTGTGTACGCCGGGCACCGACAGCGCGGCGCGGCAGAAGAAGGCGTCGTGCTTCATTATGTCAAAGCTGCAAAAGCCGTTTTCCCGCACTATATTGGCCGCCCTGAATATCGCCTCGGGGTTGTGGATTCCGAAGGTGATTGTATTTATCTCGGCGCGCGAGACCACCTCGCGCACGTTCTCGTCGTCGGCGTTTGCCACAAGAGAGCCCTGTGGCGCGGCAATGCGGGCAAACTTCACGAAAGAGTCTTTTATCTGCTCAATGCCCGAAAAATAATCGAGGTGCTCGGGCTCGATGTTGAGCACTACCGCGATGTTGGGATTGAAGTCAAGGAAGGAGTCCATGTACTCGCAGGCCTCGAATATGAAATTCTCAGACCCGCCGATGCGGTAGGCTCCGTTCATCGAGGCCATCTCGGCGCCCGACATGACAGTCGGGTCGGCGCCGCCCTCCATGAAGACCTGCGCGCACATGGTGGTGCAGGTGCTCTTTCCGTGCATGCCCGAGATGCCTATCCGGTTTTTGTACCCGGTCATAAGGTACCCGAGGTAATCTGCCCGCGAAATAAGGGGCAGCCCCGCGGCAGCAGCCGCCGCGTATTCGGGGTTTTCGGGGGGTATGGCGACAGTGTAGACTATGACGTCGTAGCCGGCTATGTTTTCGGCGTCATGCCGGTATTTTATTTCAATTCCCTCGTTTTCAAGCCGGCGGGTGAGTTCGCTTTCGGTCCGGTCCGAGCCTCCGGTGCGGTAGCCGGCAATATGGGTCAGGTGGGCCAGCGAGGACATATTTATCCCGCCGATCCCGATGAAAAAGACAGATTTTGCCACCTTCATCCATTCACTGATGTGCCGGGGGCCGAAGTGCGTGTTTTCAGTCAGCATACGGATTCCTTTCAGAGTCGCAATTTGGGCAGGCCTGTTTTTTCAGTATATGAGCCGGGGTAATTTCCAGTTCTGAATCTTTTTCCCGGTCTCAAGCGAAAACCGGTGCGGGCCAAAACCTGCCCTCGCTCTCACCGGCAAATTTCAGTTTTCACAGAAAAGTTTACTTTTCTTTGAATAACCGTCACAATGATATTCTATACTAATACTCGTAGGTTGGTTATTTATGCAATGTCTGACACCGCCCCGTCGGGACCAATCATCTCACGGGCACAGTAATTCGCAAGCCGCGATTTGACAGGAGGTAAGTATGCAGATTACAGACATTAAAGTAAGAAAGCTGTTTAGTGACGGCCCCATGAAGGCAATCGCATCGGTGACATTTGACGGCCAGCTTGCCGTACATGACATCAAGGTCATCCATGCGCGCGATAAGTACTTTATCGTCATGCCCAGCCGCAAGAACCCCGACGATACCTACCGGGATATTGTACATCCCATCAACTCCCAGTTCCGTTCGGTGCTTGAATCGGCCGTAATCGAAGCATATCAGGCCGAGCTGAAGAACACCGAAGCCAAAGCAGAAGCCACAGCAGACGTAGCCGACGCCGTTCCCGACACTCCGTCGGTTGTCTGATAAAATATGGCGGCACTCCCACGGGGAGTGCTTCTTTTTTCGTGGGGCGCTGCCCACACCCCGCTTAAGGAACTTTTTGAAAAAAGTTCCTCAAGAACCTTCAACAAACTTATAACCTTATATACTCGGTGTGAGACGTTCCGGGGTGCTGGTCTCAAACTCGCCCCAGCTGAGAAGGATTTCGCCCCGCCTTATCTCTATTATTCCGAACGAGGCATCGCGGTATCCCCCGGCACTGCCGGGATTGAAAAGCCAAAGCGGCTTTTTTGTTTCCATATCCCCGAGCCGGGTCCCCGCGGGGATATATTCCTGATGTTTTTTATGAGTATGCCCGAAAAGCAGGATATCGGCGCCGGCTTCTGCCGCGTGCCGCGCGGCGGACTCAATCCCCGACTTGACATGATATGCGTGCCCATGCATCATCATAATGCCGGCGTCGCCCAAATTCACAAGCCTTTCCTCGGGTGCGTCAAAAAAACTGAAGATGTCGCAGTTGCCGCGTACCGCAAGCACCGGTACATCCCCGGTGTCGCAGCGCGAGAGGTTCCAAAGCCCGTCCCCGAGAAAAAGGAGCATATCGGGCGGCGATATCTGGCGGGAGAGCGCCGCCTTTATCCTGTCCGGGCGGCCGTGCGTGTCTGACAAAACCAGAATTCTCATGGCTCATATGGCGGCGGCTCTACTACCTCGCAGCCGGCCGGCAGGCAGAATCTCAGCGCGCCGGGTCTTAAGCTGATAGATAATTTTTCACACTCGACCAGCTCGCCGTCAATACTGACATTCCGGACTCTGCCGAAGTCAACCTCAAGGCTTCGGCATTTTACATACTCGACGATTTTGTCAATCCCTTTCTTTTGCAGGTAGGTCCCGTCCTTATATGAGCCGAGCAGCGAGAGGAAGGTCAGCCTCGATACGTTTTTTATAAAAGCAACGTCGAGCAGGCCGTCTTTGATGCTTGCGTAGGGACCCGAATGAAACCCCCCGCCGCAATAGGCGCTGTTGCCGATGCAGACAAGAAGGAGATCCTTTTCCTGAATCTCTCCGCCGTCAACAGATACTCTCATTTTAACACCGGGCTTGTTGATAAGCTCAATCAGGGCGCCGAGCAAATACGCCGCCTTGACGGGTACTATCGGGTTGCGTTTGATTCGCAGCACGGTCTTTACCACCTCGGCGTCAAAACCCGAGTTGAGCGTTGTGGTGGCGAACCTCCGGTTATATTCAATGAGGTCAAGCTTGACAATGCGACCGCCTACCTGGGCGGCGATATCAAAAAAGCGCTCGCGGCAGGTGAAGTTCCGGACAAAGTCGTTACCGGTCCCGGTGGGTATGACCCCAACGGATGCGCCGGGGTATCCGGCAGCCCCGTTTGCCACCTCGCTTAAGGTGCCGTCCCCACCGCAGGCGTAAAAGCGGAGCTCGCCGGAAGCTTCCCCGCAGGTGCGCCTGATATAGTCCTCGGCGTCGCCGACTCCTTTTGTATAATAGATCTCGTAGTCCACACCCTGCCGGTCGCAGTATGACCGGATGTCGCCGTCAATCCGGCGGTACAGTTTCCCTTTGCCGGCGGCGGGATTAATTAAAAAATAATGCTTCATATGTACCTCTGCCGCAGTGCGGCAGCCCTTTCATTGACGGTTCGGTTCCGGAGAGTTCCGGCTGGTCTTAGCGCCACTTGCATACCGGATGCCCGGTGTGCTTTATTTTATCATAAATTGTGAGGGTTGTCCATATGTCCGATTGTTTTTGGTAGGCTGCGCTTTTTGCGTTGCCTTTTGTCATTTTTCGTGAATACTTCATATACTGTCGGTGACAGGCGAAAAATCCGTCAGAGCCGGGTTGGCTGCGCGCCCTGCGGCGCTGTTTGTCAAGGCTAAGAAAACGCAAAATCGGAGGTATATATGCAACTGGATAGAAATGCGGTTGAGCGTCTGCTCGAAATGAACGACACTCAGCTTAAATTCCTGATAAAAAAGCTGGCCACCGAGGCCGGGCTCGATCTCTCGGCTTTTAATATAAGCACAAATGACATATCGTCGCTCAGAAACGCGCTCGCCAGGGCGTCTGACGAGGACATAGCAAAGGCGGCAGAGCAGCTCTCCCGGCTGAAGAAAAGGAGAGAAACCTGACATGGACGAAGCAATAAACACCGACAGGAAAGAAAACGGGGCCGAGGGGAATCTCGGCGGCCTTTTGGACTCCCTGCTCAAGAACCCCGAGCTGATACAAAAAATTTCAGGCGTGCTATCGGGACTGAACAACCAGGAAGACTCACACGCAGAAGACTCCCGGACCGCTGATAGCGGGGATACCGGAGAAATCCCGGCTTCATCACTCGGTACAGACGAGCTTTCGAAAAAACTCTCGGCACTCCTTGAGAACAAGGATCTCATGGCGGCCCTGCCGGGCATATTGTCGGGACTGAAGCCGCCGGGTCCGGCAGGTCACAGCGGACATCACCACGGACATCACGGGCATCACCATAAACCCGAGGCCGATAAAAAAATAGCGCTGATGTGCGCACTCAAACCATATCTGAGCGGGCGCCGGCGCGAGATGATCGATTACCTGATAAAGATAAACAAGCTCAGCGACATTTTTCATTCCCTGACATGACCCGGCCGGCGCGGGATTGACGAAAGGAGATGACCGGAAAATGTATACAAGAGAACAGGGGCCGAAAGACGGCCCGGATATCAGGTTGCCCGACAATTACAGCGGCACCGCCTTCCGCAGCGGTATAAGGCACCCGCCCGAAGCAATTGCACTGCCGCCCGGTCTTTTGTCCGATGAGAGCGCGAAATACTCAAAGGATACCCCTGCAAGACAGCCGCGCAGTTACATAAAAAAGGTGCCGCCCGAGCGCGATTTGCTGCCCGTGGAGCAACCCGGGAAAGAGGATGTCAGGAAATCCCCCTTCCCGGATGCAGGTGAGGCCAGGCCGGTTCATGAGGAGCCCGAACGGAGCGGGGAGGTCGAACACAAGCCTTCACACAGCGAGCACGACAAAGAGGGCCACCCGGCTGCAGCCCTTGAGAAACCCAACCCTAAAAACCCGCTCAAGGGACTTTTTTCCTCAATTATACCCCCGGGGTTCGGAAAGCACGGGGAAGGGGAGTTCGGCTTTGAGGAATTATTGCTTGTAGGACTTATTCTGCTGCTCTCCCAGAGCGACGCCAACAACGATATCCTCCTTTTGCTTGCCCTCCTTTTGTTCTGTTAAAAAATGTCGCTGCCCTGCCCGGTTGACAAATTCCCCCTCGGGTGATATACTTGACGCAAAAAGTCATAGAGCGGGGGCCGGAATGAAAAACAGGGTAGCGAAAATAATCCTTGAGCTGTCGCGTCACCACATGAGCGCGTATGTGCTGGTGACGCTTATAAATATTATACTTATCTCGCAAGGGGCCGGCACAAACCTCTACTTTTCGGCCTTTATGCCCCGGCTTGTCACAGCCTATGCGTACTTTTGCGCCGGTAATCTTTCATACCCGGCAGCGATACCGGCCGGCATTGTGGTGGCCTTGCTTAACGTTTCGCTCTTTGCGCTTTGCGTCGTGTTCTCATATCGGGCCGCCGGCTGGTTGCTCTGCGGTGCCGGCCTTGTCGCCGTCGATACCGCGGTTATCGCATGGTGGTCTGTCTGGCTCAGGGATTCCGGATATATTCCCGAAATCCTTATCAACCTCTGGGTTATAATAGCACTCGTTGCCGGATATATTGTGGCGCTTGGCTTGCGGGGTCGCTGCCCCCGAACCCCCGCTTAGACCCTTTTCGAAAAGGGTCTAAGAACCGAAAAAACCTTTAAGCCTTAAACTAATTAGGAAGCACTGACAGAAATAAAAAGCACGCGGCGACCGAAAGTCGTCCTATAGCCAATAACACCCTTGAAGGGGAACGGTCAAAACCGTTCCCCTTTCAAGGGTGTTTTTATTATATCGGTTCACCGTCAGGTGTGAAGAGCGGCAGCTTTTCAAGATAAATCAAATCCTCGCGGGTCTGCGCGTCGCCCTCGGCAAGTATTGCCATCCTGCCGCATACAATGCCGCCGGCCTGCCTCACCAGCTCCTCAAGCGCCCGCAGCGACTCGCCGGTCGAGACAACATCATCGACCACAAGGATTCTCCTTCCCCGCATAAGCTCGGCGTCGGCCGTGTCGAGGTAGAGCGTCTGTTCCCGCGCAGTGGTTATCGAGCGGACCGTAACTTCAAATACCCCGGTCATATAGAGCTTGGGTGCCTTTCTTGCCAGAAAGTATTTTTGATTCCCGGCCAGGCGCGCCATCTCGTGGACCAGCGGTATCCCCTTTGCTTCGGCGGTAATCAGGTAATCATATTCGGGTGCGCGGGCAAGCAGCTCGCGCGCACAGGCTGTTGTCAGTTCAGGGTCGCCGAAAATGACAAAGGCGGCAATTGACAGCTTGTCGTTTAGCCGACATAAAGGTAATGTGCGGCTGAGCCCGGCTACTTTAATGGTATAGCTTTTCATAATATGCAACCTCCGTCAAAAGCTATGACCCGAGGCGAGGCGCTTGTGGCTGCAGGATTTCAGTATTCCGCTCTGATTTTTATTGTCTGGAGCGTCGCCTCGGCCTCGGCTGCAAGCGAGCTGAAATCCAGCTTTTTTTCCTCGGCAATCACCCGCTCTATCTGCGGGCGGGTTTTGGGATGCCGCGGCGTGAAAACCGTGCAGCAGTCCTCATACGGCAAAATCGAGGTGTCATATGTCCCGACCCTTCTGGCAAGCCTTATAATCTCCTCCTTGTCAAGCCCGATAAGCGGCCGGAAAACCGGCAGGTCGGCGGCGGCGTCGGTGACCGATATCGCCTGCAAAGTCTGGCTGGCCACCTGTCCGAGGCTCTCACCGGTGATAAGCGCGCCGCAGTCCCGCGCGCGGGCAATCTTTGAGGCGATATGCATCATATACCGACGGAGCAGGAGCGTGAAATATTCTTCGTTGCAGGTGCGCTTAAGTTCCTCCTGAATCCGCGTGAGCGAGACAATATGCAGGTCGATATCCCCCGCCCAGCGGGCAAGGATTCCGGCAAGCGCAATCACCTTTTCTTTCGCGCGCTCGTTGGTGTAAGGGAAGGATTCAAAGTGCAGCGCCTCGACCAAAACCCCCCGCTTTGCCATCATCCAGCCAGCAACCGGCGAGTCGATACCTCCCGAGAGCAGCAGCAGCCCCCGGCCGTTGCTCCCCACCGGCAGGCCGCCGGCCCCCGGGAGCTGGCCGGCATGAATGTACGCGCCGAACTCGCGAATCTCGACCCTGACTACCACCTCGGGTGTGTGGACGTCGACCGCAATATCCGGACAGGCCGCATGAAGTGCCGTGCCGACCTGCTTTGCTATTTCAATTGAATTTAAGGGAAAGCTCTTGTCCGAGCGCTTGGCCTCGACCTTAAAGCTCTTCTTCCCGGCAAGGAACTTCGGGATGTATTCGACCGCCGTGCCGCGAATGCTGTCCATATCCTTTGCGGCGACTACCGCTCGGCAGACGGCTATGATCCCGAAAATCCGCTGCACCGCCTCATACACTCCGTCAATGTCGGAGCTATCGTCGTTCGGCTCAACAAAAACCGTACTCTGGGCGCGGTATATCTTAAAATTCCCGTAGTATCCGGCACACTCCTTTATCCGCCGGCAGAGCATATTTTCAAACCAGCCCCGGTTGGCGCCTTTGAGAACTATCTCTCCGTATTTGCACAAAATTACTTCTTTCATAGTCTGATACTGCCGCCACTATTCAGGTTTTCCGGAAGTGTCGCCTTTGTCTCCGGTCTCATCGCCGTTGTCATCGCTGCCGACATCCTCTTCGGCGTCATATTCAAGCAGCCCGGCGGCGACCTCAAGGTCCCCACGGCGGACATAGATGTCTGTGCCGAACATTGAAAACCCGGTGACCGTGCTTCCGATCCCTCTTTCCTTTATGAGATAAGGGATTACGGCACCCTCGAGTATGCTGCGAACCACCGCAAGCGCCGCGTTGTCGTATACGGTGGTCAAAAACTCAAGTCCTTCGGGCGGCCTGTGGGGCTTGTCAAGTCCGAAAATATCCATGTTTTCTGTCCTTTCCGCGCCGGTTGCAACATAACCGCGCTAATCCCTGTAATAATTCGGAAAGAGCTTCTCCCAGACCCTGCGGCAGGCGAAGGTATCGGCAATCGACGTGTGCGCCGTGCCCTCCCATTCAATGCCGAAGCATTCCATCGCGTCGCCAAGGCTTGCGTGCTGTATGTCGGGTCTGCACTCATGAATATAGCGCACGAACTCGTTGGCACAGCAGCGCAGCTTCAGTTTCAGCGCCTCGCGTTCCTCTTCGGTGGGATAAATGTGTTTGATATGGCTGTAATCGGTGGACACGCCGAAGGCAACGATTACGTCTGCGTTGTCGAATATTTCCCTGATTCTCGGGGCTATTTCCTCAAGTTTCGGAGCGTCGAGCGTCATATCCGGGGTTATACCGTGGATTTTCTCGGTCCTTTTCCACTTTTTTGTGTGCACCGGGCGTATGAGGCTGTTCAGGATTACATCCCCGTGCCCGTTGACAATAGATATCGAGATAATCTCGTCGCGCTCGTAAAAGCCGGTGAGCTCAAGGTCAAAGAAAAGCACCTGCGACCGCTCCATATTGTAATGAGCATTCCGGTGCTGTTCGCCCTCGGCGCGGCGAACCGCCAGCTCCTGGTTGTAACAGGTCTCGCACAGCTTCTTACGGTATCTTGCCGCCTTGCCGCACCGGGCGCACATAAGCGGCTGCCTTACCGCGGTTTTCTTGTCAAAAAAGAACAATATACTCTTGTCGCTTCTGTAGGTATATGCCACAGGCTCCTCGATGACGTCGTAATGGAGCTTCTGGAGCCGTTCTTTTGTATAGTACCCGCATAGAGCGGCGCGTTTGATGCTCATGCGGGGTATCCGGTTGCCGCTTGGCAGTGTCATGGTTTCTGTTTTGGCATCGGGGAAGTACCAAAGCTCGGGCGGAGCTTCAACAACAGTCTCGGGGTCGTAATAATAAACCACACTGCCGTTCTCGTTTGTGCTGTATGCGACCGGGTCTACGCTCGGCATCAGGTGCATCTGATACAGCATGCCGCGGGTCAGGTATCCTCTTGCTTCTGCATCTTTTTTCCGAATTTCATTTATGGTAGCGCCCGAGCGCAGCCTGATAGCGGTATTCAATATATGCCTCCACGCGAATGGACTACGACAATGCCCCGAAAAAGCCGCCCACAAACGGCGGCAAACAGGCTTGAGGCCCTGTCGGTACTCTTAAATATCCGAATTATTATATCACACAATTAAATCTTATTCAATACCGGCGGTAAAAATTATAGTTCCGCGGGGGGCGGTTGGCAAAACCTGGTGCCAAGCGCCCCGCGATTTTATGAAAGCACGCTCTTTGTCGCCCAGGCCGCAAGATATGTAAGAATGCCTGCAATTAGCGGTGAGCTGATCCATGAGATGGCGAGATTTCTCAGCACCTTGAAGTTGACGTTTTTCGGGCTCTTGACAAGCCCCGCTCCCACAATTGCGCCGATGACCGCCTGAGAGACCGAAACCGGGATGCCAAAAAAGGTTCCCATGAGCACAATCCACACGGCCATTGAAATTATTACCAAAAAGCCCTCTATTTGCGAGAGCTGAGCGATGCTTGAGCCGACGGTTATCATGACCCGCTTTGAAAAGGTAAGCACCCCGAGCGCGATTGCCAACCCGCCGATGGTTGCGGTCAACCTGGGGTTGGTCAGCAGGTTGGTTGTGACGCCGTCGTTTACATGGTCATAATACAGTGCGGTGACATTTGCCGAGCTGTTCATTCCTATACTGTACGAGGCCAGAGCGCCGGCAAACAGATATCCTATTTTAATCAGCTTGTCGTATCCCGCAAGTCTTGTAAGCCTAGGAACCAGAAACCTATTTGATAGAAAAACAATTGCAAAGGATATAACGGCGGCTCCAACGGGATTTATAATCCAGGTCGACAGGAACTTCAAAATTTGCGGGAGATTGACGGCAAGAACCTCCGGGTCGGCGTAATCGGCATGAAAGAGCCCCCAGCCTATTATGGCCCCGGTTATCGACTGGTTTGACGAAACCGACATCTTGAGGAATGTCATCCCGAACACTGTGAGCCCGGCGCAGAAAAAGATAATGGCGGCCTTGATGGCCGATTTCAGCGCCAGAGATGCTTCGGCGCCGTCCGAAACCGCGGCCGCGATTGCGTCGTCGGAGGCTATCACCTTATTGCTGACTGCAAGCTCGGATATGCTTGTTAAGTTATTGCTGCCCGAAACAAAGGCTCCCAAGATGACGAATACCGCAATAATTATAACCGCGGTGCGATACCTGATGACTCTTGTTGCCACGGCGGTTCCGAAAGCGTTTGCCGCGTCGTTGGTTCCGAGCGACCACCCCATGAATACTCCGGCCAACAACAAAAGATACTTCATGGCGGTGCTATGTCTCTCTTTCTACGAGCATGACCTGAATCTGGTCTGAAATATCTTCAATTATGTCGGATATCTGACATATATCACTGAGCAGGGTTCTGTAATAAACCTTCTCGCACAGCGTTATGTCAAGCTCAAATATCCGCTTGTGCAGCATATGCTCGATATTATCAACCTTGCTTTCTTCGCCACGGATGTCGTCAAGTATTTTTCTGTCCTTGAAAATGACGTTATATTCGTTGAGCAGCTTGTCAACCGCGCTGTACATCAGGTCGAGCTGGTGTTTTGTTATTGTAATAATTTCAAGAATATCGGCGTGAAGGACCTTCGGGATCTCGGTCTTTTCAAGATACACCTGCCGGGCAATTTCCTGGCATTGATTTGCCACCTCGTCTGTGCTAACGACAAGTGAAATCAGCTCCGAGCGGGTTGCCGGCAAAAACGACTGGCTGAGCAGGTCGACGATATGCCGCAGCTCGAAGTCGGCAGCCTCCTCATAGTTGTCAATAGCGGTTTTGAGTGACTGGAGCGCATTAACGTCGGGAGAATCTTCCGAGAAAAGCAGCCTGAAAAACTCCTCGAATTTTTCATAGCAGTTCCTGACGTCATTCTGATGGTCGGTAAAGCGGCCGAGAACCTTTTGGTTTTTGTTTGAGAAAATGAACATATTACCCCCTCTCCTGCCGCCGGTGGCGGCCCGGTTCTCATTTCCCCGTCGCAATTTATTCCGGAAGCGAACGGGTACTTGGTTAGGACAAATTCAGTATTTGTTGCAATATTATTTTTTTTCAATTCTCCCGGTGTTATTATACCAAAAAGGCGGCACTCTTGCAAGCCCTGCCCGACCGATTGAGGCCTGTCTTTATATGGCATTATCTGGCTTTTTATACCAAGCCGGCCTGAAGGACGCGGCGTATGCCCGGCTCATGCAGCCGGCCGGCAAAAACATTCCCCCGCAGCAGGAACCTAAGGCAAGATGCTGCGGGGGCGGAAGATATTGCATTGTCAAGCAGGAGGAATGGAGAAAAGCACACAAATTGTCAAAATATATATCTTATGAGCTTATTATAGCATAATATGTTGCAGTTGTCAATGGTTTTGCAACGGCATCCGCCCGATATGACGTTTTTTTTCGCAAAATCCTCTTGAAAACAAAGAAATGCTGTGTTATAATATGAAGGTCGAAAAAACACAGGGGTGTAGCTCAGCTGGTAGAGTCGCGGTCTCCAAAACCGTTGGTCGAGGGTTCGAGTCCTTCCGCCCCTGCCAGAGAAAGACTCCAACTTGCCTGCAAGTTGGAGTCTTTCTGTTGTATTCGTCCGTGTTGCAGTTTTTTGCTGTGGCCTGCAATTATTTTCCTCATACCTCAACGTTTGGTTTATTGCTTTTTTAAACTTCGGGTGATATAATTTTAAAGAATATGCTCAAGGGGAACATACTCACTTTATGATAGAACAAAAGAAAAACAAAGAAAGGGGCAGGGCCATTGAGAGGGCGAGGCTGCTCTGGAACCTGCTTTGCGGCTCGAAGAAGTACTTTGTCATTTGTATTGCCGCCTCCTTTCTGGTTGCCGCCTGCGATATGCTCCTGCCTCAGATTATCAGGACGACGATTGACAGTGTTATCGGCGACAAAGAGACTGACGCCCCCGGGTTTTTACTAAAACTGATTGATCTTGCGGGCGGGGTTGACGCTCTGGCCTCGAAAATCTGGCTGATTGCCCTCTCAATCGTTGTTATCGCGGCGCTTCAGGCGCTTTTCAGGTATGTGACAATCACAAGCAACACCCGCGGCGGGGAAATCCTGCTCAAGGGCATGCGCGACAAGCTTTTCTCGCACATTCAAAGGCTGCCGTACTCCTGGCACATGAAAAACCAGACCGGCGACATAATCCAGCGCTGCACTTCTGACGTAGATGTTATCAAGAACTTTGTTTCAGACCAGCTCACCTCGGTTTTCAGGATCATCATACTTATCGTCTTCTCACTTTTCTGCATGTATTACATGGACCTGAGGCTGGCGACAATCGCCGCCCTGTCTGTGCCGGTGATTGTCGGCTATTCGGCCTATTTTTACAGCAGAATGAGCAAATCCTTTCTTGTCTGCGACGAACATGAGGGGGTTCTCTCGACCATCGCCCAGGAGAACCTGACCGGCGTGCGGGTGGTCCGCGCCTTCGGCCGTGAGGTTTTCGAGAGGGACCGCTTTGAAAAGCAAAACAACATATACACCGACGCCTGGCTGAAACTCTGCCGGCTGCTGACCGCCTACTGGTCGTCGGGAGACCTGCTCTCGGGGCTGCAGGTGGCGCTGGTCTTTGTCTTCGGCACGGTTTTTTGTGTCCGGGGGACCCTGACCGAGGGCGAGCTTATAGCCTTTATCTCGTACAGCTACATATTGATGTGGCCGGTGCGCCGGCTCGGGCGGATGATTGCCGAGATGAGCAAGGCCGGCGTCTCGATTGACCGTATCGCCCACATACTCGACTCCCCGCAGGAGGCCGACAAGCCCGGCGCCCTCTGCCCGGACATGAGGGCCGATATCGAGTTCTCGCATGTCACATTCGCCTATGAGGAGGGCAAGGAGGTCCTCTCGGACGTCTCCTTCAAAATCCCGAAGGGGACGGTGTTCGGGATACTCGGGGCAACCGGTTCGGGGAAAAGCACGCTCGTGCACCTTTTGTGCCGGCTCTATGACCTGCCGCCCGAAAACGGGAAAATCACAATCGGGGGCGTGGATGTTGCCGACATCAAGGCGTCTTGGCTGAGAAAGAATATCGGAATCGTGCTTCAGGAGCCCTTTTTGTTCTCCCGCACTCTGGGTGAGAATGTAAAGATTGCCGCCGAGAACTGCACCGACGAGCAGCTCGAGGAGGCGGCGGCGACCGCCTGCCTTGATACGACTGTCAAAAGCTTCACGCAGGGCTGGGACACACTGGTGGGAGAGCGGGGGGTTACGCTCTCGGGCGGGCAGAAGCAGCGGGTGGCGATAGCCCGGATGCTCCTGAAAAACTCGCCGATAATGATCCTCGACGACTCGCTCTCGGCGGTGGACACCGAAACCGACGAAAAAATCCGCACCGCGCTAAAAAAGCACTTCGGAGATGCCACAGTTATACTTATCTCCCACCGCATTACCACCCTTATGCTGGCAAATCAAATCATTGTGCTCGACAAGGGCAGGATAGTCGAGTCGGGAACCCATGAGCAGCTGATCGAGCAAAACGGCATCTACAAGAAGATTTATGACCTGCAAATGAAGATGGAGGAGGCTGAGATAGATGCCTGAACAATCTGAGCATATTGACAGCTTCAAGCCCCTTCCGTATTTCGGGCTTAACAAGCTGTTGCCCTACATAAGGCGCCACCGTGTCGCGATGATTCGGATGGTGGTGTTTGCGGCGGCGGGAATAGCGGCGGACACCATTATGCCGCTGTTCCAGCGGTATGCCATCAACAATTTCATAGCCAAGTCCACGCTTGACGGCCTTGGGCTGTTCGTGGTGTTCTTCTGCGGCGCACTTGTGCTGCAGGTTGTCTTCAACTTCATCTCACTTTACAGCGCCTGCCACATCGAGCTCTGTGTCGGGCGGGACATGAGAAGGGACTGCTTCAACCACCTGCAGACCCTCTCGCTCTCCTACTTCAACCAAAGCAGCGTGGGCTACATCCATTCACGGCTGATGAGCGACACCTCGCGGATTTCCGCGGTCGTCTCCTGGAGTCTGGCCGACGGCGTCTGGAATATCAGCTATCTGATTTTTGCCGGCATCATTATGCTCAGGCTCAACGCAAAGCTTGCGTTCTGCGTTCTGGTGATAATACCCTTCGTGGCGGTTTTTTCGGCCTTTTTTCAGAGGAAGCTGCTGCACTTAAACCGCAAAATCAGGGAGACGAACTCAAAAATTACCGCGGGATTTAACGAGGGCATTACCGGTGCCAAAACCACCAAGACCCTTGTTACCGAAGAGAAAATGGAACGCGAATTCAGCTCGCTGACCCGGGAAATGAAAGAGCTCGGGATACGCGCCGCCCGCGTGCGCTCGCTGTTTGTCTCGGTTATATCCTTCTCGGCAACCGTGGCGCTGGCGCTGGTACTCTGGCGTGGCGGGATTATCACCATGGAACAGCTCTTTGAAATCGGCACCCTTTCGGTATTTATGACCTATGCTATTAACATGATGGAGCCGATACAGTGGTTTGTGAACGCCATTGCCCAGCTTGTCAACGCGCAGGTCAACATTGAGCGGTTCAGCCGGCTGATGGAGACAAAGCCCGATGTCCGCGATACCCCCGAGGTCATAGAAAAATACGGCGACACGTTCAACCCCAAACGCGAAAACTGGGAGCCGCTATACGGCGACATCGAATTTTGCGACGTCAGTTTCAAATACCCGGACGGGGACGAATATGTGCTCGAGCACTTCAATCTTAAAGTGAAAAAAGGCACGAAAGTGGCTATCGTCGGCGAGACCGGTGCAGGGAAGAGCACCCTGATTAATCTTCTCTGCCGCTTCTACGAGCCGACCGAGGGGAAAATTCTCATAGACGGGCGGGATGTGCGCGAGCGCTCGCTGCTCTGGCTGCACAGCAATATAGGCTATGTGCTGCAGACCCCGCACCTCTTTTCGGGCACGATTGCCGAGAACCTGCGCTACGGCAAGCCCGACGCCACCGAAGAGGAGCTCTGGCGCGCGCTTGAGAGCGTCTCTGCCGACGGGATCGTGCGGCGCATGGAGCACGGGCTTGACAGCAAGGTCGGAGAGGGCGGCGACCTGCTCTCGACCGGAGAAAAGCAACTCGTCTCCTTTGCCCGCGCCCTACTCACCGACCCGCGCATATTCGTGCTCGACGAGGCGACCTCCTCAGTCGACACCATGACCGAAGGGCTGATACAGCGGGCTATCGAAAAGGTGATGGAAGGCAGGACCTCCTTCATCGTGGCGCACCGGCTCTCCACAATCCGCCGCGCCGATATCATCCTTGTGTTCAAGGACGGTAAAATAATCGAGAGCGGCAACCACGCCGAGTTGATAGCCAGACGCGGCGTCTACTACAACCTCTACACCCGCCAGTTCCAGGAGGAAGCGGTCATGGATGTCATGGGCGGCAGCGGCTAATTAAAGCGGGGCTCCGCCCCACACCCGCTTTTCTTCGGGGGCGCCTGCCCCCAAACCCCCGCTCAAGGAACTTTTTTGAAAAAAAGTTCCTTGAGAATCCTCAAAAAACTTTCAAACCTATATTGCAAATAACACAATGCGGCACCGTATCCAGTGACCGGCTGCCATTAACTCACCGTCCGGCTGATTCCCATAAATGTTAACAGGTCACCCATTAGACACCATTCGGGTTTTGGATATTTCTGTCTTAATGGCGAGCCTTTCATAATCAAAGCCGCGATAAGCGCAAGGCTTCGATAATTGTGTTCTTTGATAACCCCGCTCATTATGATTTGCTTCGTTCGCGGCAAGAGGAAGGGGGTTCTCAGGGCGGAAACCATAGGTTTCCCACTGAGCGTGTTGGTTCGTTTCTTTGTGCGCACAAAGAAATGAACAAGAATTAAAAGTTAAAATAAAAAACCGGCGTGCGGGGCAACATCCCGCACGCCTCTTATGCGTTAAATACCTGTTATATCTCCGGAATAAGCACCTCAACCTCGCGCCCGAGCTTGGCCGACTTCGCAATGGCGTCGATAATTGCCTGATTGTAGAGAATCTGCTCGCTGGGTATCGGCGCCGGAGTGTTGTTTTTAATCGCGTCGAGGAAGGTGCGGATCTTCATCTCAAAGAGGCTCTTCTTCATGGGGATAATGGGAATTTCGGTCTCAACCTGCTGTCCGCAGACCTCGCGATATATCTTCATCGGCCCGCCGACCGTGCCGTTCCAGCACTCGGTCGAGGGAATGCGCAGACCTCCCTTTGTGCCGAGAATGAGCGTGTCGCCCGAGGTGTCCATGTTCATGGCCCAGGAGATCCTGAAGTCGAGTATAATATCGCCCTCAAGCCGGACAAAAGCGGCTGCAAAGTCGTCGACCCCGAAAATCTTGGCATGCTCGGCACGCTTGTTGGTCCTGTATCCGCTGTAGTTCGGGTCCTTGCCGAAGAAGCTTGAGGTGTAGCCGGTGACGGTCAGCGGTTTGGGGTAGCCTATGGCATTGAGCACCATGTCGAGCGAGTAGCAGCCGATGTCGCCCAGCGCTCCGATTCCGGCGGTATTCGGGTCAATAAAGGAGGTTCCGAAGGGGGTCGGGATGCCGCGGCGGCGGCCGCCACCCGTCTGGATGTAGTAAACCCGGCCGAGCTCGCCCGACTCGACAATCTTTTTTATCATCTTCATGTTCTCGTCAAAGCGGGGCTGGAAGCCGTGGGTGAGTATTTTGCCGCTCTTTTTCTCTGCCCTGACCACCTCGACGGCCTCATCAAGCGTTACCGTGAAGGGCTTCTCAAGCAGCACGTTTACTCCCTTCTCGAGCGCGTAGATTGCAGGGGCGGCGTGCTGGCGGTTGTATGTGCAGATGCTGACCGCGTCGAGCTTGAGCGACTTGTCGTCCAGCATCTCCTTGTGGGAGGCATAATCGGTTTTGACTCCCCCAAGCCCGTGTTTTTTAAAGAATGCGGCGGCCTTGCCGGGGATGAGGTCGGCCCCCGCCACAATTTCCACGTCGGGCTGGGCAAGGTAGGCCTTGATGTGTGCGTCGGCAATCCACCCGCAGCCGATAATGCCGACTCTGAGCTTCCTGTCCGTGCTGATTTTCTCGACGGTCTGGTCTTCTTTAAAGGCGTTGAGTATGGCGTCGTCCTTTCCCATGTCAAAATACCTCTCTTATTTGTTTATTGTCCCAAGGTAATCAATGCTTTCTTTAATGCACTCAAGTGGTGTGAGCCCCATGCTCGGGCTGTCCAGCTCGACCACAACCCACTCGCAGCCGGCGTCGCGTGCCGCCGCAAGTATGGCCGGCATATCCTGAAGCCCCTTGCCGAGCGGCCGGTATTCAAAGTTCTTCGGGCGCACCGGCGCCTTGTTTTCGACGCCTATGAGCTCATATGCCGCGCCCGAGCGGTCTCCCCAGAAGTCCTTGAGGTGCAGCACCGGAGCGCGCCCCGAATACTTCCTGATGTAGGCCGCCGGGTCCTCGCCGCCCACATTCACCCAGCAGGTGTCAAGCTGGGTGCCAAGAAGGTCGGCGGGGATTGTCTCGTACATTATGTCAAGCCCGTACTTGCCGTCAATTTTTATAAACTCAAAATCATGGTTGTGATAAAGCAGTCTGAGGCCGAGCGCCTTTGCGGCCTTTGCAATTGTTTCAATGAACCCGAGCACATACGGGAAGTTGGGCGTGCCGGGGCGATGCGGCTCCTTGAGGTGGGGGATTGCCACATACCTGCAGCCTATCTCGACATACTGCGAGAGCACACCGACCGGGTCCTGCAGCAGGTCGTAATACGAGACATGCGCCGAGATCGGTTCAAGTCCGACCTCCCGGCACATCGTCCTGACAGCCGCCGGTGCGTTGCCGTATAGCCCGGCAAACTCCACGCCGTCATATCCCATTTCTTTGATTTTTTCAAGCGTTCCGCGCAAATCCTTTTCCGCATCCCAGCGCACCGAATATAGCTGAACAGCTACCGGAAATGACATGATACCGCCTCTCCTTTCAGGTATTGTTGAGTCCTTTCGGCCGGCGCACACCACCGGCTGTTCTACCATTAATTATAAATTACCCCAAAGACCAATTCAAGACATCTGATGACATTTATCAGACAAATATTGCTATGCTGGTTATTCTCCGACAACCTCAAAGCCCACCGGGCTTCCGGGGAGCCTGCGGCAGAGCTTTACCGTGCAGGTAAAGAGCCGCTCGGGGGGCGGCGTTCTGTCATTATAGGACATATAAAAATATCCGTCGCCAAGCGAGCACATTCCGGTCTGACCATAGGGGTAGGTTGTTCCCCATATGCCGCTTTTCTCATGGAACACGCCCTCGGGCTTGAGCGAGAGCAGCAGGCCGCGCTCGCCGTCTCTGCCCTTCAGCTCACCCTCGCGCGGCGGTACCGAGCCGTCGATTATAAACATGGGGTAGTTGGGGAATTCGGACTTCTTCCCGACATAAACCGCTGCATACCAGTCGCCGGTGTAGGCATCGTATTCAAGATTCTGAATTCCCCAGGAGGTGTTTCCGGTAAACAGGAAATACTTTTTATCTGCCTCGGGTCCCGAGTGGTGCGGGTTACTCTGCGTGAGCGGCTGTTCGTGTTTTTCAAAGGTGCGCCAGTCATACTGCAGAACAACCTGATGGTCGTTGCCGGCACGGTTCGGCTCGCCGTATATTCCGTAGGCGACCATTAGCATTTTGGGGCTGTCCTTTGCCGCGCCGAATACCGGGCCGAAGGAAATGCCGTCAATCCCCGAGCAGCCGTAGCGGTGGGGCAGGCCGTTCGGGTCGGCTGAGCTGTAGTCGCGGACAACCTCGCCGAGATACACTGCCGTCATTATTCCGTCGCGCTCGGCGTCCATGCCTACACGGTCGATTTTGTCAACGTCAAATATAGCCACATAAAAGGAGTCCTCCTCGGCGATAGTGACGCCGGTTTTTTTCATGACTCCCTTGCCTATGGAGTCGTGTTTCAGTTCAAGCGAGCCGTATACCCGCCGGTCGGCGTCGTTGAAGGCCAGGCAGCCGAGGTGTCCGTAAAGTCCGGTGACCGTGCCGACAACCCTGCCACAGAGGTCGGCCTTTACCAGCACGGTTGTGTACGAAAAGTATATATACTTCCTTTCGGTATCGACCGCAATTCCTTGAACATGTCCGTTTTTCCATGCCCCGCCGTCAATTTCCCGCGGTAAATTCATCGGGTTTATCATTTTTTGTTGTCTCCTTGGTAAGTAGAATTATTGGAATATATTATATCAGAAACCTGAAAAAATAAAAGTACCCCGGCACAAAAACCGTTTATTAAATGAAAAGAGCGAACCCGCGCGGGGTCCGCTCTTTTCGCCAAGCCGTGCCTTATCAGCCCTCATAAACCTTGTCGACAGTGAGTGAGGCGATTGCCGTCTGGTCAAAATAATCAAGGGGATTGACCTGAACTCCGTTTATAGTCATTTCAAGGTGCAGGTGGGGTCCCTGGGCGACCTCAACCATTGCGCTCTCGCCCACAAATGCGATAAGCTGCCCGGCGCGCACAGATACCCCCTCGGCTATTCCCTCAGCCGGGGTCTTGCCGAGGTTGCGGTAAATTGTATAGGTGTCCTCGCCGTGCTTGATGGATATGCAGTAGCCCATTTTCACGTCCTCCCAGATCTGGGACACCACCCCGTCGGCCGCGGCGTAAACCGGCGCGTTGGCCTCGGTGGCGATGTCGACGCCGAGATGAACCCTGTAATCCCGCATGGTTATCGACCAGACCTGAAGCGACTCGTCATGGTATGCAACAAGTGTGCCGCTGCAGGGGAGCGCCAGCGTGATTACATCATCTCCGGTAGGCTCAGGCGTATTGTCCACAGGCTTGACGGTGGTTTCGGGCGCCTTTGTGGTATTTGGAGTTGTGGTCTCGGGCGCTTTCGTGGTTTCATGGCTGTCGGTGTATGAGGAGGTTATCCCGTCGGTCTCGGTTTCCGATCCCTTCTTTTTTGCCCTGTTTGCGGCAACCGTTATCGCGATGATGACGGCAAGCGCCACAAGCAGTGTGATGGCGGTGATGTAAACGGCACGGTTGGGCTTGAATTTTTTGAAGATTCTCTTCGGTTTGTTGTTGTCCATCGTTATTGCTCCTTTTGAGGTTTTCATCTATATTTTTGCCTTTTGAGGATTGTTTATTCAATTAATGTAAAAATAATCCGGATTTTTCGGCTTGCCGGCCCAAAATAAAAGCCCGTCGGGCAAAAGGCCTTCGGGCAGGACAAATCTCGCCAGTGCTTGTAATCAGGGGGCGTCTGATGTATAATAAATGCTGCAATTACTGCCCGCGCCTGCGGGCGGCACGGAGAGTTTATATGAAACACATCGATATAGCAGAGCTGCTCGGTTCACCCGAGAAGTACTACGACAAGGACGTCACGGTCTGCGGCTGGGTGCGGAACCTCAGGGATTCGAGCAATGTCCGCTTTCTCGCCGTCAACGACGGCACGTCGCTTGCCCCGATACAGATTGTAATTGATAAGACCAGACTTGCCCCCGAGGCGCACGAGGCGATAAACAGCATCGGCTGCTCGCTCATGGTCAAAGGCAAAGCGGTGATTCCTGGCGGCGGCAGGGAAAAAATCGAAATCAGCGCCGATTCGCTGACCCTGCTCGGTGCCTGCCCTGCAGACGAGTATCCGATTCAGCCCAAACGCCACACTATGGAGTTTCTCCGCACCCTGCCTCACCTGCGTGTGAGAACCAATATATTCAACGCCATGCTGCGGGTGCGCTCCGAGCTCTCGGCGGCGATTCATAAATACTTCGGAGACCGGGGATATGTCTACATCCACACTCCGATAATTACCGGCAGCGACTGCGAGGGCGCCGGCGAGATGTTCAGGGTGACCACCCAGCCTTGGGATGCCGCCTATGATTCTGCCGAGGCCTACTTTGCCGACGATTTCTTCGGCAAAAAAGCCGGACTTACGGTTTCAGGCCAGCTTGAGGGCGAGGTTGCGGCTATGGCTATGGGGAAAATCTATACCTTCGGCCCGACCTTCCGCGCCGAATACTCCTTCACGCCGCGCCATGCCGCCGAATTCTGGCAGGTCGAGCCCGAGGTGGCTTTCGCCGAGCTTGATGACATCATCGAGATTGCCGAGGAGATGATTAAGTTCATCATCGCGCGGGTCATGGAGAGATGTCCCGCCGAGATGCAGTTCTTCGACAAGTTCGTTCAACACGGCTTAATCGAAAAGCTCAACAATGTGGTGAACAACAAATTTGATATTATAACCTACACCGACGCTGTTGAAATTCTTAAAAAGTCGGGGCGTAAATTTAATTACCCTGACGGGTGGGGGCTTGACCTGCAGACCGAGCACGAGAGGTATATTGCCGAGGAGGTCTGCGGCCGCCCGGTGTTCATCACCCACTACCCCAAGCAAATAAAAGCCTTCTACATGAAGCAGAACCCCGACGGGAAAACCGTCGCCGCAACCGATCTCTTGGTGCCGGGTGTGGGCGAAATTATCGGCTGCAGCGAGCGCGAAGCTGACTATAACAAACTGCTCGCCGCCATGACCGAGCGGAAAATGAAAATCGAGGATTATAAGCATTACCTTGACCTGCGGCGTTTCGGCAGCGTGCCGCACAGCGGCTTTGGTTTGGGACTTGAACGCATGCTGATGTATATCACCGGTATCGAAAACATCCGCGACGTGATTCTCTACCCGCGAACCGCCAAGGACTTAAAATAATTATACGGAGGCGGGGCCCCCTAAAAAAGGTCTGCGGGAACTGCAGACCTTAGTATTTGCCATATGTTTTGATGAAATTATCTTTAAAATCATCTGAGATCTCATCCCCGGCGGTGTATACCGCCTCAACCGCGGCGCCGAAAACCGGAGGCGTGTCGCTGACAAGCAGGCCGATTCTGTCGGGTACAAGTCCGCACAGCGCGGCCGAATACTCGGGATAGTTTCTGAACATTCCACCGCCCAGAACCACCGTGAAAGTGCCGTCAAGCCTTTTGCCCGCTGCGCAAATCATTTTGGCAATGCAGCCGACGTTCCGGTTCATGATCTCAAGGCTCACCCTGTCGCCCAGCCGGCAGCCCTCAAACACCGTAGCTGCAAACGAGGCGACATACGAGGTTCCGCCTTCATAGAGTCTTGCTATCATATCCTTTGGGTGTCCGCCCAGTCTTGAGCTCACAAGTTTGGTCAGCGCGGTTTCGGGTCCCTGCCCGTCATGCTCGTGCAAAACCGCGGCAATTGCGTCGCGGCCGAGGTTGTAACCGCTGCCCCCGGAGTCAAACATATATCCCCAGCCGCCGACCTGATAAAGCTCGCCCCCGCGCCGCACAAAACAGGCGGTCCCGGTGCCGGCTATCACGCAGCCGCCGTCGGCACGGTAAAGCCCGCCGGTGAGCATGGGAACGGCGTCCGAACCGACACGAAGGGCGGAGATACTCGTTTTCCCGCGCAAAAAGTCGGTAAAGCTGCTGCCGAACCCGACCGCCCCGGCAAGTCCCGCAAAGATCCCCGAGACCTCGCCGGGTGATTTTTCGCACAGTTCATGTATAATATCAACTAGGAGTTCTTTGGTCTTGTCGGCGCCGATAAAGTTGGGGTTGCCACCGCCGTATGTCCTGCGAAAGACGACACGCCCGGTGCCGTCCACTAAAACCGAGTCGGTTTTGGTCCCTCCCGAATCTATTCCGATATAGTATTTCATTCGAGTTACCTCCGGGTGGCAGTTGCATCAAGTATATCATACCGGAATGGCCGCTTCAATACGGCAATGCAAATAAAGGAAAGAAAATCCCGCCTCCGGTTGACAGTATTTGTCCGTGAGTGATATAATTAATTGGCAAAAGTATAAAAAACCGAAAGGAAAAGACAATGGCACCCGAAATCGAGTTTTTTGATGTCCGCGAGGAGCCCTTTGAGATATACGGGCTCCTTGAGCCCAAGGTCGGCCCCCTGTTCAGAAGGCTTCCCGACTCACTCGGCATAATCCTAAACAAAAAAGCAAAGGAAAACTATCTATGCACCGCCGGCGGGCGGGTGAGGTTTTCGGCCTGCACCGGACAGGTTGCAATCAAAGTGACGCTGCCGGAAATCAGGGAATACGACCATATGCCTTTGACAAACGTCTCCGGGTTTGACCTGTATGTCGACACCGAGGGCGACAGCCGGTTTTACCGCTCCTTCAGGCCGGGCAGGCCTGCCACCGAATATGAGGCGGTTTTAAGGCTCCCTGACAGCAGGCCGCGGTATTTTACAATCAATTTCCCGCCCTATAGTCCTGTAAGCAGCCTTTATGTGGGGCTGGACGCGGGGGTAAAGCCGGGTCCGGGGCTGAAGTACCGCTCGCCCCTGCCGGTTGTGTATTACGGCAGCTCGATAACCCAGGGAGCCTGTGCCTCGCACCCCGGAAACACATATCCCGCAATTATCAGCCGGAGGATGAACCTTGACTACCTGAATTTCGGCTTTTCGGGTGGCGCTCTCGGCGAGGAGGAGATTGCGAGGCATCTTGCATCGCTCGATATGCTGGCCTTTATCTCTGATTACGACCACAACGCGCCGAACGCCGGGCATCTTGCCAAAACCCATTTTCGGCTGTACAGCATTATCAGGGAACGCCACCCCGATATTCCGTATATCATGCTCTCGCGCCCCGGTTTTACCTATAATATCAGCGATAGCATCGCCCGGCGCGACGTGATAATAGACACATACAGGCGTGCCCGGGAGCTGGGCGACAAAAACGTTTATTACATTGACGGCGAGGGCATATTCCGCGGGCCGGATGAGGACCTATGCACTGTCGACGGAACCCATCCGACCGACGTCGGTTTTCTCAAAATTGCCGACGCCCTGCACCGGATTCTGGTCCGCGCCCTGAGAAATTGCAGTTTCTGAGGCTTGGTCCGGGTTGCAATCACCACAATTAAATTAAATGAGGAATAAGTCATGAGCACTGAAGACATAAAAAAAGAAGCCTATGTCGAGGTCGACCGCAACATGCTGGTCGAGACCACAATAAAGGAGCCTGATATTGTCTTTTATGATGTGAGAAAACCCCCGTTTGAGCTCTACGGGTTTTACGACCCGTACGGGCAGGAATACTTCCGCCGGCTGCCGCATAAGGTCGCCGAGGCGACCAGCCCGGGGGTTGCAAAGCTGGCTCGCGAGTCGACCGGAGGCCGCGTCCGCTTTTCAACAGACTCGTCATATATTGCAATAAAGGTTGAGTTGGGGCCATATAAGCGCAGCCCGCATATGTCGCTCTGCAACACCGCCGGGTTTGACCTTTACGAGGACACCGCCGCCGACAGCCGGTTTATAAAGCCCTTTTTGCCACCCTATAATTCTGAGCATGACTACGAGCAGATAATTCAGCTCGGCTCGCGCAAAATGCGCAGCTTCACCATAAATTTCCCGGTTCACGCGCTGGTAAAGAACCTTTATATCGGCCTGCAGGCCGACGCTGCGCTCGACAAGGGCAAAAAATACTCAAACAGCGAGCCTGTTGTCTTTTACGGCAGCTCTATCGTGCACGGTACCGCCGCCTCGCGGCCGGGACTGACCTACGAGAACATCATATCGCGCAGGCTCAACCTTGATTACATCAACCTCGGCTTTTCGGGCAATGCCAAGGGGGAGCCGGTGCTTATCGAGTATATCTCAGGGCTCAAAATGTCGATTTTTGTCTGCGACTACGACCACAACGCGCCCGACGCCGAGTTTTTGCGCGCCACGCACCAGAATGTCTACGATATTTTCCGGAAAAAGCAGCCCGACACGCCGTTTATTATGATTTCGCGGCCGAATGTGGCTACAAACCCGAAACAGTTTGCCGAGCGGCGCGACGTAATAATCGATACCTTCCGCCATGCCCTCTCGCTCGGGGACAAAAACGTGTATTACATTGACGGCGAAACCTTTTTCCTCGGCAAGTACGAAAACGAGTGCACAATGGACGGCGTGCATCCCAACGACCTCGGGTTTACGCTTATGGCCGACGGTATTGAGAGCACAATCCGTCGCATACTCGGCAGGGACTGCATATGAGAGCGGCCGAGTCTGCCGATGCCTCGGCACTTGCGTATCTCGGAGATGCGGTTGTTGAGCTTTGGGTGCGCGAGCGGCTGCTCCAGGCCGGGGTGTGCGGTCCGCACGAACTTCACGAGCAGGCCAAGAGATATGTCGCGGCCCCCGCGCAGGCCGCGGCGATGAAGCGGATACTCCCGCTCCTTAGTGATGAGGAGAACATGGTGTTCCACCGCGGGCGGAATGCCGGGCATACCAGCCTGCCGAAGAACGCCACCGCCGCAGAATACCGCGCGGCCTCGGGCATGGAGGCGCTTTTCGGCTGGCTCTACCTGTCGGGGCGCGGTGAGAGGATTTCAGAACTGCTCGAGGCGGGATATAAAAGTATTTAAGAGGAAAAAGTATAATACCCGGGGCACACCCGGGTATTTATTTAAATATTTCAGCCGCGGGTAGCAAGCCCGCGGCTGTCGTTGTATATTAGGGTGAGATTTTATAGTTTTTTGAGGATTCTTAAAAAAGTTCCTTGAGCGGGGGTTCGGGGGCGGCGCCCCCGTAAATGAGGCGTGGTGCGAAACCCCGCAAATTAATACTGCGTCTTGTCGGGCGGAGGGGTGTTCTGCCCGGTATTTTCGGCATCACTGCCGCCCAGAGCCTGCTGTTCGGCGTCGAGTCGGGCTTTTTCGCGGTTAGCTTCGGCCCGCTTGCGCTTTTTCTCGGCGGCGATTGCCTCGAGTTCCTCGAATGTCGGGTTGCCTTCCATAGCGCATTTAAACTGGTCGCCGTCCATAACCTCGTATTTAATGAGGAACTCGGCTATGAATTTGAGCTTTTCGATATTTTCGGTCAAAAGCTTTTTGGCGAGCTCGTAGGCTTCGGTGATAATGCGGTGGATTTCGGAGTCAATTTGCGCGGCAACGGCCTCGGAGACATTGTTGGTATCGACAAACGATCTGCCCAGGAAGACCTCACCGCGGGTGTTTGAGTAATTAATCGGCCCGACAAGGTCGCTCATACCGAGCTGCGTCACCATCCGGCGCGCTATATCGGTGGCCCTTTCGATGTCGTTTGCTGCGCCGCCCGAGAAGTTGCCGAACATAATCTCCTCGGCTGTCCTGCCTCCGAGCAATTCGCAGATGCGCTCCTGTAGTTCATCGCGGTATACGCTGAACCTGTCCTCCTCGGGCACAGTTAGGGTAAAACCGAGCGCTCTGCCTCTGGGAATTATGGTTATATGGCGTACCGGGTCAAGGTGGGGCAGCAGGTAGGCGAGAATGGCATGGCCGGCTTCGTGGAAGGCGGTATTGCGCTTTTCGGCCTCGCTCATGCGCCGCGACTTTTTCTTGGAACCCGCCAGCACCTTAATGAAGGCGTCCTCAATGTCAGTGCTATCTATCAGGTTCTTGTTCCGGCGGGCGGCAAGCAGCGCCGCTTCGTTGAGCAGGTTTTCAAGGTCGGCGCCGGTAAACCCGACGGTGCTCTGCGCTACCCTTACCAGGTCGACATCGGGGCCGATCGGCTTGTTGCGGGCATGAACCTTCAGGATCTCCTCGCGCCCCTTTATGTCGGGGTAATTCATCATCACCTGCCGGTCAAAGCGCCCGGGGCGGAGCAGAGCGGGGTCGAGTATGTCGGGGCGGTTGGTCGCGGCGATCACTATAATACCGTCGTTGGTGCCGAATCCGTCCATTTCGACCAAAAGCTGGTTCAATGTCTGCTCGCGCTCGTCGTGTCCGCCGCCGAGACCCGCGCCGCGGTGTCGCCCGACGGCGTCAATTTCATCTATGAATACTATCGAGGCCGGTGCTTTGCGGGCGGTCTCAAAAAGGTCGCGCACGCGCGAGGCGCCGACGCCGACATACATCTCGACAAAGTCGGAGCCGGATATCGAGAAGAAGGGAACCCCGGCCTCGCCGGCGACCGCCTTGGCTAACAGTGTCTTGCCGGTTCCCGGGGGGCCGACTAAAAGCACGCCGTGGGGAATTTTCGCGCCGAGCCTCGAAAACTTCGCGGGATCCTTGAGGTAGGCCACGATTTCCTCAAGCTCGGCCTTCTCCTCATCCGCGCCGGCCACGTCCTTGAAGGTCTTGCGGTCCTTGTCGTTGGGGTTCGGCATCTTGACTCTTGCCTTGCCGAAGGAGCTGATTTTGCCCCTCCCGCCGGCAGCCTGGTTGAGCGCGTAAAACCAAAGGGCGACAAAGACAATAAGCACAATGACATAGGGCAGGAAACTGACCCACCACGGCCATACGGTCGGCGGCTCAAAATCATATGACTCAAGGTTTTCATTATTGATATAGTATTCCGACAGGTCGGTGTGGAAGAGCTCAAGGCTCTGCAGCCGGTAGCTGACCAACTTGGTAGAATTGATGATTTTTCCGTTGGAGTCATAAATAAATTCGCCGTCCTTGCCGAGGTCGTATACCTCCATCTCAAGGTAGTTGGTGTTTGAAACGGTAAACGATTTCACCTGGTCGTTCTTGAAGTACTCAACGATGTCGGCGTATTTTACCGGCTCGACCTCGGTAAATGAAAAGAAGTGAGATACGACCAGTATTATGACAACTATGACGGCAAGATAAACCAATATTGTTTTGACGGTACTTTTCATTTTTTTGTTGGGTTCCCTTTCATAATTGACATTGACGGTCTTGCGGGGGCGCCGTATATTTCGGACTTCAGCACCCCGACATAAGGCAGGTTGCGGTATCTTTCATTATAGTCAAGCCCGAATCCCACCACGAATTCATCCGGGATAACGGTCCCGGTGTAGTCGGGCTCAAAAGGGACTTCACGGCGCTCGGGCTTGTCGAGCAGCGTGCAGGACCTGACGCTGCGCGCTCCGCGCTCAAGCAGCAGTTTTGTGAGGCTGCTGAGTGTGCGGCCGCTGTCGATAATGTCCTCGACAATCAACAGGTCAAGTTCCGAGATATCGGGACGGTAAAAGTCAAGCAGTATTCTGACATTCCCGGAGCTTACGCTCCCCGAACCGTATGAGGATACCCTCATGAACTCGATTTCGGCGGGTATTTTCAGCGCAGACATGAGGGCCGCGGCAAACATAACCGAACCTTTAAGGATTGATATCAGCACAAGGCGCTTATCGGGTGCCGAATAATCACGCTCAATCTCGGCGGCCAGCCGGGCTATTATCCGGTTAAGTTCCTTTTGGCTTATCAGGACGCTTTCTATATCACTGTTCATCGGTGTCCACCTTTGAGGGAGTTTTATCGCCGCCGTAGTATGTCAGCTGCAGGCCGCCCTCTTGGGTCAGGGTTCCGTCGCGAAGGGCGACGCCGGGTATCCAGAGCACGCCTGCGCTATCGCAGACTACAGGCAGAAGGTATCTTTCGCAGAGCGGCAGCCCTGTTTCCCAGAGCAGCTTGCGGACCTTTCTTGTCATGCCGCGGTACCTCACCGTGTCACCCGGCAGAAGGCTCCGAGCCACAAGCGGCCCGCTGGCCAAGAGCCTGACGCTCTCACGAAATGTGAGATTCCGAGGGAACTCTGCCGGCTGTCGGCCGGAGGTTGTCAGTGTTATTGCCCCTGAAGGCAACAGGTTCAGCCCCTCGGCAAGCGGTACTGCAAAGGACTCGAACATAAGGCGCCGGCGCGGGTCGGTGGTAAATTTAAGGCAGCCGCCCTCTATTTTGGCGCGGATTCTACCGGGGAGCGAGAGCGCCGAGCCGGAAATTCCTTTTTGCAGAAGCCCCGAGAGGGCATGAACATGGACCTCCTCAAGCTCCCGGCCCGAAGCGGCGGCATAAAGCTTCGAGAGCACACAGTGCCTCACCGCCCCGGGCAGGCTGTTGAGCTCGCCGACCTGTATGCTGTCACCCGATGAGCGCGAGAGAAATTTGTCGGCCTCGCTCTCAATAAACTCCCGGGCCTCTCGCGCCGCCAGAATCAGCCGCGCCGAGTTTTCGCGGATATTCGGGTTGAGCTCCTCGAGCGCCGGGATTATTTTGTGCCGGATGAGGTTTCGCGAGCAGTCTGTCTTTTGGTTGGTAGAATCGGTTACATAGGCAAGGTTATTATCTTCACAATAGCGTATGATGTCGCTTTTGGTCGCACAAAGCAGCGGCCGGATAATCAGGCCGTCGCCGAAGGGCCGTACCGGCGGAATCGAGCAGAGCCCGCGCAGCCCGCAGCCCCGCGCGATGTTGAAAATCAGGGTCTCAAGCCGGTCATCGGCATTGTGGGCGGTGGCCAGCAGGGGAATGCCCCGCTTTTGCATTATCGACCTGAAAAAACTGTATCTTACAAGCCGCGCCTCGGTTTCAAGGCTGGTTTTGTGTTTTCTCGCCAGCGCCGGGACGTCGGCGTCAAGCACCTCGCATTCAATATCGTACTCGGCGGCGGTTCTGATACAGAACTCGCGGTCGCGCAGGGCTTCCTCGCCGCGGATTTTGTGGTTGACATGCGCCGCCACAAGGGGCGCTTTGTGCTCGTTTGAGTATTGAGACAGTAAATGAAGTAAAGCACGCGAGTCGGCGCCGCCCGAGAAGGCAAGCAGAATAGGGGTTGATTCGGGCAGGCCGCTTAATTCGTGAGGCGGTGTAAATCTGATACCGGTTTTATTTTTATCCATTTTGATTTCTTTTTAAAAAATGCCCTTTCAGGAGGGTAAGCAGACCAAAGGCAGGTCATTGTTCGCCGTATTCGGTGGCGATCGACCGGTATTTGGTGTATTGTCCCAACCAGCCCATGCGGACCGTGCTGGTCATGCCGTGGCGGTTTTTGGCTACGATTACCTCGACGATATTCCCGCCGCTGTCCTCGGGCCCTTTGTCCCGATTGTAATAATCGTCGCGGTAGAGGAAGATGACGACGTCGGCGTCCTGCTCGATTGCTCCCGAGTCGCGCAGGTCGGCAAGCACCGGCTTTTTGTCTTGTCTTGATTCGGGGCTTCGGGAGAGCTGTGCGCAGCAGATTACCGGGACGCCGAGGTCTTTGGCCATCAGCTTCATATTACGGGTGATTTCGGCGACCTCCTGAACCCTGTTGTCGGTACGCCGCTCGCCCTGCATGAGCTGCAAATAATCTATTATGACAAGCCCGAGGTTGCTGACCCGCCGCAGCTTGGCCTTCATTGCGGTGGCGGTCATCCCCGAGGTGTCGTCTATAAGGATATCCATGCCGGCAAGCTTTGCGGCCGCCTCGGCCACCTTGATCCAATCTTCGGAACTCAGCCTGCCGGTGCGCAGGGTGTAGCTGTCGATCATGGCCTCGCTTGATATCATGCGGTTTACAAGCTGCTCTGCCGACATTTCAAGCGAGAAGATGCAAACAGTCTTTTTTGTTTTGGAGGCGACATTCGTGGCGATATTGAGCACAAAGCTGGTTTTTCCCATACCGGGGCGCGAGCCGATAAGAATCAGGTCGCCCTCTCCCATGCCGATCAGCACCTTGTCAAGCCCTGAAAAACCGGTCGGAATACCCAGCGCCGATTTGTCGCCCTCGTAGAGCCTGTTTAAGTTTGTATAAACCTCGCCGAGGACGTCCCTGATATGCCGAAAGCCGCGGGTATCCCGTCCCTGCGCTATCTGGAATAATTTGTTCTGTGCATTATCTATAATATGTGTTACCGAGTCCTGTTCCGAATATGCGGTGGCGCTGATTTCTTCGCAGGTCGCGATCAGCTGCCGCAGCACGCTCTTTTCCTTGATAATGCGTGCGTAATCCTTTATGTTCTGGGAGCCCGGAACAACCTGGCCGATGGTGTGTATATAATCCTCGCCGCCCGAACGGTTGTAGATGCCCTTTTTGACCAGCATGTCAACCAGGGTCACGATGTCGATGTCATTGTCGGTCATGAACAATTCGTGCATGGCAAGGTATATGTGCCGGTGCTCTTCTATGTAGAAATCGTCCGCGGTTATGATGTCTGCCACCAGCCGGATAGACTCGGGGTCTATCAGTATCGCGCCGAGCAGCGACTGCTCGGCTATCATCGAGAACGGCAGCTTTCTTGTCAACTCATCGTTCATGACTAATCCCTTTTTAGTTGCGTGCCCGGCCGAGCCTATTTCTCACATACAAGGATGTTTATCTTCCCGGTAATTTCGGGGTACAGCTTTACGTCAAGAGTGTAGTTCCCGTATGCCTTTATCGGCTCGGTGACGATTATCTTCCGGCGGTCGATTTCAATCCCGAAGTCGCGCAAAAGCGCGTCGGCGACATCCTTTGAGGTGACCGAGCCGTAGAGCCGGCCGTCTGCCCCGGCGCTCATTTTGATTCTTACCAAAAGGCCCGAGATTTTCTCGGCAATAGCCTCGGCTTCGGCACGCTCGGCCTCAAGGCGGCGCTGCTTTGCTTCCTCGCGGTTTTTCAGGTCGGTGAGTGCCTTCTTGTCTGCCGGTATGGCAAGCCCCCGCGGGATAAGATAGTTGCGCGCATAGCCGTCGGCAACCTCGATTACCTGGTCCTTTTTGCCAAGAGACCTGACATCCGATTTAAGTATTACCTTCATAACAATCATTCCTTTCTTGCGACAATAGTGCCGCCGGCAGCCGGTCAGCCGTTGTCGAGATATTCATCGATTGCATTGGTAAGCAGCTGGTAGGCATATTCCATGGTACCTTTGACCTGCGCCGCCGCGGCGTTGAAGTGCCCGCCGCCCTTGAGCTTTTCAAGGATAAGCTGGACGTTTATTTTGCCCGACGAGCGCGCCGAAATGCGGATTTCGTCGTTTACGCTGACCATCGCAAAGGCGGCGTCCACCTGGCGGATGGTAAGCAGCTTGTCTGCCACCTTTGAGGCGGCGGTGCGGTCCTGCTCGGCGTTACCTGTCCCGACGCTGCGGGTTATCGCAATGTTTCCGCGGTAGAGTTCAATATCGTTGCTGAACTTGGCCTCGGCGAGATAGTCCGAGATATCTTCCTCGAAGAACTGCCGCACGACCTCGGACTTTGCGCCCTCGCTCTGCAGGTAAAGCGCCGCCGCGAAGGTGCGGGTTCCGGTGTCCTTTGTGAAGAACTTGGTGTCGAGCATGAGGCCGGCGTACATGGCGTTGGCTTCGTCCTTCAGAAGAATTGTGCCGGCCGGCAGCGACTGCTCGAGTATCTCGGCCAAAAGCTCGCAGGTCGAGGAGGCCGCCGGGTCGATATAATTTACAAGCGGCTCGAAGTCGAACTGCTCGGTCTGGCGGTGGTGGTCGATGATTGCAATCCTGTCTACGCTGTCGGCGATGTCGGGTGCTTCTATTATATTGAAGTTGTTGGCGTCGCAGATAACCAGCAGGGTGTCGGGTTTGACAAGGTCAAGCCCCGAGAGCGGGTCGGTGAACATATCGGTATACTCGCTGTTGCGGAGCAGCCGCTCGGCGATGATGCGGAAGTTGTCGCTTTTTTCGTCCATGACGATTTTCACCGGCACGCCGCAGAAAATACAAAGCCGCGCAATGCCCACGCAGGCGCCGATCGAGTCGAAGTCGGGGTTTTTGTGCCCCATGACAAGCACGTTTGAGGATTCGGAAATCCTGGCGCAGAGTACCGCGGCGTTTACGCGCGAGCGCACGCGGGTGCGCTTCTGCATACCCTTTGAGCGCCCGCCGAAAATTTCGGTTTCGTTCCCGTATTGGATCACCACCTGGTCGCCCCCGCGCTGAAGCGCCAGGTCAAGGGCGAGCATGGCTTCGTTTTCGCGCTCGGAGAGCGGCCCGGTTCCGGTAGATATGCCCATTGAGACGGTTACCGACATGCTGTCGTCGCCCAGCCGGACATTGCGGATTGAGTCGAGTATCTCGAATTTGTTCTTTATGCACTCGTCGAGTATTTCCCGGGTGATAATCAGAAGGTAGCGGTTGCGGTCGTACTCGCGGAGCAGACCTTTCATGCTGGCCGCCCAGTTTTTCAATATGGTGTCGATTTCATTTGCGGCCGAGCGGTAGCTGACCCGCACGTACTGCGCCAGCTCCTCAAGGTTGTCGAGCATGATAAAGGCAACGACCGTATTCTCGCGCTTCATTTTCTCGCGCAGCTCGACCAGCGCGGTTATCTCGGTAAAGACAATCATATAGCAGCGGGTTCCGCTGACCATCATGGGATAGCCCCGCGCCATAAAACGCCGGCGGCGTATGCCGATTATCCTGCCCTCGCCGGGGTTGGCATATTCGGTTTTGCCGCTTTGAATATCGAGCGAGAGCTGCCCGTCGGGCTCGCTCGCCTTGATAATTTCCTCGGCCGAAACGCCGCAGATTTCTTCAAGCATCTCCCCGGTGGCCTGCCTGCCGAGGATGTCCTCGAGCGCACGGTTTATTATGGTCACCCAGCCTTCGGCGGTGACGATGGCATAGGGGAGGTCTATGGTCTCGCGGAACATCTGGTATATCTCGGTGTTGTAGGCGGCGGCGCGCTCCTCCTCAAGCGCGATTTTCCTCAGCCTGTTGCGCACCCCGAGGAATGTGATGACTGCAGTATATATATAAACAAATGTCAGGATTATGCCGACCAGCGATGGCGGTAGCGCGGTAAACGAAACTACAATTGTGTAGGCAAGAAGCAAAACAATACCGATGATCACACAGACCACAAGCGGTATTCTGACATCCGCCGATGACGCGGGTTTTGACCGGTTCTTTTTCAAAGCCTACCTCCTTGCAGTATCAGTCGAAGTGACCGGCAGCCGGCCGGAGCCTGACAACATCCTGTTTTAGTATTATTTCAAAGTCGTGTGTAAAGTATTTAAACGTGATTGTTGCATGGCAAAAGGTTAAAATCCCGACTGTTTGCCCCCTTCCGCGGACCCTTGAATCCGACCGTACGTTATTATAACATATAAGTGTGGAAATGTAAACACTATTTATCGAATGAAATGTGGCGCCGGCGGGAAGGGAAGGTGAGGTACCGGACATAAAAAGTTAACTTCATTTTTAATTAAATATTTATTGACTTTGGCGGGCGTAATCAAGAGCTTTATGATGAAGAATTTTTTAAGTCGGGTTTTATTCTTATAACAGTGTTTACTGAAGGCTATCTTGGTGCCATGTATGACATAACTGTTTATTCGTGTGATAACGTTACAATACAAATCAATAAGATTCAAACATCTCCAACATTATCGGATTTGAGGTCTGGCATATTGTTTAGTCCTGCAATGGAACGCCACATTGCATATAATGTTATTCAGGTACCGTATAATAATCAGGTTGTACAATATATTCAGACACAATTACCTTAAATTATTAAATGAAAAAGTTTAATGCATACCCCGGTTATTCATGCGTACCGGGGTACGCAAAAAAATATAGAAAAGCTATTGCATTTTCATTTCGGGTATGATATAATAACCGCAAGTATTACGGTTTGCGTTGAGAGTGGGTTTTTGGCCCACTCTCAATTGTCGAGAGGGGAGTGCTCCCCGGTCCGACAAAACGCAGAGGGAAAGAAGATGAACAACCGTAAGAATATCGCCGGCCGGGTGGCCGAGCTTATTGCGCCGGCCGCTGTGGAGGCCGGACTTGTCCTGTGGGACGTTGAATTTGTCCGCGAGGGTGCGCGGCAGGTGCTGCGCGTCACCATAGATTCGCCCGAGGGTATTAGAATCGACGACTGCGAGCGGTTTCACCGCATAATAGACCCGCTGCTCGATTCGGCAGACCCGATAGAGGGCAGATATTACCTTGAGGTCAGCTCGCCGGGAATCGAGCGGGAGCTTAAGACCGGGGCTCATTTTGAAGCCTGTGCCGGCTGCGAGGTGGAGGTAAAGCTCTACGCGCCCGACAAAACCGGTAAAAAGACCCACCGCGGCAAACTGGCCGGGCTTGTGGACGGCAGGATACTGCTCGACACGCCCGAGGGGCGGATTGAGGTCGACCGGGGTGCTGCCGCCCGGGTGCGCACCGTGTTTGCTTTTGATGACGACAAGTAATAGATATAACAGAGGAGAGGTATTGAAAGGAACAACCGCGATGAACAAGGATTTTTTTGCGGCGCTCGACCTGCTTGAAAGGGAAAAGGGAATTCCGAAGGAATATATGATCGAAAAAATCGAAGCGGCGCTCATGTCGGCTTATAAAAAGGAATACGGCAACAACACCAACGTGCGCATACTTATAGACCCCGAGAAGGAGGAAATCAAGGTCTTTCAGCAGAAGGAGGTTGTCGAGGAGGTAACAAACCCGGAGACCCAGATATCGCTTGAGGACGCAAGGCAGATAAGCAAGCGCTACACTGTGGGCAGCATAGTCGAGACAGAGATAAAAACCAAGAACTTCAGGCGGCTTTCGGCGGCGCAGGCAAAATCGGTCATAATCCAGAGCATACGCGAGGGCGAACGCCGCGCAATGCAGCAGGCCTATGAGAACAAGCGCGAGGAGATAATTACCGCCACGTTGACAAGGGTCGATCCGGTAACCGGCAACGCGGTGCTCGAAATCGGAACCGGACAGGCGGTTCTGCTGAAAAGCGAGCAGATACCCGGCGAGATCTTACGCGTGGGCGATAAGATAAAGGTGTTCATATCAGAGGTGAACAAAGAGGCAAGAGGGCCGCTTATCACCCTCTCCCGGGTTCACCCCGGGCTTGTCCGCCGCATGTTTGAGCTTGAGATACCCGAAATTCAGGACGGAATCGTGATTATCAAGGGAGTTGCGCGCGAGGCCGGCTCAAGGACCAAAATATCGGTCATGTCGCGCGACGAGGACGTCGACCCGGTTGGAGCCTGCATCGGCCCGCACGGGATGAGAATTGCCGGGATTGTCGACGAGCTGTGCGGCGAGAAGATAGATATTGTCAAATACAGTGATATTCCGGAGGAATATATAGCCTCGGCACTCGCCCCGGCCTCGGTCGAGGCGGTGACCCTGACCGGCGAGCGGTCCTGCAGAGTTACCGTCAGCCCCGACCAGCTTTCGCTGGCTATTGGCAAGGAGGGGCAGAATGCCCGGCTTGCCGCGTGGCTGACCGGTTATAAAATAGATATAAAGGCGTAACGTCAAAACTATGGAGCAGAAGAAAAAAAAGAAAATTCCCGAACGCCAGTGCCTCGGATGCAACGAGCACAAGCCCAAGCGCGAACTGCTCCGGGTGGTGCGCACCCCCGAAGGGGAGGTCATGCTCGACTTTACCGGCAGGAAAAACGGGCGCGGGGCGTACATCTGTCATGATATCAAGTGCCTGAAGAAGGCAAGAAAGTCAAAGCGGCTTGACCGCAGCCTCGGCTGCGAGGTGCCCGAGGAAGTTTACAACGCAATGGAAGCCGAGCTTGCCCGAAATGGAGAAGCAGACTGAAAAAAACAGCCGGTTGCTCTTGACTCTCGGCCTCTGCGCCCGCGCCGGCGCCCTGATTTACGGCACAGAGCAGATTTGTACAGCCTTACGGCGTGGCAGGGGCGCTCCGCTTCTGGTGGTTGAAGCATCCGACACCTCGGCAAACACCCGCAAAAAACTAACCGGCAAATGCAAATACTATAAAGTCAGACACACAGTAATCCCGCACGGTATGGCGGCGCTCGGCAGGGCGCTCGGCAGGTCTGAAGTGGCGGCGGTCGGAATTACCGACCCGCAGCTATGCAGGGCAGTAGAAAAACAGTTTGACAGACAGTGCGACTCAGACGAAGGATAAATCCAGGAGGAAATATATGGCACTACCGCAATATAAAATCAATCAGCTTGCAAAGGACCTCGGTATCAAAACCAAGGAGATTACCGGCATTCTCAAAGAGAAGGGAATAGAGGTAAGAGTACAGAAAGTGCTTGAGCCCTTTGAGTTTGACATTCTCTTTGAGGCACTAACTAGGGCATATCAGATAAAAAATATAGAAGACTATATTGACGGGATCACATATATTCCTTCAAAAATCGTCAAGGAGCACGAGTCGCGCAAATCACAAAAGCGCACCGAGGCAAAATCTGTCCAGACGGCCGAGAAGCAAAAGCAGGCCGGGCAGCCGAAAGAGCAGCAAAAGGTTGCAGAACAGAAGCCGGCAGAGCCAAAACTGCCAGGGAAAAAGCCGGCGGAGCAGCCGAAAACTGCCGAATCCCAAAAAGGCGCAGAACGGAAAACCGCGCCGCAGCCTAAAAAGCCGCAGGAGGGTCGGCCTGCTGCCCAGGCACAACAGCAGACACAGGCTCAGAAAAAAGAGAAAGAGCGCAAGGAAGCCTCCAAAGAGAAATTCCGGCCCCAGCCGATTGTCCGCAAGCAGGCCGCAAGTCCCGAGAGGCAGGCCAAAAAGCGCATAATTGATACCAGAGGCATGACCATAGACCTCTCAAAGTATGACGACCGCTTTGAGACAATCGCACCCGAGTCGGTCCGCGACATGCGCGGCGGCAGCGAAAAGGTCAAGCGCAGCAAGGCGGCAAGCCAGCCGGTAAAGGGGCAGAAGATTGTCCCGAAAAAGGCCGAGCCGATAAAGAAGCAGCCGGTGCATGTCTCGATACCAGACGAAATCCGGGTGGGCGAGCTTGCCTCAAGGCTGAAGGTGACGGCAAGCGAGGTCATAAAGCGGCTTATGATAATGGGAGTCATGGTCACCGTCAACGAATATATAGACTATGACACGGCATATCTTGTCTCCGTCGACCTGGGCGCCGAGGTAACCCGGGAAGTTGTGGTTACAATCGAGGATAAACTGTTTGAGGAGGAGCAGGACGGGGAGGAGGACCTGCAGCCGCGTGCGCCGGTGGTCTGTGTCATGGGGCATGTCGACCACGGCAAGACCTCGCTGCTCGACGCCATGCGCCACTCCAACGTGACCGCCGCGGAGGCCGGCGGAATTACCCAGCATATAGGCGCCTACCGTGTTAAGGTCAATGGGCGGGAAATCACCTTCCTTGACACGCCGGGACATGAAGCCTTCACGGAAATGCGTGCCCGCGGCGCCATGGCAACCGACATAGCCATACTTGTGGTCGCCGCCGACGACGGTATCATGCCTCAGACCGTCGAGGCAATAAACCACGCCAAGGCCGCCGGAGTCGATATTATCGTCGCCATAAACAAAATCGACAAGCCCACCGCAAACCCCGACCGGGTCATCAAGGAGCTGACCAAATATGACCTGGTTCCCGAAGCCTGGGGCGGCGACGTCATCTGCGTGCCGGTCTCGGCCCTCACGGGGCAGGGAATCAACGACCTGCTCGAGAGCATCCTGCTGATGGCTGACATCAAGGAGTTCAAGGCCAACCCCAATCGCCGGGCAAAGGGAATTGTTATTGAAGCCAAGCTTGACAAGGGCAGGGGTCCGGTGGCAACCCTTCTTGTTCAGAACGGGACGCTTCACACCGGCGACGTGGTAATTGCCGGAACGGCGGTCGGCCGTGTCCGCCTGATGACCGACCATAAAGGCAAGGTTATAAAGGCGGCTACCTCGTCTATGCCGGTTGAGATCACCGGGCTTTCGGAAGTCCCGTCGGCGGGTGACACCTTCAATGCCGTCGAGGACGAAAAGATGGCCAGGACCCTAGCCGAAAAGCGCCGTGCCGAGGCAAAGGAGGAAGCCTTCAAGGCAAATGCCCGCGCCAACTTAAATGACCTCTTTGCTCAGATTTCCGAAGGTGTCAAGACCCTCAATATCATAGTCAAGGCCGACGTCGACGGCTCTGCCGAGGCGGTCAAGGCCGCCCTTGAGAAGATTTCGAACGAAGAAGTCAAGGTCAAGGTCATCCATTCGGCAGTCGGCGGAATCACCGAGGGCGACGTCACCTTTGCCGCGGCTTCGAACGCCATTATCATCGGGTTTAATGTCCGGCCCGACAAGCCGGCGCTCGACTCTGCCGCGCGTCAGGGCGTTGAAATTCGGACCTATCGCGTGATATACGACTGCATCGAGGAAGTAACGGCTGCCATGAAGGGCATGCTCGCACCCAAATACAGGGAGAACCTGCTCGGGCATGCCGAGGTCAGGCAGGCTATCCGCGTTCCGAATGTCGGGATAATAGCCGGCTCGTATGTTCAGGACGGCAAAGTTACCCGCAACTCGCTTATCCGGGTGCTGCGGGGCGGGGTGGTTATCTTCGAGGACAAGATCGCGTCGCTCAAGCGCTTCAAGGACGACGTCCGCGAGGTTGCGGCCGGCTACGAATGCGGAATCGGGCTTGAAAAATTTAGCGACATCAAGGTCGGAGACATACTCGAAGCGTATATTATGGAAGAAATACAGGAATAATGGAATATAAAACCTCCGGGGCAGAGCTCCGGAGGTTTTTCCGGCTTTCGGAATTTGTGTAAAATAAAATATATTTACTCATCATTATTGACAAAAATGATTGCATGTGGTATCATTATTGACAAGAATGCTGTTAGCATTTTACAAACAACGAGAGATGAGCGAAATAAAGATATTCAACAACCCAAAAGCGAGAGAGAGCAATAAGCAAGCAAGGCTAAAAGGCGCCGGATAAAACGGCGCGAAATAGGTATAAAGTTTCGGGAAACGGATGTGGAAACGATGTCAAGCGTAACGCATCAGAGTTTTTTTAGAAAGTTTATACTTT
>JBMNUI010000005.1:0-53397 GCA_050946195.1 Eubacteriales bacterium
ACACCTGGCTGATACCGGTGGCTGCAGCGGCGGCGCTGGCTGTTGCGTCGGGTATCCTGATTTGTGTTTTTTATGAGAAGAAAACAGCAGCCGGGCCGGGAGAAAAAAACTGATTATATAAAAAAAACCTGACGGAGGATTTTCGGCAGGTTTTTTGTATATCTGTTATTGCAATGGAATACATTATGTGATAAAATAATTCATTAACAAGCAGAAAAGCGCTTCTGATAGTTGCCCGGTTACTTCCCGGCAGGCAATTGGCTTTTTAGCGACACGAGGTTTTCGCGGGCACCGCCGGCGATGTATCCCGCATCGAAGCCGCCGGCAAATATGCAGGCGCCAAGCCTCAACCAATAATCAAGTATTCCGGGGCCGGTTCTGAGCAGCGAGACTCCGAATGGTATCTTCTTTTGCCGCAGCAGCTCTGCCGCACGGCTTATCAGCTCCTCGGTGTCGGGGCCGAACAGGGCTTCGGGTCTGCCGTCTGGCCTGATGAAGCTGCCGGGCGCAAAAAAGAACCCGTCAACTCTGTCAACCTCTGCAATTTCGGCAATATTCCGGAGTGACTCGGCGGTGTCAAGCTGTATCATGCGGCAGAGCCTCTGGTTGTCGCCGAGTGCCAGCTCATATGCCTCTTCAATCTTGTATGCGACCGAGCGCAGCGGGTTGAAGCGCCGGGTGCCTTCGGGAGGGTAGAGCGTCATTGAGATGGCGCGTTCTGCCTCGGCGGCGGTGTTGATGCTCGGGAGGACAATGCCGTCCGGCCCGAGTTCAAGTACCCGGTTTATGTGGTATTCGCAGATAATTGAAACCCTGACCAGAGCCGGCAGCCCGCCTGAACTGAGGGTTGCCAGGTGATTGCGCAGGGTGGTGTAGCTGTTCTCGGTGTTGTCTGCCTCAAGCAGCACAAAATCAAAGCCCGCCCGGCTGAGAATAGCTGATACAGCCGGGTCGGTGAGGGTTATATGTGTTCCGACAAGCCATGAGGCCGCCATAAGACGCTCTTTTAAGCCGAGTGTCGCCATAATTTCAACTCCGATTTTATGTAAGTCTATAATACCACAAAATTTTTCGGTTTACAACAATACAGGTTATTTTTATGGCACTTTTTTCTCCACAAATCTGAAAGGACATCTGCAAGTATGAAACTGACAAAGTTATTTGCTTCCTGCAAGCCCACTCTGTCATTTGAGGTCTTTCCACCCAAGAGCAGCAACAATTACGAGAGCGTCAGGGGGGCAACCGAAGCTATCGCCGCCCTTCGTCCGGCCTTTATGAGCGTGACCTGCGGGGCCGGCGGCACGACCGAGGGTTTTACCGTCAGCATTGCGAAGAACCTGCAGGACAAATTCGGGGTCACGCCGCTGGTACATCTTATCTGCATCTCGTCCTCCGAGGAGGAGATTGAGAGAAGCCTTGAAGAAATTAAGGAGGCAGGAATTGAGAACATACTTGCCCTGCGCGGCGACATTCCGAAATACGACGGGGCGACCGTCAAGAGTGACTTTAAACATGCTTCCGACCTTGTCGCCAAAATCAAGCGCTTTGGCGATTTCTGCGTCGGCGGGGCTTGTTACCCCGAGGGACATCCCGAGTCTCCGAGTCTTGACGACGATATCAATAAACTGAAAATCAAAATAGACGCGGGCTGCGATTTTCTGGTCTCGCAGATGTTTTTCGACAACAACATCTTCTACGCGTTCCTTGACAAGCTTGCCGCAAAGGGGATAAACGTTCCGGTAAACCCGGGGATTATGCCGGTGACAAATGCAAAGCAGATAAGGCGGATCCTCGAGCTGTCGGGCAGGACATTGCCCCGGAAGTTTGCTAAAATTGTCGAGAAATTCGGGGGGGACCCCGAGTCGATGAAGCAGGCCGGGATAGTCTATGCCACCGAGCAGGTGGTCGACCTGTTTGCGAGCGGCATCAAGAACGTACATATTTACACAATGAACAAGCCCGAGGTGGCCGCCCGCGTGATGGACAATGTTTCGGCTATAATAAAATAAGAAGAAATTCCGTACAGCTGCACAGGAGACAACATGAATATAACAGAAAAACTGAACCGTGGATTTGTAATTTTTGACGGCGGGATGGGGACCATGCTGCAGACCCGCGGGCTTTCCGCAGGAGAGCTGCCCGAGACCTGGAATGTTACCCGTCCCGAGGTTATGACAGAAATTCACCGGGAGTATATCAGGGCCGGAGCCGAGGTTGTCACGGCAAACACCTTCGGGGCAAACCGGCTGAAATACCGCAATGGTTCCGGAAAGTTTTGTCTTGAAAATATTATCCGCGCGGGGATAAGCTGCGCGAGAGACGCCGCCCGGGACTCCGGGGCTTTGGTAGCTCTTGATGTCGGTCCACTCGGAAAAATGGTGGGCTGGCTTGGCGGCATCGGGTTTGAGGAGGCGGTAAGCTGTTTTTCCGAGACGGTCAGAATAGGTGCTGAGGCCGGCGCGGATTTTATCCTTATCGAGACCATGAACGATATATACGAGCTCAAGGCCGCGGTGCTGGCCGCAAAAGAAGCCTGCGACCTGCCGGTTGTGGCGACGGTGGTCTTTGATGAATCGGGTCGGATGATGAGCGGGAGCAACCCGGCTTCTGTGGTGGCGCTGCTTGAGGGGCTTGGCGTCGCGGCGCTCGGGATAAACTGCTCGCTCGGCCCCGCCAAAATGAAGAGCATACTGCCCGAGCTTGTGAAGTACGCCTCGATGCCGGTGATTGTCCAGCCGAACGCCGGCATGCCGCGAATCTGCGGCGGCAAAACGGTATATAATATCTCACCCGCCGAGTTTGCCGGCAACATGAAGGAGATGGCACAGGCCGGCGCGCGGGGGCTTGGAGGCTGCTGCGGCACCACGCCCGAGCACATCAAAGCGCTTGTCGGCGCAATTGAGGGTATTACCCCGCAACCGATTACAGAGAAAAACCTGACAATGATCTCATCGGCCACACACGCCCTTGTCATCGGTCGGCGGCCGCTGATTGTCGGTGAGCGCATCAACCCGACCGGCAAAAAGTGGATAAAAGAGGCTCTGCTGGCCGGGGAATATGTCGAGATTGCCGAAGAGGGGGCGCTACAGGCCGACGCCGGGGCCGATATTCTCGACGTGAACGCCGGGCTGCCGGGCATTGATGAGGCCGGGGCGCTTGAGGCTATAATAACCGAGTTGCAGATGATAACCAAGCTGCCGCTGCAGATAGATACCTCAAACCCGGCGGCGATGGAGCGTGCGCTGCGGGCCTATTGCGGGGTTCCGCTTATCAATTCCGTATCCGGCAAGTCCGAGTCGCTTGCGTCTGTCCTGCCGCTGGCCAAAAAATACGGCGGAGTGCTGGTCGGGCTGACACTTGACGACGACGGGATACCTACCGATGTTGCCGGAAGACTTAAGATTGCCGAAAAAATTATCTCCGAAGCAAAAAAGTACGGCATCAGTCCAAAAAATATAGTGATTGACCCCTTGGCGATGTCTGTGAGCGCCAACCCTTCCGCCGCGCTGACCACCCTCAAAACGGTTGCGGCGCTGAGCGAGATGGGAATACACACACTGCTCGGCATATCCAATGTCTCATACGGGCTGCCGATGCGCGACACTCTCAATTCGTCCTTCTTTACAATGGCGCTTTATGCCGGGCTGTCGCTGGCGATTGTAAATCCCAATTCAGCAGAGATACAAAAGGCCTACCGGGCGTATCTTGCGCTCTCAGGCAAGGACGAGAATTTCTCGGAATTCATTAATTTTGCAACGAATGCCGCCAAAAGTGAAGCGGGGTCGGGGCAGGCGGCGTCTGCCCCGGCGCCGGTTGCGCCGGCAGCCGGGGCGCCCATCGGCGCCAATGGCGCCGGTGGGCCGGGCGGCGGCCCCTCGGAGCTCTATCATGCGATAGTGAGGGGCATGGAGGCCGCCGCACAGGACGCCGCCGTCGCGCTTCTCAAGACCCACGATGCCCTGGAGGTCATAAACGGGCATATCATACCCGCCCTCGGTTGGGTCGGCGAGGAATTCGAAAAGAAAAGGATATTTTTGCCTCAGCTTCTTATGAGCGCCGGGGCCGCGACTGCTGCCTTCGGGCAGGTGAGAGCGACAATGAGGTCCGGCTGCGGCACAAAGGGGAAAATAATTCTGGCCACCGTCAAGGGCGACATACACGACATCGGCAAAAATATAGTGAAGCTCCTGCTTGAAAACTACGATTATGAAGTTATTGACCTCGGGCGGGATGTTTCATATGAAACAATACTCAAATCGACACGGGACAACAATGTCCGCCTGGTCGGGCTTAGCGCGCTGATGACCACGACTCTGCCGGCTATGGAGCAGACCATAAAGGTGCTGCGACAAAATGTCCCGGACTGCCGCATCATGGTCGGTGGCGCGGTTCTGACCGAAGAGTACGCAAAGTCGATTGGTGCCGATTATTACGCTCCTGACGCCACGAGTGCCGTGCGGATAGCTGAGAAAGTGTTCGGTCACGGCAAATAAAACTATTTCAAGCGTTTTCACGAGATAAAAAATGGCCGCCGGTGTGAAGCCGGCGGCCGTCTTTTGTGCTATGCTTATTTTACTGCGGTTCCGGGGGGAACGGCATCGTCTACAAACACGACCCTGCAGCCGCAGGCATTGTTTGTGGCGGCGAGCAGCATCCCTTCGCTGGTGATATTGACAATTCGTGTAGGCTTGAGGTTGGCGACAACGATAATCTTCCGCCCGATAAGCTCCTCGGGCTTGTAATAGTTCTTAATACTCGACATTATCGTCCGCTTGCCTATCCCGTCGTCAAGTGTGAGCTTGTAGCAGCTATGCGATTTGCGGACCTCGTCGCAGGCGATGATTTTGCAGACGCGCAGGTCGAGCTTGTTGAAATCGTCGATGTCGATCTGCTCCTTTATGGGTGCGACCGGGTCGGGCTCGCCGTATTGCTGTCCGGCTGTTTCTTCGGGCTCGGATTTCTTTTCCTCGGGTTCTGCCGGCAGTCCGGCGGCCTTCTCGGCCTCGGTTTTAGGTGTCGAAAAATCAAGCAGGCCGAGGTATTTTGTCGGGTCTATGGCATAAAGGAAGAGATAGAGCCGCGGGCCGCGCTCTCGGTCGAGCAGCAGTCGGTAGACATTCCTGAAAAACTCGCCCTGGACTTTTTTTAGCTCGTTCTGCGGCAAATTCTCGCCGAAGACCCGCTTCGGTATGGCATAAAGTTCGGTGTTCAGCTCGTCAAGCGTGTATCCGCCCCGCTTGATGTAGCCATGCAGAAGCTCTATCTCGCGCCGCTCGGCCTCGCTCAGTGTCTCATAAACTTCCCAGTTGCGGGTCTTGCGCAGGTGATAGACCTGCTCTGGGGCACATTGCTCAAGCCAGTAGCGCGCACGGTCGAGCCGGTCGGCAAAATGCTCGTACTTGTAGGGCATGCCGATTTTTTCAAAAACCGTCTCAAGCAGCGGTACGTTGAAGTCGACAATCGAGCCGAGTTGCACCAGAAGCGACATCGGCGCGGTGTAAATCTTCCGGCCCTCAATTCTTGTGTTGTACATTATCGCCTGGGTGTATTCGTCGGCGGTGCCGTTTTCCACCTCGTCGTACATCTTGTCAAATTCGTGGTACTGGTGCAGTATCCCCTCGTCAAAGCAGAAGTTGAAGGCCTTCTGGGGTTCGTTTTTTGAGTAAAGCCAGAGGATGACCTCGGGTTGATAGATATTGAGCAGAGCTTGAGGCGTGAGGTTGAGTCCCGACGAACCCGACATTTTGCCGGTAAGGCCCTTCAGCCCGATAAACTCATAGCCGGCAAACACCGGGGGCTTGTATCCGAATATTTTCTCGGATATGATGCTGCTCACCGCATAGCTGCCGCTCGGGCTGGCATGGTCCTTTCCGCCCGGTTCGAAGTCTACTCCCTCATAAGCCCAGCGCATCGCCCAGTCTACTTTCCAGGCCAGTTTGCAGTTGTGCTCATGGAGAAAGTCAAACTCACCCTCATGCCCGCAGGCGCAGTTGTAGGTGGCCTTCGCGCAGTCCTCCGAGAGCGAGGTTATTCTTGTGGTGTCGCTCCCGCAGACAGGGCAGAAAATGCTTACCGGATAATAGTTCTCGCGCTCTCCCTCCTCGGCTTCCTGCGTGCGGAAGGAGTCGAGAATGTCGAAAATTTCAAAGCGGTGGCGCAGCGCATGGATTATTTTATCGGTGTATTTTCCCCCGAGGTACATCGACGCCTGGTACCTGTAATCCATCTCAATGCCGAACTGCTTTATTGCCTCCTCAAACTCGCGCTCAAAATGCGCGGCGTAGTTCGGGGCGCCGTCGTCAAACGGATTGGGTATCGATATATAAGGAGCGCCGATATATTTCTCAAAACCCGAAGCCACCGCAGCGACGTTGGCGGGGACCTTCCTCATTCTGTCGTATTCGTCCCACGAGAAGAGCAGCCGCGCGCGTTTGCCGAGTTTGCGCAGGGCGCGCACAACAAAATAAGATGTGGCTACATCCCTGAAATTTCCGATGTGTATCGAGCCCGACGGGCTGATTCCTGCGGCGCAGACGTATTCCTCCTTGTCCGGCCTGCGCTCAATGACCTGTCTTGCCAATTTCTCCGACCAGTGCATTTTTATACCTCGAATGTTGTATTTTGCTCGGGGGCTTTGCCCCCGGCCCCCCGCTTAAGGCCCTTTTGAAAAAAGGGCCTTAAGAATCTCCAAAAACTTTTAAACCAAATTGCAAATATTGTAGCGCGGCCATACATCCCGCGCTATGCTGCCTTTAGTCTATCGGCTAAAATGGGGCACGAAGCGGGGCTTTGCCCCGCGCCCCTTTACGGGGCTTTCGGAACAATGTCATCGCCGCCGAGAATTCTGACTCCCGCCTCTGTCAGCAGGGCAACCGCCTTCTCGCGCACCGCACTGCTGATGCGCAGCACAACCGCGGCATAGTTTCCGGGCGCGGCGACAAAAGCATACATATACAGAATATCAATCCCGTTTTCCGAGAGTATGCGGAGAATCTTCGCCAGCCCTCCCGGCTTATCCTCGACCGCGGCGGCCACCACCTGCGTGATGTGGAATACGATATTGTTTTTTTTCAGCGCGGCCTCCGCCGCCTTTGTGTCGTTGACAATAAGCCTGAGTACCCCGAAATTCTGCGTTTCGGCAAGCGACATCGCGCGGATATCCACCCCCGCCTCCGCGAGGATATCGGTAATCCTTGATAGCGCGCCCTGTCGGTTTTCAACAAAAACCGAAAGCTGGTTTACGGTCATAGCTCAATATCCTCCTGCAAATTTATTTAAATAGCCGCCTGTCGTCAGTCGAGAAGCTTGCGGTTGTCAACAACCCGCTTTGCCTTGCCCTCCGAGCGCGCAATTGAGTTCGGGGCGACAAGCGTGACCTTAGTGGTGACGCCGAGCAGGTTCCTTATTTCCTCAGAGATTTTATGCTCTATGTTTGAGAGCGACGTGGTCACGTCGTCAAAGGCCTCGTTTGTAATCTCTACTTTCACCTCAAGCGTGTCAAGGCTGCCTTTCAGGTCGACCACAAGCTGATAGTTCGGGGTAAACCCAAGCTTGAGCAGCACAGACTCGACCTGAGACGGGAAGACGTTGACCCCGCGGATGATTATCATGTCGTCGGTGCGCCCGCGCGGTTTTGACATCCTCACAAATGTGCGCCCGCAGGAGCAGGGCCGGTAAGATATTACGCCTATGTCGCGCGTGCGGAAGCGGATGAGCGGGAACGCCTCTTTTGTAATACAGGTAAAGACGATTTCGCCCTGTTCGCCCTCCGGCAGAGGCTCGCCTGTCTCGGGGTTTATTATCTCAATGATAAAATGGTCCTCGTTGACGTGCATCCCGTGCTGCTCCGAGCACTCGTAGGCGACGCCGGGGCCGATTATCTCGGTGAGCCCGTAGATGTCGTATGCCTTGATGTTCAGCTTTTGCTCAAGCTGTCGGCGCATCTCCTCGGTCCAGGGCTCGGCCCCGAAAATTCCGGCGCGCAGGCGCAGCCGTTTGGTGTCAACTCCCATCCGCTCCATTTCCTCGGCGATATACATCGCGTATGAGGGTGTGCAGCAGATGATGTCCGAGCCGAAATCCTCAATTATGGTAATCTGCCGGGATGTGTTGCCCGAGGAGACCGGGATGACCATCGCCCCGAGCTTCTCGGCGCCGCCGTGCAGCCCCAGCCCTCCGGTAAAGAGGCCGTAGCCGTATGAGATATGGATTTTGTCACCCTTTTTCACCCCGACCGCGCAGAGCTGGCGGGCGCAGGTGTCGGCCCATATATCAAGGTCATGCTTTGTATACCCGACTACGATCTGCTTGCCGGTGGTGCCGCTTGAGGCATGAATCCGCACGACCTCGTCCATCGGCACGGCGAACATTCCGTAAGGATATGTATCGTGCAGGTCCTGCTTGTGTGTAAAGGGGAGCTTTGATAAATCCTCAATGCCCCTGATGTCGTCGGGTTTCACACCCGCGGCGTCCATGCGTTCCCGATAGAGCGGTACTCTTTCATAAACCCGCCTGACCGTCCTGACAAGCCGCTCGCTCTGCCAGGCATAAATCTGCTCGCGAGAAGCGGTCTCAATTTCCTTTTGCCAGAATATCTGATTTGCCATGAGTTCGGCATCCTTTCACAAGTCCGAGTTTTTATCTGGAGTTATACCCGAGGCTGAAGGCTTTTTTGTTCAGCTCGACAAACCTCGGTGCGACGCAGCTCTCGATTACCGAGAGCCATTTTTCTGCCGGTATGTCAAGATAGGTCGCCAGCCTGCCGAGGAGCACGATGTTGACCGCCTTCTTTGAACCGGCCTCGATTGCAAGCGCCAAGGCGTCAATGGCGTCAACCCTGATTCCTTTGGCTCCAAGCTCCCCGAGGATGTCGTGCGGGTATACGGCGGCGCCGGTGATTACCGGCATCGGGTCGATTTCCTGCGTATTTGTGATTATTATGCCGTCCTCTGCAATGCAGTCCGCCCAGCGCGCGGCCTCGAGTTTTTCAAAGGAGACTATGAAATCGGCCTCGCCCCGGCCGATGACCGGCGAATATACCTTGTCGCCGAAGCGGACATAGGTGACCACGCTGCCGCCGCGCTGGCTCATTCCGTGGACCTCCGATACCTTGACGTCATAGCCCTCGCCGACCAGAAGATGGCCGAGCAGCTTGCTGGCGAGCAGCGAGCCCTGTCCCCCGACGCCGACTATCATAATGTTTGTGGTTTTCATGTCGTCTCATCGTCTCCTATCGCGTCGAATTTGCAGAGCTGGCGGCATAGTCCGCAGCCGACGCAAAGTGTTTTGTCTATCTTTGCCTTCTTGTCGACAAAGCTCATGGCGGGGCAGCCCAGCCTCATGCAGGCGCGGCAGCCGCGGCAGGCGTTGTCATCAATTTTCAAAGGCGGCTTTGCCTTGACGTATTTGAGCAGTGCGCAGGGGCGGCGGGCGATTATGACCGACGGCTCCTCTGCCTCAAGTTCCTCCCTCAGCACCTTGTCACAGGCGTCAAGGTCGTGGGGGTCTACCACGCGGACCCGCTTGATGCCTATCGCCCGGCAAAGGGCTTCAAGGTCGATTTTTGTCGCCGGGTCGCCCTTAAGGTTATGACCCGAGAGCGGGTTGTTCTGGTGGCCGGTCATTCCGGTTATTGAGTTGTCAAGGATTATGACCGTTGAGTTTGTTGCATTGTATGCGATGTTTATCAGCCCGGTGATGCCCGAGTGCACGAAGGTCGAGTCGCCGATAACTGCGACTGTCTTCTTCTCTGTCTCCCTACCGCCGGCCTTGTTGAAGCCGTGGAGCCCCGAGACAGAAGCCCCCATGCAGAGCACCGAGTCAATGGCACAGAGCGGTTTTCCGGCGCCGAGCGTGTAGCAGCCTATGTCGCCTAGCACGGTCACCTTATTTTTGGCGAGGGCGTAGAAGATTCCCCTGTGCGGGCAGCCGGGGCACAACACCGGCAAGCGCCCCGGAAGATCGGATTTTTCATCCGGGCAGGGCTCTTTCCCGATGCCGAAGGCTTTTTTTATGGTGTCCTGTGAGAACTCTCCGATACTTGAGAAGAGCTGCTTGCCCACAACCCTGATTCCCAGAGTCCGGCAGTGGTTTTCTATAACCGGGTCAAGCTCCTCAATTACCACGACTCGTTTTACCGAGGCCGCAAACTCGCGTATGAGGCGGTCGGGCAGAGGGTGCACCATGCCGAGCTTGAGTATGCTGACGCTGTCCCCGAAGATTTCTTTGACATACTGGTATGAGATGCCCGATGTTATTATTCCCAGCTCGGAGTCGTTTATCTCAACCCGGTTTAAGGGGGAGTTTTCGGCATATTCGACAAACAGGGCCGTCCGCTTCTCGACCAGCGGGTGGCGGAGTCTTGCAAAGGCCGGCATCATTATGTTTTTCTGCGGGTTTTTTATGTATTCGCGCGCGGGAATTCCGCGCCGCTCTCCCGGCTCGACTATGCTCTGCGAGTGCGATACCCGGGTAGAGAGGCGGAGCAGTACCGGCGTGTCGAACTTCTCGGAAAGCTCAAAGGCAAGCGCGGCATAGTCGCGGCACTCGGCAGAGTCTGCCGGCTCGAGCATCGGGACCTTTGCGGCAATCGCGTAATGCCGGGAGTCCTGCTCGTTTTGCGAGGAGTGCATTCCGGGGTCGTCTGCCACGCAGATTACAAGCCCCCCGTTGACTCCGGTGTATGAGAGGGTGAAGAGCGGGTCGGCTGCGACATTCAGTCCCACGTGCTTCATCGCGCAGGCGGCCCGACGGCCGCACAGCGAGGCGCCGTAGGCGACCTCAAGCGCTACCTTCTCGTTCGGCGCCCACTCGCAGTATATTTCGTCGTATTTTGCGGCGTATTCGGTTATCTCAGTGGACGGCGTCCCGGGATATGAGGAAACAACCGCGCATCCGGCCTCATACAGCCCGCGGGCCACCGCCTCGTTGCCTATCAACAGTTTTTTCACAGTAAACTCCTTGGTGTTTGTTTTGCAGGGGCTCCGCCCCCCGGACCCCCGCTTAAAACCCTTTTTGAAAAAAGGCTTTAGAATTCCCAAAAACCTTTAATCCTTATTTTAGGAACTTCGGCTCAATGAAAACTACTGTTCAGCCGGTGCATGTAAAATTTGACCTAAACCATTGCCGGGAAAGTTTTTGAGGGGGTCCGGGGGAACTTTTTTCAAAAAGTTCCCCCGGCGGGGTTGCAGGGGCGGAGCCCCTTCGATAATTCATAGTCTCTCAATCTCCCGGCGCCAGAGGGTGCCGTCGGCGTCGGAGGGCATGTTCCAGCCGCCGCGCGGGGAGAGGAAGACGCTCCCCATCATTACGCTGTCGGACATACAACTCCGCTTGAACTGGGAGCCAAAGAAGCGGGTGAAGAACACTTTAAGACAGTGCTTTATCTCATCGTTTGAACGAACGTCACTGAAAGCCAAGCAGGCCAGCTCGTATATTTTGGTCGGACCGAAGCCGTAGCGTATGAGATAGTACAGGAAGAAATCATGCAGTTCGTACGGGCCTATAATGTCTTCGGTTTTCTGCGAGATGTCGCCGTTGGCATCCGGCGGGATCAGTTCGGGGCTTATCGGCTGATTGACGATGTTAAGGAGCGCCTCGCGTGCCGGCGAGAAGCGGTCGGTGTCGGCAAGGCATCTCACCATCCGGCGGATTAAGGTTTTGGGCAGCGAGGCATTGGGGGCGTACATGCTCATATGGTCGCCGCCAAAGGTACACCAGCCGAGCGCCAGCTCCGACATATCCCCCGGTCCGACCATAAGCCCGCCGGTCATGTTACAGATGTCCATGAGCACCTGCGTGCGCTCGCGTGCCTGGGCATTCTCGTATGCTATGTCGTAGATGTCGCCGGGGTGCCCGACGTCCTTAAAGTGCTGTCTGACGCTCTCGGAGATATCGATAGTCCGGCTCTCGACGCCGAGGGCTTCCATCAGCCTGTTTGCATTGTCGAGGGTGGCGGTGCTTGTCCCGAAGCAGGGGAGGGTTATCCCCAGCACGTTTGAAGCCGGACGGCCGAGCTTCTCGACCGCGGCGATTGAGACCAGCAGCGCAAGGGTCGAGTCCAGCCCGCCCGAGACCCCGATGACCGGCCGCAGGCCGGTGGTCTCAAGCCGCCGAGAGAGGGCCGTGGTCTGCATTTCAAAGAGCTGCGATACCCGCTCGCGCAGGGCCGGCTCGTCTTGGGGCACAAAGGGATAACGGCTGAGCCGCAGCGCGTCGGCCGGCGGATTGTCACAGGTAAACCTCAAACCGTCTTTGCGGATATATCTGATTTTCCCGAAAACATCGTTGTAGAGCGCCGCGTCAGAGAAGCTTGAGTACCTCTGCCGGTCGGCCATATTGCAGCCGAGGTCGGAGTCGGCATATATCATATTGCCGCTGTCGACATAATTCTTGTTCTCGGCAAGACAGATGCCGCCCGAGGCGATTATCGAATGCCCCGAAGCGACATAGTCGGCCACCGACTCCCCGTAGCCCGAAGAGGTATAGACATAAAGCGCAAGCAGGCGGGCCGACTGGCCGACGACCAGCGAGCGGCGGTATTCGTGCTTTTTTGCCGCCTCACTGCTCGACGAGAGATTGAGGATTATATTCGCGCCGCCGAGTGCCAGAAATGAGCTCGGCGGAATGGGGGCCATTAAGTCCTCGCAGATTTCAATCCCGACAGACACCCCGTCCTCACCCTCAAAGACAAGCCCCTGCCCGAAGGGGAAGCGGCGCCCGCCTATGACCACGCTGTCGGTGGGAACATCAAAGCCCGAGCGGAACCAGCGCTTCTCGGAAAACTCGCGGTAGTTGGGGAGATAGAGCTTCGGGACCACGCCGAGAAGATGCCCGCCTGCAAAGAAAAAGGCGCAGTTGCAGAGCCGCCCGGCGACGAGCAGCGGCGCGCCCACCGCAAAGGCTATGTCCTCTGCCTCCTTCTCAAGCGACAGCAGAGCGTCCTGCGCGGCTTTTAGCAGGTTTTCGCAAAAAAACAAGTCCCCGCAGGTGTATCCTGTTATCCCCAGCTCGGGGAAGACCAAGAGCCTTACCTGCTTTTCTTTTGCCGCCCGGATATATTTTATTGTTTCGGCAAGATTGAAGTCAACATTGCCGGGCACGACCCGCGGCACTGCGGCCGCGACGCGGATAATGTCTTTCATACAGACTCCCTGCCGCCGGCGGCGGCTTTTAAGAGGATGACTTCTAATGCGATTTTCGGAATTTACAAATCCGAATGGCCCGGATAATTGCAGAATTTGCGAAAATAATAGTCCCAGAGGGCATTTTACTTCACTATAATATCACTTTTATATGTAAAAGTCAATAGAGTATCTGCCTTGTGGGGCGCCGTGGAATTTGTCGCTCTGTGTCGCTGAATTTTGCGGCGGTACCAAAAGCCTTTAGGCGGAAATAACCAAAAAAGCAGAACCATAACTATATATTGTGCCCAAGAATTTATGAGAACCATATATATTGTGTTTTAATGTGATTTAGTCACAGAAAATCAAAAAACAAGAGTGTTATAATATGCTCGCTCGCCCTTTGCCGCAGTGTCGTTTTAACTCGAATTTTCGGGTCGGCGCCGCCGGCAGGGACGGGAACTCGTTTTTTTGCCGCCGCCGGCGGCGGGAGGGATGAATATGGTGGTCGGCGGAATTCGGAAGCTGACGCTTCTTGATTATCCCGGCATAACGGCCGCCACGGTCTTTCTTGCCGGCTGCAACCTAAGATGCCCGTTTTGCCATAATGCCCCGCTGGTGCTCTGTCCCGGCAATGCCGGGCAGATTGACATCGAGGGGGTCTTTGAATATCTCAAAAAGCGCCGGGGGCTGCTTGACGGGGTTTGCATCACCGGCGGCGAGCCGACGCTTGACCCCGGGCTGCCCTGGCTTGTCCGGGAGATAAAGAAGCTCGGCTATCTGGTCAAGGTTGACACCAACGGAACTCTGCCGCAGGTGCTGCGCGGGCTGATTGACGAGGGGTGTGTCGATTATATTGCGATGGACATCAAAAACTCGCCCGCAAAGTACGCGATGACGGTCGGGGTGGCGGATTTTGACACCCGGCCGGTAGAGGAGAGCGCCGCGCTGCTGATTGAGTGCGGTAAGGCCGGCAGGGTTGACTATGAGTTCAGGACAACTGTGGTCAGGGGCTTTCACGAGGAGCAGGATTTCCATGAAATCGGCAGGTGGCTCAGAGGTGCGAAGCGCTACTTTTTGCAGGAATTTGTCGATTCGGGGAGCCTGATAGCCCCGGGACTCGAGGGCTTCGGCCGAGAGAAAATGAGAGAATTTTTGAAAATAGTGAGGCGTTACATCCCCGGGGCAGAGATAAGGGGACAATAGCGCCGGCAATGTCAACGGAGGGAGAAATGTATCAGGTAATCAAAAGAGACGGAAAAATCGTAGATTTCAACATCAATAAGATAAGCGCCGCGATAACCAAGGCATTTGAGGCCAAGCAAAAGCAGTACAACCCCGACACTATAGATTTTCTGGCGCTCAAGGTCACCGCCGACTTTGAGCCCAAGATAAAGGACGGGTTGATTGCCGTCGAGGATATTCAGGACAGCGTCGAGGAGGTGCTCAGTAAGGCCGGATATGCCGACGTGGCCAAGGCCTACATTCTCTACCGCCGCCAGCGCGAAAAGCTGCGCCAGATGAAGAATACCTATCTCGACTACAAAAACGTAGTAGACAGCTATCTCAAGGAAACCGACTGGCGGGTGAAGGAAAATTCGACCGTCACCTATTCGGTGGGCGGGCTTATTTTGTCAAACTCGGGCGCCATCACCGCAAATTACTGGCTCTCGGAAATCTATGACGACGAGATCAGCAATGCCCACAGGAACGCCGATATCCACATACACGACCTGTCTTACCTTACCGGCTACTGCGCCGGCTGGTCGCTGCGCCAGCTCATCACCGAAGGGCTCGGCGGTGTCCCCGGCAAGATTTCCTCCTCGCCGGCGGCGCACCTCTCGACCCTTTGCAACCAGATGGTCAACTTCCTCGGCATAATGCAGAACGAATGGGCGGGCGCGCAGGCCTTCTCCTCCTTTGACACCTACCTTGCCCCCTTTGTCAAGGTTGACAACCTCTCATACAAAGAGGTCAAGCAGTGCATACAGTCTTTCGTTTACGGGGTCAACACGCCTTCGCGCTGGGGTACGCAGGCACCCTTTACCAACATAACGCTTGACTGGACGGTGCCGGATGACCTTGCCGACCAGAACTGCATTGTCGGAGGGCGCGAGCGAGACTTCAAATACCGCGACTGCAAGCGCGAGATGGATATGATAAACCGCGCCTTTATTGAAATCATGCTCGAGGGCGACGCCAACGGGCGGGGGTTCCAGTATCCAATTCCGACATATTCAATAACCCGCGACTTTGACTGGTCGGAGACCGAGAACAACAAGCTGATCTTTGAGATGACCGCCAAATACGGCACACCTTATTTCTCAAACTACATCAACTCGGACTTGGAGCCGGGCGACGTGCGCTCGATGTGCTGCCGCCTGCGGCTTGATCTGCGCGAGCTGCGCAAGAAGTCGGGCGGGTACTTCGGCTCGGGCGAGAGCACCGGGTCTATCGGAGTTGTCACCATAAACATGCCGAGAATCGCCTATCTTGCCGAGAACAGGGAGGATTTCTTCAGGCGGCTTGACCGGCTGCTCGACATCGCGGCGCGCTCGCTCAAGGTAAAGCGGACGGTCATCACCCGGCTGCTCGAGCAGGGGCTCTATCCCTACACCAAGCACTATCTCGGCACCTTTGACAACCACTTCTCAACCATAGGGCTTGTCGGGATGAACGAAGCCGGCCTCAACGCCAAATGGCTGCGCGCCGACCTGACTCACCCCGAAACCCAGGAATTCACCAAAGAAGTGCTCAACCACATGCGCGAGAAGATTGCCGATTATCAGGAGATGTACGGCGACCTCTACAACCTTGAGGCCACGCCGGCAGAGTCGACCTCCTACCGGCTCGCCAAGCACGACAAGGAGCGCTTCCCGGATATAATCACCGCAAATCAGAACGGAACTCCGTATTATACCAACAGCTCGCACCTGCCGGTCGGGTACACCGACGATTTGTTCCATGCCCTTGACATACAGGACGAGCTTCAGATACTCTACACCTCGGGGACGGTCTTCCATGCTTTCATCGGTGAGCGGCTGCCCGACTGGAGGGCGGCGGCAAATCTGGTGAGAAAGATTGCCGAAAACTACCGGCTGCCCTATTATACCATCACTCCGACATATTCAATCTGCAGAAACCACGGATATCTGGCGGGAGAGGTACATTACTGCCCCGAGTGCCACGAGGAGACCGAGGTTTACAGTCGCATTACCGGATACTACCGCCCGATTAAGAACTGGAACGACGGGAAGGCGCAGGAATACAAAGACCGCAAAACATATAATATCGACCAATCGATACACGGGCACAGCGACTTTGGCGCCAGCTGCGAGGAGCATTACCGCTCGGCTCCGAGGGACATGGCCTTTACACAGACCAAAAGGCCTGCCGCGCCCCAAGGGAAGTTATTGCTTTTCACCACCCGCACCTGCCCTAACTGCCGGACGGTAAAGCTGCTGCTTGAGCGTGCGGGGGTCACCTATGAGGAGATTCTGGCCGATGACAAGAAAAATTCCGAGCTGACCGCGACATACGGGATAAAGCAGGTGCCGACCCTGGTAGTCAACAAGGGCGAGGCCGGGGTATATGTCGGCCTTGGCGATATCAAAAAATTCATCGACCAGAAGGGATAAAGCGGTACATATCCATAAAAAAGGAGGATGTGCCGTATGCATGATATAATAATCATCGGCGGCGGCCCGTCCGGGCTCACCGCGGCGATTTATGCCTGCCGGGCGGCAAAGCGCGTGCTTATAATTGAAAAAACTGCTTTCGGCGGGCAGATGACCTATTCCCCTAAGGTCGAAAACTATCCCGGGCTAAAGAGCGCGAGCGGCAGCGAGATTGCCGACATGATGCTCGAGCAGGCACTGGCGCTGGGTGCTGAGATTGAAGTCGACACTGTGACCGGTATTACCCAAAACCCCGACGGGACGAAGACGGTTGCCGGTGAGAGCGGCGAGTACCGCGGGCGCGCCGTGATAATTGCCGCAGGTTGCCGCCACCGGCGCATGGAAGTAGAGCGCGAGGAGGACTTTATCGGGCGAGGAATTTCCTACTGCGCGGTCTGCGACGGTGCATTCTATGCCGGCCGGCAGGTCGCGGCGATAGGCGGGGGCAACTCGGCGCTGCAGACCGCGCTGATGCTCTCGGAGAGCTGCGAGAAGGTGACAATTGTTCAGAATCTCAAGACCCTCACCGGCGAGGAAAGACTTGCAGAGCAGGTAAGGGGAAAAACTAACGTTGAGATAATGTACGGTTATGTTGTCGACAGCATTATCGGCGACGAGACACTCAAAGGAATCCGCCTGCGGAACGAGTACGGCGGGATGACAGATCTGTATGTCGACGGGGTGTTCGTCTCAATCGGGCTTGAGCCTGAGAACGAGGTGTTCAGGGATGTCTCCGAACTCGACGAGGAGGGGTATTTCGACTCGGACGAGAGCTGTACGACAAAGACCCCTGGCGTGTTTGTCGCCGGCGACTGCCGAAGTAAGAAAGTAAGGCAGATTACCACGGCGGTTGCAGACGGCACGGTGGCCGCCCTTGCGGCCTGCAGGTATCTTGGTGAATAAAAAAAGCGGGAGGCAAATGGCTTCCCGCTTTTTTGCCTCCATATCTTTTTTGTGCATCCCGCAGTTACAGGATATTCCATTATTAATCGTAGCTCGTCCTCCCTTCCCAAGTCAATCAGCAAACTAATGGTAGCCAAGCGCAGGTTGGAGCTCGCGCTTCATTATTAGTGAAAAAGGTTTGAAAGTTTTTGGGGATTCTCTTGAGCGGGGGTTCGGGGGCAGAGCCCGAACAGACCGGGACGCGGGGTGTGCCCCGCAAAATGTGAGTTGACACATTAAAAAATCGGAGTATAATTATATTGCATGGAAAATATCGGCGCCGGGGCGACGGTGCTGCATTATTTTTTGGAGAGAAACCGATGAACGATACCAAAGCCGAATATCTGCGGGGCCGGCTTGATTTTTGGGACAGCCTGAGTGAGTTGCAGCAGCACCGGCTGCTTGGCAGTACTCGCGCGCAACGTTACAAGAAGAGCAGCGTCATACACGACGGTGTCGGCGATTTTGGGTTTATCATACTGCGCCGGGGCCGCGTGTATGTCTACACCGTCTCGGAGGAGGGGCGCGAGTTTGTGATGCTTAGGCTTTTTACGGGTGACTGCTGCGCGCTGGCCTCGCTGCCCATGATGGAGAGTATCGGCTTTCCGGTATATATCAATGCAGAAACCGAAGCAGACCTTTATATCATAGACTCGCAGGCACTTTTGGACGTCTGCAAAACCAGCATTGAGGCAGAGAGGTTTTTGCGTCAGCTGATTGTCCGGCATTTCTGCGATGTAGTGTCCAATATGCAAAATATGCTTCAGGTCAGCGCCGAACGCAGGATTGCGGCTTACATATACCGGGAATCCGACCGCATGGGGACAACAAGAATTAAGACCACGCACGAGCAGATAGCCCGGTATGTCGGCACGGCGCGCGAGGTGGTGTCGCGCACCCTCGGTCGGCTGGCCGCAAGCGGCGCCGTGGAACTTGAGCGCGGGGTTATAATCATACGCGATAAAATGAAGCTTCGGAATCTTATGTGACAGCCCCGGTTTTATGGATAATATACAACAACTTAACTTTAGTTAATTATCGCTTTATCTAATTAAAGCATTGACAAATCCCATGTCCTGTGCTAAAATACCGCCATCGGCTTTAAGGCATAAAGCTGCCGGGGCGGGCATTTCGGTGCCGGGAGCCGCCAGATCGGAAAAAAGGAGCCGCAATGGGAGAGAATATCAGATACTTCAGCAACTCCGAGAGAGTCAGCGCCGTGTGCCGGGAGATTTATTCGGGATACGGCTATCGGCAATATAAAATGAGCCGGTTTGAGGAATACGACCTTTACGCCGCAAACCGGGATTTTCTTATTGACGACAGCATAATCACCTTTACCGGCTCTGACGGGAAACTGATGGCGCTAAAGCCCGACGTCACCCTCTCGATAGTCAAGAACGCGGCCGCCACGGGCAGGGAGCAGGAAAAGGTCTTCTACCTTGAAAACGTTTACAGAAAGCCGAAGAGCAATTCGGATTTCAAGGAGATAATGCAGCTCGGGCTCGAGTGCATCGGGGACATCGGCCTGTACCAGATGGGCGAGGTCATCTCGCTTGCGGCGAAGAGCCTTTCGGTGATTGATGAAAACTACATCCTTGACATATCGCACATGGGCATAATATCGGCGCTTGCCGAACTTGCCGGGATTTACGGCGAGGCGCGCGACAGACTTATTAAGTTCATTGCAGGTAAAAATGCGGCGGGCGTTGGCATGGTCTGTGACGAATGCGGGACAGGGGCCGAGCTTGCCGAGAGGCTGGTCAGGCTCACCGGGGTGTACGGCTCGTTTAAGACGGCGATGCCCCAGCTCAGGGCGCTGTCTGTAAACGATGCGACAGATGCCGCGCTGGATGAAATATGCGGCATATTTGAAATACTTGAGGTGACGGGCTGCGCCGGGCGCGTGAACCTTGACTTTTCGCATACCGGGGACATGAATTACTACAACGGCGTGACATTCTGCGGCTATATCGAGGGCATCCCCTTTGCGGTACTCTCGGGCGGCCGGTATGACAAGTTGCTGCGCAAATTCGGCAAACCCGGCGGCGCGATAGGCTTTGCCATTTATCTTGACCTGCTCGACTCACTCCCCCAGCCGAAGCGCGAATATGATGTCGACGTGCTGCTGGTCTGCGGGGAGCACGACGGGGTGAACGTGGCCCGGGCGGTGCAAAGGCTGAGGCTCAAGGGAAAAAGCGTTCTGGCAGTGAGCAGGGTGCCCGAAAACGGCCTTGCATGGCGTGAGGTGGTCAAAATTGAGGACATTATGCCGGAGGATAAGACAAGTTGAACAATATACTGAGTATAGCCCTGCCCAAGGGAAGGCTCGGCGAGTGTGCATATAAGAGATTCGAGGACGCCGGGTACGGCTGCCCCGGGATACTGAGCGACACAAGAAAGCTGGTCTTTGAGGACGAAGAGCACCGGGTCAGATATTTTCTGGTAAAGCCGACCGACGTCCCTATCTACACAGAGCGCGGGGTGGCCGACATCGGGGTTGTGGGGCGGGACATCCTGCTCGAATACAGCCCGGACGTGTACGAGCTGCTCGACCTCGGTATCGGGAAATGCCGCATGGCGGTTGCGGCCAAGCGCGACTTTGAGGAGGACGCCACAAGGACGCTGAGGGTTGCGACAAAGTTCCCGAACATCGCAAAGAATTACTACCTCGCCCAAGGGCGGGATATCGACATAATCAGACTGAACGGCTCAATTGAGCTTGCGCCGCTGCTGGGGCTGGCCGACGTGATAGTCGATATCGTGGAGACCGGGACGACGCTCCGGGAAAACGACCTTGAGGTGCGCTCGGTCATAGCAGATATCAGCGCGATGCTGATAGCCAACAAGGCAAGCTACAGGTTTAAAAACCCAGAGATAAACGAAATTGTGCGCCGGATTGCGGCATGCAGGGAGGACAAACAATGATTAAGATACTTAAGTATCTTAAGTATAAAGACACACCCGAGAATGAAATTTTTTACAGCGAGTGCGCTGCCGCCGATATATCCGGCAAGGTTGCTGATATTATCGCGCGGGTGAGGGAGGGCGGCGACGCCGCACTCTTTGAGCTGACAGAGAAGTTTGACCGAGTGAAGCTCGACTCGCTCGAGGTGAGCGGGGCGGAAATTGAGGAGGCAGTCGCCTCTCTTGACCCTGATTTTTCGGGGGTGCTCAAGCGGGCCGCGGAGAACATCCGCGCCTACCATAAAAACCAGATCCGAAAGGGATTCCGCATAGAAAAAGACGGGATTGTGCTCGGCCAGAAGGTCACGCCGATTGAGAGGGTGGGAGTTTACGTTCCGGGCGGCACGGCTCCGCTCGCCTCCTCGGTACTGATGAATATTATCCCGGCAAAACTGGCGGGCTGCCCGAGCATTATCATGTGTACGCCGCCCGGTCGTGACGGGAAGGTTAACCCCGCGATTCTGGCGGCCGCGAAGATTGCCGGCGCCGACCGGATATTCAAGGTCGGGGGCGCGCAGGCTATTGCCGCGATGGCCTACGGGACAGAGACCATACCTGCGGTTTACATGATTGCCGGCCCCGGCAGGGATTTTATTGCCGAGGCAAAGCGGCAGGTGTTCGGCAAGGTCGCAGTTGACATGATTGCCGGGCCGAGCGAGATTCTGATTATCGCCGACAGGACCGCGAACCCGGCGCATGTCGCCGCAGACCTGCTCTCGCAGGCTGAGCATGACAGGCTGGCAACCTCAATTCTGGTCACCGACAGCGAGGAGTTGGCAGTCAGGGTCGCGGAAGAACTTGAGCGGCAGCTGCGCAAACTGCCGAGGGAAGAAACAGCCCGCGCCTCGATTGAGAATAACGGTAAAATCATCATAACCGAAAATATTGAAGAAGCGATTGAGATTGCAAACCGCATTGCGCCCGAGCACCTTGAGGTCTGCGTCGACGAGCCGATGAGGTATTTGGATGCCATAAAGAACGCCGGCTCGATATTCCTCGGAAAGTACTGTCCCGAAGCGCTCGGCGACTATTATGCCGGTCCGAACCACACCCTGCCTACCGGCGGCACCGCAAAATTTTCAAGCCCGCTCTCGGTCGACAACTATGTCAAGAAATCCTCGTATATCTATTACACCGAGGACGCACTCCGGGCGGCGGCGGTCGACGTTGCGGCCTTTGCCGGGCGGGAAGAGCTGGCCGGACATGCCAGAAGCATTACAATCAGGTGTGAGGACGACCCTGAGTTATAATTTTAGGGCCGGGAGCAGCACTCCCGAAGGAAGTGATGAGTCAGGATTCGGGGGTGTCCCCCGGTTTAATTCTGAGGTGTGTGTGGGGGCTGGGAGCCTCGCCCCGGTGAGAGTTGTGAAGTGTGGGGGTACTTGGGGCGAAGCCCCCGGTATATCCCCTCACATACCCGTATATCGCAAATCATAACATCAGCCACAAAGCTTGACGTTCAGCAAAAAAAGTTTTAAAGTTTTTGGAGATTTCATTCTAAAGAACCTTTTTTCAAAAAGGTTCTTAAGCGGGGGTTCGGGGGCAGCGCTCCCGAAGAGTCCTGAGAGGGGGTACGGGGGCGGAGCCCCCGGGTGAGCCATGAAGCAATATGCAAACGAGCGGGTCGCGGCGCTCTGCGCCTATGTACCGGGCGAGCAGCCGCGCGACATGCAGTATATAAAACTCAATACAAACGAGTCGCCGTTTCCGCCCTCGCCGCGGGTGGCTGAGCGAATTAAGGGGGAGGAGGCGCGGCTCAATCTCTACCCCGACCCGGCATGTACAGAGCTTGCCGCGACTGCCGCGGCGTCGCTTGGGGTAAGACCTGAGAATCTGATATTCACCAACGGCTCGGACGAGCTTTTGAATTTTGCATATCTGGCCTTCAGCGACGCCGGGCGGGGGATTGCCTTCCCGGACATCACCTACGGGCTCTATCAGGTGCTCTGCGAGATGTACGGTATACCGTATTTGAAAATCCCGGTCGGCCGGGATTTCAGTATCAATCCAAAGGACTATTGCGGTGTCGGCAGGAACGTGGTGATAGCAAACCCCAACGCCCCGACCGGACTTTGCCTGCCGGTCTCGGATATAGAGATGATTGTTCGCGGCAACCCCGGGAGGGTAGTGATAGTTGACGAGGCGTATGTCGCCTTCGGCGGGGAGAGCTGTGTCGGACTGGTCAAAAAATACGACAACCTGCTTGTCACCCGTACATTTTCAAAGTCGCACTCGCTCGCCGGGGCGCGCCTCGGCATGGGCATAGGCTCGCCCGAGCTGATTGGCTATCTTAATAAAGTTAAGTATTCCTTCAATCCCTACAGCATCAACCGCATAACCATGCTTGCCGGGCTTGCGGCCTTTGAGGACGAGGGCTATTATATAGAAAACTGCAAGAAAATTATCACAACTCGCGAGAGGATAAAGGCAGAGCTCAGAGTCCTCGGCTTTTCGGTCACCGACTCAAGAGCCAATTTCCTGTTTGCAAAAAGCGACAAAATCGGCGGGCGGGAGCTGTACGAGAAGCTGCGGCAGCGCGGAGTCTTGGTTCGGCATTTTGACGTCCCCGGCATATCCGATTACAACCGCATAACAATCGGCTCGGAGGGCCAGATGGAGGCCTTCCTTGCCGCACTTCGCGAGATAATAAACTGACGGAGAGTATAATTATGAGAAAAAGCGAGAAAATCAGGAAGACGCGCGAGACCGAAATTCAGCTCTCGCTCAACCTTGACGGCGGGGAGAGCTGCGGGATTGACACCGGCTGCGGGTTTTTTGACCACATGCTCAAGCTGTTTGCCTGTCACGGCGGGTTCGGCTTATCGGTCAGCTGCCGGGGGGATACCGAGGTCGATTACCACCACACGGTCGAGGACGTCGGGATAGTGCTGGGCAACGCCTTTGCCGAGGCAATAGGCGACAAGGCCGGGATACGCCGCTACGGCAGCATAATCCTGCCGATGGACGAGGCGCTCGCGCTTGCGGCGGTAGACATTTCGGGGCGAGGCCTGCTGGTGCTCGACCTGCCCGGGATGGCGGCCAGGGTCGGGGACTTTGATACCGAGCTTGTAGAGGAATTCTTTGCGGCCTTTGCCCGGCATGCCGGGGTGACCCTGCACATCCGCGCGCTGTGCGGCTCGAATACGCACCACATAATTGAGGCCGCCTTCAAGGCGTTTGCCCGCGCGCTGAGGCAGGCGGTGTCATTTGACCCGGCCGCGGGGGGTGCGGTGCCCTCGAGCAAAGGGGTTTTGTGATTTTGACGCAAATCGAGGTCTTTTATGACAGTCATAATTGATTACGGTGTCGGCAACCTGTTCTCGCTTTCCTCCTCGCTTGATTATATCGGCGAGCCAGCAAAGGTGAGCGGCGACCCCGAGGACATACGCCGCGCCGACCGGATAATACTTCCGGGTGTCGGGGCATTCGGCGACGCCGCGGCAAAGCTGAGAGAGAGTAGGCTCGACCGGGTGATAGTCGAGGAGGCCGGGGCCGGCAAGCCGCTGCTCGGAATCTGCCTTGGAATGCAGCTTTTGTTTGAGCGCAGCCTTGAGTTCGGAGAGCATGCGGGGCTCGGGCTGATACCCGGCAGCGTCAGACCAATCCGGGAGATCATAGGAGAGGAACTGAAGGTCCCTCATATCGGCTGGAACAGACTCATTTACCCCGAGGGAAAGCCGAAAAGCAGACTTTACAAGTACACCTGCGAGGGGGAGTATGTTTATTTTGTCCACTCATATCACGGCGCCGACTGCGAGGAGTACATCAGCGCATATACCGATTACGGCGCGCTGCTCACCGCGTCGGTCGAGAATACCGCGGGGAATGTTTTCGGAACCCAGTATCACCCCGAGAAGAGCGGCCGGGTGGGGCTTGGAATTCTCAAGGCCTTTTGCGAGATAGGGGGCAGACCATGATAATTTTACCTGCAATTGACCTGTACGGCAAAAAGGCGGTGCGCCTTTTGCGCGGCGACTACAATCAAATGACGATATATGGCGACAACCCCGCGGCAGTGGCGCTCGGCTTTGCCGAGGCCGGCGCCAAATATATTCACATAGTCGACCTTGAGGGTGCGCGCGACGGCAGCCCCGCAAATTTTGAGACGATAAAAGAAATAATCAGGACCAGCGGCCTTTTTGCCGAGGTGGGCGGCGGCATACGCACGCGCACGGCAATAGAAAAATATCTTTTGGCCGGCGCCAGCCGCGTGATACTCGGCACTGCGGCGCTTGAAGATTTTGAGTTTTTGCGCTCGGTCGTGCGCGATTACGGTGACAAAATCGCGGTGGGGGTGGATATCAGGGACGTCCGTGTGGCGCTTCGCGGCTGGCGTGAGACAAGTAATACCGACTGCCATGCCTTCTGCGAGCGGCTGCAGGAGATAGGCGTCGGCACGATTATCTGTACCGACATTTCAAAGGACGGCGCCATGCGGGGGACAAACCGCGAGTTATATCGCGAGCTTTCCCGAAAATACAACATGAAGATCATCGCCTCGGGGGGGGTCAGCACGCTTGACGATGTTATCGCCCTCTCCCGGCTCGGAATTTACGGGGCGATAATAGGTCGGGCGCTGTACACCGGGGACATTAATCTCAAGGAGGCACTGGCGGTAGTATGATTACCAAGCGGATAATCCCCTGCCTTGACGTGCGCGACGGCCGGGTGGTCAAGGGCAGGAACTTTCTCGGCTTGCGCGACGTCTCCTCGCCGGTACGCCTTGCCGAGTTTTACAGCGACTCGGGGGCCGACGAGCTGGTTTTCTACGATATTACCGCCTCGGCCGAGGGCCGGACGATTTTTACCGACACCCTGACCGAGTGCGCCCGCAAAATTTTCATCCCGCTCACGGTCGGCGGGGGGATAAACAGCATCGCCGACTTTGACCGGGTGCTCAAATGCGGCGCCGACAAGGTCAGCGTCAACTCGGGGGCGATAAAAAATCCCGGGCTGGTTTACGAGGCGGCCAAGCGCTACGGCAGCCAGTGCGTGGTCCTCTCGGTCGACATCAAGCGGGTGGACGGCAGCTTCCGGGTTTTTGCCCGGGGAGGCCGAGATGATACCGGCATTGAGGCAATAGAATGGCTGCGCCGCGGTGTCGGGAACGGCGCCGGCGAGATTGTGGTCAACAGCATTGACACCGACGGGGTGAAGGGCGGCTTTGACCTTGAGCTGCTCGAAGCGGTCTGTAACGCGGTTGACGTGCCGGTAATAGCCTCAGGTGGCGCCGGCAGCATTGAGGATTTTATTACTTTGTTCAAGACCCTGCCGGGGGTTGATGCCGGGCTGGCGGCTTCGGTTTTCCACTTCGGGGAGATTGACATAAGGACGCTCAAGACCGCACTTGCCCGCGAAAACATACCGGTAAGAATATAGAGGAGCAGATATGTTTGATATTGACACGCTGAAATTCGACAAGGACGGCCTTATCCCGGCGGTTGTGGTCGATGCCGAGCGCGCTGCGGTCCTGACGGTCGCATACATGAACCGCGAGAGCCTTGAGATAAGCATGAAGGAAGGCCGGACCTGCTTCTGGTCGCGCTCGCGCAGGACTCTCTGGCGCAAGGGCGAGAGCTCGGGCAACGTGCAGCAGATAGTGAAGATAATGACCGACTGCGACCGCGACGCGCTTCTTATCTATGTGAAAAAAGCCGGCCCGGCCTGTCATCTCGGGACAGATTCCTGTTTTAACGACACGGTCTACGAGTCGGAGCAGGACGAAGTCTTCTCGCTTGAGGTTCTGTATGAACTTATCAAAGGCCGGAAAACCGAGAAGAAAGAAGGTTCGTATACCAGCTACCTTTTTGAAAAGGGGCTTGACAAGATTTTAAAGAAGGTCGGCGAGGAGTCGGCCGAGGTGATAATCGCCGGCTGCGCCCGTGAGCGCCGCGAGGCGATTTATGAGATTGCCGACCTTGCGTACCATGTCATGGTTCTCATGGTCGAGCTGGGAATTTCGCTTGACGATGTGCGGCAGGAGCTTGCCTCCCGCCATGTGATTGACAAAAAGGTCAAGCAGGAGAAGATGAGCTGATGTATTTTCCGGGGGACTACCACCTTCACACAACCCACTGCGACGGGAAGAGCACGCCCGAGGAGATGATAAAGGCCGCTATTTCGCGCGGGTATGAGTCTGTGGGGCTGTCGGGTCATTCGTATGTCACCTTTGACGGCGGCTTCGGGATAACTACACCCGAGGCATATCGTGCCGAGGTGCTCGCGCTCAAGGAGAAATACAGGGGGAATATTGATATATTACTCGGCTTCGAGCAGGATGCTTTCTCCGAGCGGGCAGAGGGCTATGATTACATCATCGGCTCGGCGCACACTATCATGTGTAACGGAGGCTATATTACGGTCGACTATACCATTGAGAAGGTGACGGCCGGGGTGCGCGAATACTTCGGCGGCGACTGGCTAAATTACGTCAAGGCTTACTACGAGCTTGCCGCAGAGATTCCGAAGCGGACGGGGGCAGATATTGTCGGCCACTTTGACCTTGTGACCAGGTTCAACGAGGGGGGGCGCTTTTTCGACGAGGAGAGCCGCGAGTACAAGGCTGTCGTATATGAGGCGCTGAAAGCCGCCGCTGCCGGCTGCAGGGTATTTGAGGTCAACTCGGGGGGTGTGAGGTGCGGTTACCGCAGCCGGGTGTATCCGGCGATGTTTATTTTAAAGGCACTCAGGGAGCTGGGCTGCAGTATTATTCTCTCAAGCGACGCGCATGACGCCGGGTCTGTCGGCTTTATGTTCGGCGAGATGGCCGGGCTGGCGAAGGAATGCGGATTTAAAAGCGCGGTGTACCTCACCTCCGGCGGGTTCAGAGAGTATTCATTGATATAAAAGAACGCCGCGGGGTTATATTTGCTTGATTTTTTACAGAAATTATGTTATCATAAAACAGTCTTTTCGCAGGTCCGACCGGCCGCAGGCCGGCAATTTGACATCATCATCCGAAAGGTTAATAATAAGCTATGAGCCTTGTAGTATCTAATCTGTCAAAGAAATACGGCACAAAGACAGTAGTAGACGACCTCAGCTTTGAGATGAAGGAGCCGGGGGTCTATGCCCTGCTCGGCACAAACGGCGCCGGCAAGACCACCGCAATCCGCATGATGCTCGGGATGCTCTTGCGCAACTCGGGCAGCGTGCTCTGGAAAGGCCTGCCGCTGAGCACCGCCACCTGCAATATCGGCTATCTCCCCGAGGAGCGGGGGCTGTATCCCAAATATACCCTGCTTGACCAACTGATTTATTTCGCTCAGCTGCGCGGGGTCGACAAAGCCGAGGCCAAAAAGCGCATACGCTACTGGTCGCGGCGGCTTGACGTCGACGAGTATCTTTACCCGACAAAGCCGGCCAAAAGGTCGCCCTTCTCGCGGGGTACTGTCGCCTCGGGCGAGGTTCTTCTGCCCTCGAAGAAGGCCGACCAACTCTCAAAGGGGAATCAGCAGAAAATCCAGCTCATGACCACTCTGCTCTCAGACCCCGAGCTGTTAGTGCTCGACGAGCCGATGTCCGGCCTCGACCCGGTCAATACCGACCTGTTCAAGTCAATAATCCGCGACGAGATAGCCAAGGGCAAGTATATTATAATGTCGAGCCACCAGATGGCGACAGTCGAGGAGTTCTGCACCAATATCACCATACTCGACCGCTCAAAGACGGTTCTTCAGGGGAACCTGAACGCAATCAAAAAGCAGTACGGCCGGATCAACCTCCTGCTCAAAACCGAGTGCGACATCTCCGGGTATATCAGAGAATCGGGGGCGGTACTGGTCAGCGAGAAGGAATTTGAATGCAATATTAAGGTAACCGGAGAGGAACAGGCAAACCGGCTGCTCGGGCGGCTTATCGAAAAGGGCATCACGGTAATAAGATTCGACCTGCGCGAGCCCTCGTTGCATGAAATATTCGTCGAGGTGGTGGGGGGAAACCATGACGCGGAGTGATTTCGCCGGAACCGGCAGGGTTTTTTCCTTCACCCTTGCTCAGTATTTGAAAAGCAAATCGGCCATTGCGATGATGGTCCTGATGATAGTGCTCGCCTCGGTATGCACCGTTATCATGGCCTCCTCTACTGCCGGGATGGTTCCGGTTTCTTTCAACGCAGACCGTGTTGTCATAATCAATGAGAGCGGATATAACCTCCGAACAGAGGATATTGCCGGTTTTACGCCCGAGCTTGCCGGGGTTGACATAGCCATAACCGAAGAAGATTTTGCCGCCGTGTTAAGGCAGCTTGACAGCCTGCCGGGCAGCGTCGCTCTGCTGATTGAAAAGGCCGACGACGGCGGGCTTTCGGTCACCGCCCACACCGGTACCGGCTCAACCGTCAACAGCTATACCACATCGGTATTGAGCGGCGCGGTTACAGAAGCCCTCTCGCTTGCCCGGTGGCGCGAGGCCGGCATTGGCGACGAGCAGATAAAGTCTGCCTTTACCCCCTTTTCGGTCAGCTCACTGTCGTACAATCAGTATATGAACAGGCAGAAAGACGGCCTGCCCGGCGGCGAGTCGTACTTTTGGGTGTCCTATGCATATTCGATTATAGTCATGATGCTGGTCATCTTTTCCACCTCGTACATCGTGCGCTCGGTGGTCGAGGAAAAGGCTTCAAAGCTGGTTGAGCTGCTGATGGTTAGCGTGAAGCCCCTGGCGCTTCTGCTCGGAAAGATACTTGCCACGATGTGCTTTATGGTGCTCAATATGTTCCTGCTCATCCTGAGCGTCGCCATCACGGTGTTTGTCATCAATAACTTCACGGATATGTCGTTATCCCCCGAAATACTGGCGGCGGTCGGCATTAACCTCACGTCAGGCGGTGCGGGAATTCTTTTGATACCGGTCGTGTTGATTTCGGTGGTTTTGGGGTACCTGACCTTCTCAATCATCGGCGGCATTGCCGGTGCCTGCTGCTCCAACATGGAGCAAATCGGAGCGGCGGTCAATATCGTGTCTTTCCTCGCCCTTTTCGGGTATATGACCGCATTGTTTTCGTCGATTTTCGGCAGCCGGGAGCTCCTTGCGGTTTTCTCGCTGCTGCCGGTAGTTTCGATATTTGTTGCCCCGGTCACCTATGCGTCGGGGATTATCGGTTTCGGCATACTGTTTGTTTCATGGCTGCTGCAGGCGGCAGTCGTCGCGCTGCTCGCGGCCTTCGGCGCCCGTGTTTACGGCGCCCTGCTTATCCACAAGGGCAACCGTGTGGGGCTGCGGCAGCTCTTCAGTATTGCCGGTGACGCAAAGCGGGGGGTGCAGACATGAAATACAAAGGTTATCTTACGGACTGGTCGACCGTATTTGGCTTTACGCTGCGCAACCAGCTTGGCAAAAAATCTTATGTCGCTCTCACCGTAGTAATTGCAATCCTGATTTTTACCGGCGTCGCCGCGCTGATAATCATCCCGGGAGCTCAGGACCCGGCAGAGCCCGCCCTTACCGAAGCCTCGCTCGAGCTTGTTACGGTATGTGACCTGACCGGCGATTTTGGCAACGTCTCGTGGCTTGCTTCGGATGCCGGGTTTTTTGGAGATGTTGAGTACAGGAACTCCTCACTTTCGCCTGATGACGCGCTCGAGGGCGCGGGCGATTACGAGGTTGTGCTGATAATCACGCGCCCCGAGGACTCATACGAACTTGATATAGTGTCATCCAGGGGAACAAAACTGCCCGACGCCGAGGTAAATATCTTCACATCCTATGTCACGGGCATGTTCCGCGCCGAGCTGATGCGGCGCTCGGGCGTCGACCCGTCGCTCATGCCCGACCTGAGCATAAACATCGAGAGCCCGGAGCCGGTGCAAAGTACGCCGGATGTTGATGCCGAGCGGGTTGAAGGGGCTCGCGAGACAATAAACATGGTGATGTCTTATATCACGATTTTCATCATATATATTCTGGTCATGTTCTACGGGCAGGGCGCCGCGACGGTAGTTATACTTGAGAAAACCTCAAAGCTCATGGACTTTTTCCTGGTCGCGGTAAAGCCGGCGGCAATGATACTCGGCAAAGTGCTTGCCACCGCGGCGGCCGGCTTTATCCAGTTTGCTGTCTGGATGCTCTCGGGTTTCTTAGGCTTTCGGGTCGGGGCGGGCGTGGTAAGGTCCTTTTTCCCTGACTCCGAAACCATGGCCTTGATAGAAAACCTGTCGGGGCTGAAGGGGATATTTACCCCGGCCGGGCTTCTGATAGCCCTTGTGATGATAGTAGTCGGATTTCTGCTTTACTGCTCGCTGGCGGCAATAGGGGGCGCCATGGCCTCAAAGCCCGAGGACCTTGCCTCAACCAATCTGATTTTCACCCTGTCGGTGATAGCATCTTTTCTCCTCGCGATGTATGCGGGGGGAACCGGCGGCATGGTATCTACCGCCGGGTGGCTGATTTACTTCCCCTTCACGGCAATACTTGTCACCCCCGGCCGGGCTATGGCCGGTATAATAACAATACCCGAGGGAATTATTTCAATAGGGTTTGTCGCAATCCTGGCCTTTGTGTGTGTGATAATCGCTGGCAGGATTTATGAAATGATGTCGTTCTACCGCGGAAGCCCGCCGACCCCCGCGAAGATGTTAAAAATCCTGCGCGACAGCCTACGCTCGGATAAGGCGGACAACACATACAGCTGAACACACCCGGAGGAAACCTTCAAGCACATGCCATTGTTCAAAAGAAAAAGGCCCAGACGAATTGCCAACTTCCGCGACCTCGGCGGCATTGTCGGCTTCAGCGGCCGGCGCATCCGCCACGGAATGCTCTATCGCAGCGGTCATATCGCAAGGCTGACCGAGCGCGACGCACAGCTTTTGATAGACCGTTACGGCATCAAGGCCGTGGTCGACCTGCGCAGCGATTCCGAGCAGACCGAAAAGCCTGACGTAATCATCAAGGGTATCGAGTATTATGTATGTTCTTCCTTGTCGGACAAGGAAAATCCCGCGGTCAACAAGGACAACCGGCGCATGCTGCTGCAGCAGATTATGGAGTTCGAGGGCGGCGCGCACAGCTTCCTCAAGGAGTCCTACCGCAAAATGGTGACCACCCCCCGCGCGCTCGATGCCTACAGCCGCCTTCTGCGGCTGCTGGTGAACAACGACGACGGGGGAGCAATCCTCTGGCATTGCACCCAGGGCAAGGACCGTGCCGGCGTGGGCACCGCGGCGGTGCTCATGGCGCTGGGAGTCAGCCGCGAGGACATAATGAAGGACTATATGCGCTCAAATAAATACTATCGCTACAAAAACAAGCTGATATTCGCGCTGGTTTTCGTGCTGGCCCACAGCATACGAGCCGCGGTGACTCTTCACCACCTGCTCTCGGCCCGTCGGGAGTATCTGAACTCTGCTTTCGACGCGCTCGACGAAAAATTCGGGGGTACCGAGGGCTTTCTGCGCGACGGGCTGAAGCTGACCGACGAGGATATCGCCCTGCTCAGGGAGTGCTACCTTGAGCCCGAACCCGCAGTTAAGTAATGTTGTGAATAAAAAAGCCGCAATTTGTCCCAGACAAATTGCGGCTTTTTTGGCCTGCCCGACAGGACTTGAACCTGCGACCTCAAGAGTCGGAGTCTTGCGCGCTATCCAACTGCGCCACGGGCAGATTACAGTCCTACAATTCTACCACATATGTCCCGGTTTTTCAAGGGGAATGACGAGATTTGATGCGGTTATTCGGAAGTAATTTTTGAAATACCGCCAAAACCGGGCCGCCGGCAGTTTCAGGGCTGATGTTTTGCATTCACCACACAGCCCTCAAGCTCAAGCAAAAACCTTTTTATCTCAATTCCGCCGGCATATCCGACAAGGCTGCCGCCGGCGCCTATTACCCGGTGGCAGGGGATTACAATCATAAGCGAGTTTCTGCTTAAGGCCATGCCGACCGCACGGCAGGCGCGCGGATTTCCTATTGTCTCTGCAATCTGCCGGTAGGTCCGCGTCTGCCCGTAAGGGATTCCGGCAAGCGCGCGCCAGACCGAAACCTGAAATAGAGTGCCGCGAAGCTCATATTCAAAATCAAAGGTCTGCCTCTCCCCGGCAAGGTACTCCTGAATCTCTGTGTACGCCCGCTCCGACAGTTCCGAGGGCTCGTTCGGGGAGTCGGGTTTATCGGTTATTGAGAGAAAAAAACCGCGGTATCGGAATAGCCGATTTTCAGCAGTCCGAGCCGGGTATTGTAAAATGCAAATCTGTCCATATCAAAACACCTCGCTTTACGGCAATTATACCATAAAGCGGGGCGTTTGAAAATGCTTTCGGCGGGCGGTTGCACGGCTGCCGCGGCATTCAGACAGAGTCGGCAAGATTTATGACCTCCACCCCTTTTTTCAGCGCGTAGTACATGGTATATGCCGTGCCTCCGGTGTTCTTTTTGCAGTATGCAACACAGCGCACACAGCCCTCAACCAGCTTGCGGTCGCGCTCGAGCATACAGTCGCGGGTGTAGGTGTCGCTGATGTAATAATAGCGGTCGCAGGCCGAGAGTATGTAATCGTAGTATTTCTTATCCCGGTCGCTCCAGCCGCGGGTCTGGTCGCGGCAGGGCAATATCAGCTCAAGCTCGATGCCGAGCTGATCGCGCAGTTCGAGGACCTTGAGCGCAGCCAGAGTGTCAAAGCCAACAGCTCCCCCGGTGCGGAATACGCGGATACCGCCGGCCGCGAGCATGCGGATGGTATCGGTGAGCAGGATGTTCAGTTTTTTTAAGGTTTTGTAGGGTATTGAGCGATGTCCTGTAAAACAGCATGCAAGCTTGGGCTTCATTGTGACCTCGTAAAACTGATGTAATATTGCTGACGCCGCGGGGACATTATACCATATTTATACAACAATTGAAAGGGGTATGACCAAAAAACCATGCCTGAACTTAAAAAATCGTTCGGGATTTTATTTTAATAACCGCAGGCATGCGCCATAAAATACCATAATTTACGTCTCCCGGCGCCGTCAAAACCTATGTGCGGTCATTTCGCACGATTGCCCGCCCTGATAACTCAATTCACGCGCCCGCCGCTTCGACGTGTTTTGTGTGTGTCGGCGTTGTATTATATACACACAAAAACGGACAGGCTGGATGCAAAGGACGGTGGACTTGATGCAGAATCAAAGACAGGGGAGATATGCGAGCGGGCAGGCGGTTGATAAGGGCCTGCCGGCGGCCGGCCTGAAGGTCCGCGGCAGGGCGCTTGCCGACGAGGCGGTGAAGGGACTGGCATATGCCGGGGCTGCGTATCTGCTCGGGGGGTGCAGGCTGCCCTTCGGCAGCTTTCCGCTGGGACTGGCCTTCTTCTGCGCGTCGGGAAAAAGGGTTCCTTTTATTCTTATCGGGCTTATTGCCTCGACGCCGGCGGTCCCGTACCCCGCGGTCTATATCGGGGCTTATATCATAACCCTTCTGCTCAGGGTGGCTACCCGAATTTTTATAGATACCGCCGGCGGCAGCGAGGCGCCGCCGGCCACTTCGGCGCGTCTGAAATGGCTGCGCACCCGGCTCTTTAGCGAAAATGTCAGCCTGAGGATGACGACCTCGTCGCTCTGCGCCTTTATTTTAGGGCTCTATACCATAATTGCCGGCGGGTATCGCTATTATGACCTTTTCGGCACAATTTTTGCGATTATTGTGTCGCCTGCCTTGGTCTGGCTTTTTGCCGGCTGGTTTGCCGGCGGCGCTGGGGGCATGAAAAAGCGCTTGCGCTACCTTGCGGGGGGTGCGGTGCTCTTGGCCGGGCTTTGCTATTCGGCCCGCGAAATTGTGATTATGGGGATTTCGGCGGCCGCCTTCGGAGCTTTTTTCGCGACCCTTCTGGTCTGCCGGAAAGAGGGGATACTTGCGGGAGCGGCGGCAGGGCTTGTCTGCGGAGTGGCCTACGAGCCGGTGTACGCGCCGCTCTTTGTGCTGGCCGGGATAGCCGAAGGGCTGCTTTACGGCGTGTCGCCGACGCTGGCGGCAGCCGCAGCCTTTGCCTCGGGCATTACCTGGGGGCTGTATATCGACGGCCTTGATGCGCTCACCCGGCTGCTTCCCGGGCTGCTGCTCTCCTCGGCGGCCTTTGTCGGGGCCGAGCGGGCCGGCTTCCTCGGACTTGCGGGGGCAGATGAGCTGCCGACCTCGAGGGAGGAAAAGCTGATTGCCGAGGCCGAACTGTCAAAGCAGCGGATAAAGTCCAATGAGGACAAGCTGCTTGCAGTGTCGGGGAGCTTTGCCTCGCTTTCCGAAATATTTTACAATCTCAGCGACAGGCTGCGCCGGCCGGGTATTATCGACCTGCGGCGGGTCTGCGACCGGGTGTTCGACAAGACCTGCACGGGCTGCGCCAAGCACGACATATGCTGGGGGCTTGAGTACGGCAGCTCGCTCGACATGATTGCAAGGCTCTGTGCCGGGCTTCACGAGCGGGGGAGGGCCGAGGCCGGCTGCATACCCGAGAACATAAAAAAACGCTGCCAGAATATACCGAAAATTATTTCTGATATAAACGCCGGCTGCGCCTCGCTCACCGAGGCGGTGCTGCGGAGCGAGAAAATCGGGGTTTTTGCGCTCGACTACGACGCGATGTCGCGGATTCTCACCGATGCGGTCGAGGAAATGCGCGCCGATTATGAGCGCGCGGGCGACATGGAGGCAAAAATAACAGTAGCTTTGTCAAATCTCGAACTGACCCCCGCCGTGCTTTATGTTTACGGCGGCAGGAGGAAATTCATCTCAGCACGGGGAATCGAAGCCAACGGCGCGAGGACCGACGCGGGGGCGGTCAAGCGTGTTCTTGAGAGGATAACCGGCTGCCGACTTGAGGACCCGATGTTCGAATTCTGCGACGGGCGGGGGCAGAGGCTGTCCATGACCCTGACCACCAAGCGAAAATATGCCGTCGAGAGGGTCTGCCAGACCGCTGCGGGCGAGCTTTCCGGCGGGGTTTGCGGCGACAGCACCGTGATGTTCGAGACCGAAAATGATTATTTTTACGCGCTGATAAGCGACGGTATGGGTACCGGCGAGAGCGCCGCCTTCAGTTCGGGCGTGTGTTCAATTTTCCTTGAAAAAATGCTTATGGCCGGGAACAAAACCACCACCGCGCTGCGCATGCTCAACGGCGTGCTGCGCGGGGGCGCGCGCGAGCATGAATGCTCGGCCACCGTCGACCTGCTCGAAGTGGACCTTTTGACCGGGATCGCCGCGCTGATTAAAAGCGGGGCCGCGCCGACATATGTCCGCCGCGCCGGCGGCATCTTCAAGCTGCAGTCAAAAACCCTGCCTATCGGGATACTCGGCGCGCTTGACGCACAGCTGACAAGGCTCGAGGTGAGCGAGGGGGATGTCATCGTCATGGTGAGCGACGGGGTGTCAGACGCCGACCGGGAAAAAGAACGGGACAGGGAGGCCGGCGGCGAGGGCGAGTGCCGCGGCTGGCTGCCCGACCTGCTGTCGCGCGAATGGGAGGAGGATCTGACACATATGGCCAAAAAAATAATAGGCCGGGCGCAAAGCCTCGGCAGCCGCGACGACCTTTCGGTGATAATCGTCAGGATAGGATTGTATTAGGGACACGCTTGGTAGAAACTTCTCAAAAGAAGTTTCTACCAAACCCGCTTCAAGAACTTTACACAACTTATATAGCTAATTCTGTAGCGCGGGCCCCACATCCTGCGCTTTGTTGCCTTTGGGTTACTGGCGATGCCCGTGTTACATTATTAAACAATATGGTGTAGAAGTTTTCGGGGTTTCTTTTAAGCGGGGGTGTAGGGGCAGCGCCCCCGTTGTAAAGGCGGGTTATGAGGCGGAGTCCCACAACCCAAAAGATTATTGTATTGTGTGGGATATGCCATACAACATGTGAATTGTTGTGCAAATGTATTGACAACGGTCATATGTGACGGTATAATAAACCATGAATTTTGTTTTCTATTTGCCCCGGCAACGTGCGGGACAATTGCAAGGAGCTATAATGGACGCTCTTGAGACCCTGATAGAATTTTCGCGAAAGTACGGTGCCGACCCCGAGCTTGTCAACGCCGGGGGCGGGAACACCTCCGCCAAGCAAGACGGCATTATGTACATAAAATGCTCCGGCACCGCTTTAAAGGATGCCTCAGAAGCCAGCTTTGCCAAAATGGATCTGGAGAGGTTGTATCATATTTTTGAGAGCAAATACCCCGAGGGTGACCGTGAGCGCGAGGCTGCGGTACTCGCCGATATGCTGGCCTGCCGCGCCCCCGGCGAGGAGCACAAGCGGCCGAGCGTCGAGACCCTCCTTCACGCGCTTTTCAGGCAAAAATACGTGCTCCACCTGCACCCGGCGCTGGTAAACGGGCTTACCTGCTCGCGCGGAGGCGAGGCCGAGGCACGCCGGCTGCTTGGAGATGAGGTTGTCTGGGTCTCAGCCTGCCGCCCGGGCTATACGCTGGCTGTGTTGATGCATGAAAAAATGAAGGTTGCGGGCCGCCCGCCCGGGGTGGTTCTGCTTGAGAACCACGGGGTTTTCTTTGCCGCGGATACGCCTGAGGAGCTTGACAGTATGCTGTCATGCATGACCGAAAAACTTGCCGGCTGCATTAGCGAGTTCCCGCAGACCGGCGACGGCGGGGCTGAGCCGGGGTACGGTGAGAAGCTTGCGAAACTCTCGGGCTGTGAATATTTTTGCTACAACGGCAGCACCACGGCAAGGGCCTTTGCGGCAAGCTATGAAGCGGCAAAGGATATGCTGACACCTTTCAACCCCGACCAGGTGGTTTACTGCGGCCCGGGGGCGGAGTATATTGACGATGTGGAAAAAGCCCGAACTATCGGAAAAAGGACGGTTTTAGTCCGGGGTGCCGGGCTGTATACCTTCGGCCGGACCGAAAAAGAGGCCAAAAATGCAATGCTGCTCGCCGAGGACGCCATGAAAATAGCCGTCTACTCCCGCTCGTTCGGCGGACCGCGGCACCTTCCGGCTGAGCTTGTGGAGTTTCTGGTCCACTGGGAGGCCGAATCATACCGCAAGTCGCTTTAAGGTGGCATGACATGGAAAAAACCGAGATATTAAGATTGCTCTGCGTTCCGGACAAGGAAGAGCGCCTTGACAACCTTGAGCTGCTGCTGAGACGCGAGCCGGCGCCGGGCATAAGACCAGAGTATTCAAACAATCACATACATACAACCTATTCGTTCTCGCCCTACTCGCCGACCGCGGCAATCTGGTTTTCGCGCGAGCTGCCGGCTGCCGGCATAATGGACCACGACAGCATCGGCGGCGGGGAGGAATTCCGGCGCGCCGGCGAGCTTGCCCGGGTCGGCACTACCTGCGGGGTCGAGTTCCGGGTAACTCTTGCCGGCACACCCTTTGAGCACCGAAAAATAAACAACCCCGACCAGCCGGGGGTTGCATACATGGCGCTGCACAGCGTGCCGCAGGCATACTTTTCGCGGGTCCAGGAGGTTTTTGCCGGGCTGCGCGGGAAGCGGAACCTGCGAAACCGCAAAATGACCGCAAAAATCAACGAGATAATGTCGCCTTTCGGCATTGAAATAGACTTTGAGAGCGATATTCTGCCGATTTCAATGTACCATGATGGCGGGAGTGTGACCGAGCGGCATCTACTTTTCGCCCTTGCCAAAAGGATTATACAAGAGGTCGGTGAGAGCGGGGTTATTCGATTTCTTGAGAATTCGCTTGGCTTAAAACTCACGGCGCGCCAACGCCGCTGGCTCAAGGAGGCAGATCCGCTGTATTTTGGCTACGACCTTTTAGGGGTCCTTAAATCCTCGCTCAACCCGAGGATTTATGTTCCGGCCGATGAAGAGCTGATGACAATAGAGCAGGCGGTTAAACTCGGTGAAGAGGTCCATGGGATACTCTGCTATGCCTATCTCGGCGATGTCGGCGATTCGCCCACCGGCGACAAGCGTGCCGAAGCCTTTGAGGATAGCTACCTTGACGAGCTCTTTGAGTTTTTGTATGAGAAGGGGGTGAAGGGTATCACCTTCATGCCCTCAAGAAACACCAGAGCGCAGCTTGAGCGCCTGATGGCAAAATGCCGCGAGTTCGGGATGCTACAGATATCCGGCGAGGACATAAACCAGCCGCGCCAGAGCTTTATCTGCCCGCAGCTTGCCGAGCCGGAGTTCTCACATCTGGTCAAGGCGGCATGGATGCTTGTTGAGAGAGAAAGAGGATAGCACGGAGACGAAAATGAAAACCAGAGCGGTAAGGCTGCACGGAGCCCAGGATTTAAGAATAGAGGAGTTTGAGCTGCCCGAAATCGAGGAGGACGAGATACTCGCCCGGGTGGTGGTCGACTCGCTTTGCCCCTCGACCTACAAGGCGGCAAAGCTCGGCACCGCCCACAAGCGGGTGCCGCCCGACATTGCCGAAAACCCGGTCATTGTCGGGCATGAGTTCTGCGGCGAGTTTGTGCGGGTCGGGTCAAAGTATGCCGGCAAGTACAAACCGGGGCAGAAGTTCACGGTTCAGCCGGCGATGAACTACAAGGGGTCGATGGCGGCGCCCGGTTATTCCTTCCCGTATTACGGCGGGGACGCGACATATATCATTATCCCGCGGCAGGTGATGGAAACAGACTGCCTGTTTGTTTATGAGGGCGAGAGCTTTTTTGCCGGCGCGCTGACCGAGCCCTTTTCCTGCGTCGCGGGGACCTTTCACGCAATGTATCACCATGCCGGGCCGGGCAGGTATCAGCACATAATGGGAATAAAAGAGGGCGGGTTCATGGCGCTGCTCGCCGGAGCCGGTCCGATGGGACTTTCGGCGATTGAATACATCCTCAACTGCGACAGAAAACCCTCAAAGCTGATAGTCACCGACATAGACCGGGCGCGGCTCAAACGTGCCGGCGAGATACTTTCGGTTGAGTACGCGGCCTCCCGTGGGGTGGAGCTTAAGTATCTCAATCAGGCAGACTGCAGCGACCCTGATGCTGAGCTGATGGCTTTTTCAGGGGGGCGCGGGTATGACGACGTGCTGGTCTTCGCCCCGGTTGCACAGCTTGTCGAGCAGGCCGACCGGATATTGGCGGCCGACGGCTGTCTGAACTTCTTTGCCGGGCCGGTAGACCCCGAATTTTCGGCAAGATTGAACTTTTTCAAAGTGCATTACTCGCGCACGCATATTGTCGCGACGACCGGCGGGAACAACGAGGACATGCGTGAGGCGCTTGAGATGATGAGCTGCGGGAAGCTCAACCCCGCAATACTCGTCACCCACATAGGCGGGCTTGACTGCGTCCCCGAGACCACCCTGAACCTGCCCAAAATCCCGGGCGGCAAAAAGCTGATATATACCGGAATTGACCTGCCGCTGACCGCAATCGAGGACTTTCCGAAGCTCGGGGAGCGCAACCTCTTCTTTGCGGGGCTGGCCGAAATTACCGATGCCAACAGAAGGCTTTGGTGCGATGAGGCCGAGAAGTACCTTCTGAAGCATTTCAATCAGATATAAAAGGAGACCTAAAATGGCAAAAGCGGTTGTGATGCCGAAGGTGGGGATAACCGTCGAGTCCTGTATCATAGGCGAGTGGAAAAAAAAGCCGGGAGATCCGGTCGCGGTCGGTGATATATTGTTCGACTTTGAAACCGACAAGGCCTCCTTTGAGTGCGAGTCGACCGAGGCCGGCGTGCTGCTTGAAATTTTCTTTGGGCCGGGCGAGGAGGTACCGGTGCTCACCAATGTCTGCGCTATCGGTCAGCCGGGCGAGGATGTCTCGACCCTGCGCCCCGCGTCGGCAAAGCCGGCGGCAGGCACAAGCCGCGCCGACACAGAGGCGGGAACAAGCGCTGTTACCGGGCAGGGCAAGGCCGAAATCACCGGGACCCGGACAGATACACCCGAAGCGCCTGAGGTTGTGCCTGCGAACACACCCGGGGAAGGCGACATTTTCCGAATCTCCCCGCGGGCGAGGGGACTTGCAGAGCGCGCGGGGGTAAACCCGCGTGAGGCGAGCGGGACCGGCCCCATGGGACGCGTGATTGAGCCCGATATACGCCGGCTGATGAAGGAAGGGCGGACAGAAAAACCGAAGCCGGTGCAGTCTGCGGGCGAATACGAGGAAATAAAGCTCACGGGTATCAGACGGGCGATTGCCAGAGCCATGAAGGAGTCGCTTGCCACAAGCGCCCAGCTCACAAACCACCACAGCTTTGACGCGACCAGCATCCTCCGCTGCCGGGCCGAGTTCAAGGCTGCCGGAGGTGAGCTTGCAGGCGTCACGCTTGGCGACATGGTGCTTTTTGCCGTTTCAAGGACGCTGAAAAACCACCCCGACCTCAATGCCACAATTCCCGAGGAGGGGATTCTGCGGCGCTATCGCACAGTAAATCTTGCGGTGGCGGTCGACACGCCGCGCGGGCTTTTGGTGCCGGTAGCATTCAATGCCGACAAGAAATCGCTCATTGAAATATCAAAGGAAGTCAAAGAGCTTGCCACAGCGGCAAGGTCGGGCAGCATCAGCCCAGATTTGCTTCAGGGCGGGAGCTTTACCGTCTCAAACCTCGGGGCGCTGGGGGTCGAGTTCTTCACCCCGGTACTCAACCCGCCGCAAACCGGGATTCTCGGGGTTTGCAGCATCATACAGCGCGTGCGCGAGGTTGAGGGCGGCGGGCATGAGTTTTACCCGGCAATGGGGCTCTCGCTGACCTATGACCACAGAGTGGTTGACGGCGCGCCGGCGGCGCGGTTTATGCAGGAGCTTTGCGGGAATCTTGAGAACTTTACGGCTCTGCTGGTGAGGGGTTGATACATATGGAAAGGTACGATCTTATAGTAATCGGCGGGGGGCCGGGAGGCTATCTTGCCGCCGAGCGCGCTGCAGCCGGCGGGATGAAGGTGGCGCTCTTTGAAAAAAGGGCGCTGGGCGGGGTCTGCCTCAATGAGGGCTGCATTCCCACAAAGTCGCTGCTCCACTGCGCCAAGCTCTACCGCCACGCAACCGAGAGCGAGACCTTCGGGGTAAGCGTTACCGGGGCAAAATATGATCACAAAAAGGCTGTCGCCCGCAAGGACAGGGTGGTAAAAACACTTATCGGTGGCATTGAGGCGGCGATGAAGGCCGCCGGGGTGACGGTGATAAAGTCAAATGCAAAAATAGCCGGACGCGCCGAGGGCTGTTTTGTTGTCGAGGACGCTGAGGGCGAAAAATACAGGGCGGCGCGGCTCTGCATTGCCACAGGCTCCGAGGCAGCTCTGCCGCCGATTCCGGGACTTAGTGAGGGGCTTGCCTCGGGCTTTGTCAAAACCAACCGCGAAATTCTTGAGATGAAAGATCTTCCGCACTCGCTGGTCGTCATCGGCGGGGGCGTGGTCGGGCTTGAGATGGCCTGCTACTTCAGCTCGGTCGGTGTTGATGTTACGGTTATTGAGCTGTCCCCGAAGATTGCGGGAGATACAGATCCTGAAATCTGCCGGGTGCTGATGAACGAATACGGCCGGCGCGGCATGAAGTTAAGGCTCTCCTGCCGGGTCAGGGAAATTGGCGCGGGAGCAGTTACATATGAAGATAAAGACGGCGGAATGATAAGGCTTGAGTGCGACACTCTGCTGCTGGCTGCCGGACGGAGACCGGTGACAGAGGGTGTCGGGCTTGAGACGCTGGGGATTGAGTGCAGCCGCGGGGCTGTTGTCACCGACAGCCGGCTTTGCACAAATTTCCCGGGCGTGTACGCCGTCGGCGACTGCAACGGGCGCATGATGCTGGCCCACACCGCATACCGCGAGGCCGAGGTTGCCGTTTCGCATATGCTCGGCCAAAAAGACGAGATGAGATACGGCCACATCCCGTCGGTAATTTACACCGACCCCGAAGTCGCCTCGGCAGGCGAATCGAAGGAGAGCGCTGCCGCAAAAGGACTCACTGTCAAGGAAGTAAAAATCCCGATGACCTATGCCGGCAGGTATGTCGCCGAGGCAGAGGGAGGCGCGGCCTTCTGCAAGCTGGTGTATGACACATCCCGCGAGCGGCTTGTGGGGGTTCACATAATTGGCCCGTATGCCTCGGAGATGATATACGGCGCCGCCCTGATGCTCGACACAGAACTTCCGCTCGCCCGGCTGCAGAAGCTGGTCTTCCCGCACCCGACGGTCAGCGAAATAATACGTGAGGGGCTGTTCAGGCTATAAAAGCGGCAGCAGGGCTGCCCGAAGAAAATATAATACGAGAGGGACCGAAAATGCCGAAATCACTATTTGTCAACCCTGTAGCTACACGCGCACCGGGAAAAATCACATTTACCGACATACCGGTCAACCAGTACAACAAGACGATAAACGACGAGAGGGCACGCTACTCGGATGAGGATTTAGTCCGCATCTTCCGCGACATCGCCATCTGTCGCGAGTTTGAGACGATGCTAAGCCTTATAAAAACTCAGGGCAGTTACAACGGCGTTCAGACCACCTACCCCGGCCCCGCTCACCTGTCTATGGGGCAGGAGGCTGCCGCCGTCGGAATGGCATATCTTCTGGGCATTGATGACTTCACCTTCGGCTCACACCGCAGTCACAGCGAGATTATTGCAAAGTCGCTCTCGGCAATAAATAAGCTGCCCGACGACCAGCTCCTCAAAATCATGGAGAATTTTATGGGCGGGCGGACTCTGCGCGCGGTAGAGTCGCTCGGCAAGTCCGATTCTGTAAAGGAACTGGCAATCAGGTTCATTCTCTACGGCACGCTTGCCGAGATTTTTGCAAGAGAAGCCGGTTTTCACATGGGGCTCGGCGGCTCGATGCATGCCTTTTTCCTGCCGTTCGGTGTCTACCCCAATAACGCCATTGTCGGCGGAAGCACTCCGATAGCCACCGGCGCCGCGCTCTTCAAGAAGTGCAACCGCCGCCCGGGTGTTGTGGTATGCAATATCGGCGACGGGTCGCTTGGCTGCGGGCCGGTTTATGAGGCCATGAACTTTGCCGCGATGGCACAGTTTGACACCCTCTGGGAGGGTGACATGAAGGGCGGCCTGCCGATTCTTTTCAATGTTTTCAATAACAGCTACGGCATGGGCGGCCAGACCCGCGGCGAGACCATGGCATACGACATGGCCGCCCGGCTCGGCGCCGGGATTTGTCCGAGCCAGATGCACGCCGAGCGGGTTGACGGCTACAACCCCCTGGCGGTCATTGACGCGATGGAGAGAAAACTCCCGCTGTTGCACTCGGGTCAGGGACCGGTGCTGCTTGACATTGTTACATACAGGTATTCGGGGCACTCGACCTCCGACCAGAATGCCTACCGCACAAAGGAGGAGATAGAAGCCTGGCGCGAACACGACCCGATGATCACCTACCGCCGTGCGCTGGTAGAGGCGGGAGTTGCTCCCGACACCGCATTTGACGACATAATCGCCGGGACTGTAGAGCGGATGACAAGAATCTGCCGCCATGCCGCCGACAAGGCTGTGTCCCCGTATGCCGATTTTGTTGCCGACCCGGGAGTGGTCGAGCGGATCATGTTCTCAAACCTGCGCATACCGAAACTTGACGAGCGGGCGCCCGAATACACCCTGCCTAAGGAGGAGTGCCCGGCTTATAAAAAAATAAAATCCAAGGTGCGCACCCTGACAGACGAGGACGGCAAGCCGGTCAGCAAAATGAAGGCCTACAACCTGCGCGACGCCATCACCGAGTCGCTGATCGACAAGTATTACCAAGACCCGACCATGATTTCCTACGGCGAGGACGTGCGCGACTGGGGAGGCGCCTTTGCGGTCTACCGCGACATGATGGACGCCCTGCCGCACTACCGGCTGTTCAACGCCCCGATCTCCGAGGCGGCGATTGTCGGCACTGCGGTCGGCTACGGGATGTGCGGCGGCCGGGCGGTGGTCGAGCTGATGTACGCCGACTTTATCGGGCGCTGCGGTGACGAGATATTCAACCAGCTCTCAAAGTGGCAGGCCATGAGCGCCGGCATACTCAAAATGCCGGTGGTCGTGCGGGTGTCGGTCGGCTCGAAATACGGCGCCCAGCACTCGCAGGACTGGACCTCGCTCTGCGCCCACATACCCGGGCTTAAGGTCTGCTTCCCGGCGACCCCGTATGAGGCGCGCGGGCTGATGACCGCGGCGCTCAATGGGACCGACCCGGTAATCTTCTTTGAGAGCCAGAGGATCTACGACATGCCCGAGCGGTTTCATGAGGGCGGGGTGCCGGAGGAGCCCTATGAGATAAAAATCGGGGATACAAACCTTATAAGAAGGGGCGACGATATAACAATTCTGACTGTCGGTGCGGCACTCTACCGCGCTGTCGAGGCGGCAGATATGCTGAAATCAAAATACGGTAAAAACGCCGAAATTATCAACCTGCACAGCCTCGTTCCGTTTGACTATTCAAAGATAGTCGAGTCGGTGAAGAAAACCGGGCGCGTGGTGCTGGTGTCCGACGCCTGCGCGCGCGGGTCATTCCTGAATGATGTTGCGCAGAACATCACCTCGCTTTGCTTTGACTGGCTGGACGGGCCGCCTGCCGTGGTCGGGGCGCGGAACTGGATAACACCGCCCTTTGAATTTGACGAATTCTTCTTCCCGCAGCCCGGCTGGATAATAGACACGATCCACGAAAAAATCCTGCCGCTGCCCGGGCATGTCCCGGTGAGCTCGGCAACCGAGGCCGAGCAAAAGAGGCGCCTGCGGCTTGGGGTATAAAACCGGATTTCGGCAAATCTGCCAACCGAGGCTGAAAACTCAGAAGTATTCGGCTGGGGGCATAATAAGAACAGGCAGAACCGCTGTGGTACTTGATGCCGCGGTTCTGCTTTTTTATGCTCCGGGTCAGCCGTATGCCATTGGCTTCAACTCTCATTATTGGGGTTGCGGTAAATTGTTCGATATTAATTCCGCATTAATAAAAAAAATAATAAAAAAATGTTGGCCAAAAAACGACGATTATGATATAATTAAAGGGAATGGTGTTTTTTTAGAAAGGTCGTGTCAAATTGGTTTTTTTACCACTTGTATTATTCCTTTTAACCTATGTCCTGCTGCTCCTTTTGCCGAAGTACAGAGCATATGTCGCACTGGCCTCCGCCGCGCTTTTCGTCATACTCGGAATTCTTCCGGTCGGCAAGGTTTTCTTTGCGGTAGACTGGAATGTCATTATGATGATTGCCGGAACGATGGGTATCGTCTCGCTGTTTATCGAATCGAAGATGCCGTCTCTCCTTGCGGATATAATCATTACCAAAATGCCTAACGTCAAATGGGCAATCATATCGCTGTCGCTTTTCGCGGGGATTATCTCGGCATTTGTCGACAACGTGGCAACCGTGCTCATGGTAGCCCCGGTCGCGCTCACCATCTCAAAGAAACTGAACATCTCCCCTGTTAAGAGCATTATCGCGATCGCCATATCCTCAAACCTTCAGGGAGCGGCCACGCTTGTGGGCGATACCACCTCAATAATGCTCGGCGGCCATGCCGATATGGACTTTCTCGACTTCTTCTTCTACCGGGGAAAGCCGGGCTTGTTCTGGATAGTCCAGATAGGGGCTGTTGCGGCAACGCTTGTGCTGCTCTGGGTGTTCCGAAAAGAAAAACAGCCAATCGAGACTTTTGAGAGGACGGTAGTCGAGGATTATTTCCCGACCGCGCTGTTACTTGGCACTATCGTGCTTTTGATTCTTGCCTCCTTCATCCCCGAGGATAAGAAGCCTGCAATTACAAACGGTCTCATCTGCGTCGGGCTCATGGTGGTAGGAATTATCCGCGACATCATCAAGAAGCGCAGTATTGAGCCGCTGAAAAAGACGCTCAGGGAGATAGACTATTTCACTCTTCTGCTGCTCGGCGGCCTCTTTATCGTCATCGGCGGCATTACCGAGGCGGGGGTGGTCGACGAGGTCAGCAAGCTTTTCGTCAGGGTCAGCGGAAACAACGTGTTTTTAATGTATACGCTTTTGGTCTGGGCTTCGGTGCTTTTCTCGGCGTTTATAGACAACATCCCTTATGTCGCCACTATGCTGCCGGTTACCGGCGGGATTGCAGGCATGATGGGGATAGACCCCACATTGCTCTACTTCGGACTTATAAGCGGGGCGACGCTGGGAGGCAACCTCACGCCGATAGGTGCGTCGGCCAACATCACCGGGCTTGGCATGTTGAGGAAGGAAGGCTACAACGTCAGCGCCAAGGATTTCATGAAAATCAGCGTTCCCTTCACACTTGCCGCGGTGACGTCGGGGTATGTGCTGATTTGGCTGCTCTGGCATTAATGCAACCCCCGGAAAAACGGCAATTGGGTCGCCCCGGCAATCTGCCGGGGCGACCGGTTTTATATATCATTTACAAAAAATCAGCATTAAAATCAGCAGAATATACATAATGCATAATAATTCTTGACAAATGCAAAACATATAGTTATAATTAAAATTAGCACAATTATCACCGGCACCCGGACCGTTTGTGTTCGGGAGGGTACACCAAGTAAAATATAAAATACAAGGAGGAAAACCCATGCAGAAAGCATTGTCTATCCTGATCTTTATGGCTATGTTTGTTTCGCTGCTTTGTGTCGGCACCTCGGTTTCCGGCGCTGCCGAAGGTACTCCTATCAACTCGGCTCAGGACTTCGCTGCAATGGATCTCGATGGGGATTATTATCTGAATGCCGACATCATTATCACAACTACATACGAGAAGGAGTTTAAGGGAACCTTTGACGGCAACGGGCACACTATCACTACCGCAGTCCCGCTGTTCGCCGAATTCAACGGTTTGGTCAGAAACCTCACCATTGACGGCACAGAGATCAAAGGCGCTGAAAACCTTGCCGCCTTTGCTGTCCACACAACCGACGGCATGATAGCCGAAAATGTGGTCAATAAGGTGGACATCATAGTTACGGGGCTGGGCGCTGATAAAACTTCGGGCATTGCCGCGGGCGGAATTCTCGCCGACGCGGAAAGCTACAGCAGCAGTTATTTCAGAAAATGCGTAAATTACGGCAACATCACGGTTGAGACCGCGGAAATTGAATCCTCCGCCCATTATGCGACCTTTGTCGGCGGCATTGCGGGCCGTGGCGGCGGTGTGGAGATAAAGTATTGTGAAAACCATGGCAATATTACCGGCGTCGGCAACCGCAGCCATGTAGGCGGAATTGTAGGCCGGGCTGCTTATGAGGCAATGTTTGTCAACTGTGACATCGTTGATTGCACTAATACAGGTTTAATAAATAGCGGTTATGACGCCGGCGGAATTGCAGGCAACATCGGTGTTTCGGGTAATAACATCGGTGTGCCCTATACCATCATATACTGCATAAACACTGCTGATATTACCGGCGGGTACCGCGTGGGCGGGTTTGTCGGTTACTGCTATGCCAGCGGGGCCACCACCAATTATTACATTGAAATCAGGCACAGCATGTCAATCGGCAACGTCATAGCCGGGAGAACGGATGGTATCTCGTATTCATCGCTTATAATCGGTTACTCCAACTCAATAAACAACAAGATTATCGGGTGCCTTGCTGTGGGCGAGTTGTTAACACGTGAGGGCGAGGGCATGAGAGAGCTCTACCGCTGCATCATGGGTTGCTCGAGTGCCAAGACCTCCGAAATGGAGCTTCATGACAACTACATATGCGACAACAACACCACCGAATGGTATACCTATGCAAGTGCTAGTGAAAATGAACCCCAGCGCATAAAAATTGAGGAGGCAATAGGTTGGGGCAGGGTGACCCGCTGCACGCTTGAAGAGCTGAGCAGCGGAGCCATACTCAGCAAGCTCAATGCTGCGGCCGATACACCGGTGTTCAAGCAGACTGTCGGTACCGATCCCTATCCTACAATTGACCTTGCCCTGCGCGAGCAGCGCCTGAATGCCGAGTCGCCGCTTGAGAAGGAGACCGAAGAGGAGACCACTACCTCAAAGCCTAAAGAAACCGAACCCTCAAATAATGACGAAACCACCACGGCCCCGGGTGGTGACGAGACCACCACGGCCCCCAAGAGTGAAGATACCACCACCACCACCGCCACCGGCGATGAAGTCGGGAAGAAGAACTGCAAATCCGCGGTTATCGGCGGGGTTGCGATATTCGCCATACTCGGCTGTGCGGTTGTACTCGGCAAGAAGCGTTAAATAAGCACTTGACCTAAAAGCCGGCCTTGTCCGGCAAAAGCCCGCCGCCCGGAAAACTCCGGGCGGCGGGCATATTGCTATATAGGTTTTTATGGTTTTTGGGAATTCTCGAGACCCTTTTTAAAAAGGGTCTTAAGCGGGGTGTGGGGCAGAGCCCCACGAAGCGTGAGTTCGGGGGGAGCCCTATAAAATCAAATCTCCTGAATCTTTTTTGTGCCGGCATTAATCTGGCGGCGTTTGATTTTGGAGTTTACTGAGAAGAGCAGTGAGTTGCGGTAGTCGCGCGGGGACATGCCGGTATAGATTTTGAATATCCGGGAGAAATACTGGGGGGTATCAAATCCGAGGAGTGCCGCGGTCTCGCAGATGGTTTTGCCCTGCCGCATGAGCTCCCGGGCGGTCTCAATCTTTTTTTCGGTGAAATAGGTGATGATGGTTTTGCCGGTCGCCGCGCGGAAAAGCGCGCAGAGCCGGCTTTTTCCGTAATGGAATTCCTCGCAGAGCTGTTCGATGGTCACCCTGTCGTAAACATGCTGGTCAAGGTAGGACATTATCTTGCCTACAAGGCTGCTGTCGGTCTGCTTTGCCGGTACTTCGGGGGATATCGGTGCAGTCTGGCTTCGCAACAGTTGAATGAGCAGACTCTCAAGCAGGATGCGTATCATCTGCTGCCCGCCGAGCGGAGCATCGGGAAGGAGGGTCATCGGGAGGGCCGAGCAGTTGAAGACCCTGGTGCCTTCCTCGATAATTGAGGTGATGAGCGGGCGGAGAGGGGGCGGAAGGGTGACAGGCGAGTCCCCGAAACGCTTCATTGCCGGCGATTTGCAGTTGAAGGATATAATAAAAACATTGGCACTCTGTGTGCCGTCACAGCATATTCTGTGCGGCAGGTTCGGTCGGTGCAGGATTACCTCGCCGCACTTTAAGGGAAACTCCCTCTCGCCGGCACAAACGCGGGTTATTCCCCTGTCCACATATATAAGCTCCCAGAAGTCATGCACATCAAGTCCCGAGCGATAACCCGGGGCAAAGGAGAGATACAGAATCGTGGTTACCTTGCTCACATGAAGCAGGTTTTTCAGCGGAATCTCAACGTATTTCACGGCCCCTTTTCTCCTTGTTCGGGTCTCTTCCTGTTATTGCCCGCTAAAACAGGTGCAATTCTGAGTGCTGTTCCATTGCTCTTAATATAGCATAAAATTAACTAATTAGCAACATTATTTTCCGGCCATACGTTGTGGAATATTGTATAGCTTTTTCATACAATACTATCTTATCGCAAAAGGATTATTATGCTATCATTAGTATTAGTATACATAACACCCCGCCTGCCGCAACCCTGAACACCGAGCGGGGAGGGGCAAAACACGGAGACAATTAGAACATGAACAATACCGAAATCAAGGCGGCAATTGTCGGATTCGGCGGAATTTCCCGTTCCCACAAACGCGCATATGACGCTTTGAGACAGGCCGGCTTTCCGGTAAACCTTGTCGCAATCTGCGACATCGACCCCGGTCAATTCAGCAAAGCTCTGGCCATAAACATTGACGGCAGCCCGAAATGCGATATTTCGGCCCAGCACCTCTACACCAGCCTTGACGAAATGCTCGAAAAAGAAGATTTCGACATGGCGGACATCTGCCTGCCCTCATATCTTCACAAGGAATACACCGAGCGGCTACTGCGCGCCGGCAAGCATGTTTTGTGCGAGAAGCCTATGGCGCTCTCCTCGGCCGACTGCGCCGATATGATAAAGACTGCGCGCGAATGCAACAGGAAACTGATGGTCGGCCAGTGCCTGAGGTTTGAGCCGCTCTATCTTTTCCTCAAGGAGGCAATAGAAAATAACACCTTCGGCAGGCTGAAGGCCGCATATTTTTACCGCCTTTCCTCGCCGCCTCACTGGGGCTTTGAGGGTTGGTACCGCGACACTAAGCGCTCCGGCGGCGCTATTATGGACCTGCATATCCACGACGTCGACATGGTGCGGTTTTTGTTCGGGGAGCCGGGTGCGGTCTCGGCAATCACTTATGACACCTTTGCGCGTTGGGCGGTGGTCAACAGCCGCTTTATGTACGGCGACGACAGGATTATTGTGGCAGATGCCTCATGGGACGAGGCCAGGAGCGTAAAATTTTCAATGTCATACCGTGTAAGATTCGAGCAGGCCACAGTAAAACTTGAGGGCGGCGTGGTTACCGTCTATCCCGAAGAAGGCACGCCCTACACCCCCGAGCTGCCGCGCACAAACCGCATGGTAGAGCAGCTCAGGACATTTGTCACAACAATTCTTCAGAGCCGCGGGAATGAGGTGAATCCGCCCGAGAGCGCCATGATGACCGTGAGACTTGTCGAGAAGCTGCGCGAGAGCGCCGATAACGGGGGAGTTATTGTAAATGTCTGAACAAACATAAGCGAGGTGAAATACAATGAGAAAACTCGGTGTGCTCATAAATTGCGGCCCCAAGACCGACGTTATGGCAGAATTTAAAAAGGCCGTGGATTTCGGAATGCAGACCTGCCAGCTCTGCATATGGAATCAGGCGACCTACACCGACGAGAAGGCGGCCGAGATAAACGAAGCCCGCGAGGCCGCCGGCCTTGAGATTTCAACCCTCTGGGCAGGCTGGTCAGGTCCTAAGGAATGGAATTTCACATACGGTCCCGCAACCCTCGGACTGGTTCCCCCAGCCTATCGCATGCAGCGGCTCGCCGAACTGCACAACGCTTCGGCCTTCGCGGCAAAAATCAAGGTCCGGCAGGTGGCGACACATGTCGGCTTCCTCCCCGAGAACCCCGACGACATAAACTTTACCGGTACTGTCGCCGCCCTGCGCAACCTCGCGACAGCGATGGCGGCCCGGGGGCAGTATTTCCTGTTTGAGACCGGGCAGGAGACGCCGGTCACCATGCTGCGTACTATCGAGGCGATAGGCACCTCAAATCTCGGCATCAACTTCGACACCGCAAACCTCATCCTCTACGGCAAGGCAAACCCGCTTGACGCGCTTGACATTTTCGGGAAGTATGTCATGGACACCCACCTCAAGGACGGTTTCTACCCGACCGACGGAATGAAGCTCGGCAAGCAGGTGCCGCTCGGTCAGGGGCGCGCCAATATTCCGGCTATCGTCGACAAGCTCGACGCGCTCGGCTATACAGGAGTTTACACCATCGAGTGCGAGCTCAAGGGCGACGACAAAATCGCCCTGATAAGAGAGGCCCAGGACTATATGCTCGACCTTTTCAGGCGGAAAGACAACAGTGACAATTCGCAGGCAACAAGTCAACAATTAAATTGATTTTTCGGAGGGGTGTTTTGTCATGAAACCAATTATTCGGGCAATTTCTCTCTTTATGCTGGCGATAATGCTGATATCCGGCCTCATAGCCTGCTCTGAACAGCCGGATGACGGTACCGAAACCACCACCGCCGCAGGTTCTTCTGAGGAGAGTACCAGCGAAGAGGTGACGACACAGGACAATCTCCCCGAGCTTGACTTCGCACAGGCAGAAATCCGCTTTATCAGCCGTGACAGCGACTGGGTGCGCGGCGAGATTGCGGTCGACGATCAGAGCGGAGACCTGATAAATGACGCGATTTACAACCGGAACATCGCTGTCGAGGAGCGCCTCAACATAAAAATTAAGGACTATAAAATAGCGGGCGACAATTATGCCGTGTCCAACGAAATCCGTACTGCGGTAAAGTCGGGGGTCGATGACTACGACATTTTAGCCAACAGTGTCTACTCGACAATCATGTATACCACCGAGAACATATTCTATAACCTCTACGACTGCGAGTATCTCGACCTTGAGCAGAGATACTGGTCGCAGGGCTTCAATCAGGCGGCGTCGGTCGGGAATGCGCAGTATATGTGTACCGGGTCTGTAGCGCTGACCCTCTACCGATACATGTTCGTCACCTTCTTCAACAAAAACATGTTCGAAGAAAACAATGTCGGGAACATGTACGAAATTGTCGAGAACGGCAAGTGGACGCTTGACCGGCAGGATGAGATAGCAAGCGGGTTTTACCGCGACATGAACGGCAACAACATTGCCGATCTGGGCGACAGATACGGCTTTTTGACCACCAACCAAGCCTACATCGACGCCTATTGGTCTGCCTGCAGGCTCCCGATTCTTACAAAGAACGCCGAGAATTACTATGTGTATAGCCCCGACAAGAACCGCATGGTCGTAGCAGTCGACAAAATCTTGGATCTCTGGTACAATTGTCCCGGGTCTTATATCGTCACAAGTGTCTCTGACGCCGCCGACCAGTTGGCGGGTACTTCGGCGCTTGCCGAAGGTCGTGCAGCCATGGTAACCCTGCGGCTTGTCTCGGTCGAATCCGACGAGCTCAAAAACATGACCGACACATACGGGATAATACCCATACCTAAGCTCGACGAACAGCAAGACCAGTATTATACCTTCCTTCACGACCAGTTCACAGCATTCGGAATTATATCCACCGTCAAGGAAGATAAGCTTCAGATGATGGGGGCGGTGCTCGAGGCAATGGCCTCCGAGAGCTACAAGTCGGTGGTTTCGGTCTACTACGACCTCGCGCTCAAGTACAGATACGCCAAGGACGAGGAGTCGGGCAG